>JAUNJE010000003.1 GCA_030533415.1 Eubacteriales bacterium | reverse complement strand
CATAGTCCGACAGCCAGGTTCCCCCGAAAGCACTGTGAGATTGGATCCGCCAAGCTGCTAATTTTCCCATGTCCAGCTTTACATCCCCGGTAAAGGGAAACAGCAAGCAGGTGCAGCCGTCATGCTCAAAGCTGCTGACCTTCTGGAAAGTAGTTCCTTCCAGGAGACAACCGTTTTCCGTGAGCATTTGGTTGACCCCATCCACCCACTCCCACAGCGGCCCGCCGCAGCCTTGGAGGATAAGGCCCTCCTGGTCTTTCATCCGGCGAAGGTCGCCCACTGTAATCTTTTCAATTTTCAACTTACATTCCTCCCATTGTCATAGCGAGATTCTGCTTGAACTCCTGTTCAGGAACGGTCCGAAACCGGTCTACACCGGGAATTAGGGAAAGGCTGCTGCCATTGTTCCACTTCATAACCAGCTGACCAGCGTCATCCACAGCCAAAACCTTACCACGGGTGCCAGGAGGTACTGGGTGGGGATCCTCCGGCATAGCGATAAGCTCCACCTCCGTTCCGGGGGGATACTGCTGGCGGATGCGTTCCACCTGTGCGCGGGATAAAAAGTTCATCTGTTTTCCTCCTTCCTGTTTTGCAGTTTTTCCATTCTGGTTCTCATGCAGTCCCCACTCTCACTCCAGCAGATAAAGCCGGAGCCAGGATAGGGACAGCCCACACATTTTTCCGACCGGGTACACACTGCTGCTTCCGGCGGGGGCGGCGGCACATAGCCCCGCCGGTACTCCGGCCCGTACTTTTGGCGCTTGGCGCCCTTTTTCATTCCGGTTCCATACGAACCAACTCCTTTCTCAAATAAAAAATGCCAGCCCAGAAACAACCGGACTGGCGAAGTAAAAGGGTGCGAAAATTCAGCGCCCTTTTTGACAACAAAAAAGCCGGGTACTTAAGAGCGCTGCGCTCTCAAATACCCGGCCCAAGATAAAATTGATAAATTTTTGAAAACTCGCAAAAATTGTAGCGCCCTTTTTCAAAATATCCCAGAAATCAAAAAGGGCGCTGCCATTCTGAGAGAGAACCCCGTGTATCTACCGTGACCGTCCTCCTGGGGCTTCCCTACGAAAAAAAATATCTATGAAAACGCAGAAAATTGTGTTAACATTTTACCCTAAAAGTCTCAACTTTTTTCCATCAAAAGTGACGCAAAAATATAAAAAGTACACTTTAGATATTACTTTTTCAAGAAATATCTAAAGTGTACATAAATAATGGAGGTACCGGCCAGATTTGAACTGGCGAATGAGAGTTTTGCAGACTCTTGCCTTACCACTTGGCCACGGTACCGTATGAAATAAGGAACGCAGGCGCGTTCCTTATCTTTTTGGAGCGGGTGACGAGGCTCGAACTCGCTACCTCCACCTTGGCAAGGTGGCGCTCTACCAGATGAGCTACACCCGCATCTGGTGCCGGCTATCGAAACCGGATTTCTCCGACCTCGCGTCGACGCCAACTGAAATGGTGCCTCCGGTCGGAATCGAACCAACGACACGCGGATTTTCAGTCCGCTGCTCTACCTACTGAGCTACAGAGGCATACTGAGGAGAAAACTCTCCTCACATGCACCAGAATGCATAAAATATGGCGACCCGGAACGGACTCGAACCGTCGACCTCCAGCGTGACAGGCTGGCGTGCTAACCGACTGCACCACCGGGCCAGATTGTATGGTGGGAACAACAGGGCTCGAACCTGTGACCCCATGCTTGTAAGGCATGTGCTCTCCCAGC
The DNA here is from genome assembly GCA_030533415.1 of Eubacteriales bacterium. GTDB lineage: Bacteria > Bacillota > Clostridia > Oscillospirales > Oscillospiraceae > Faecousia. The sequence goes on along the minus strand of JAUNJE010000003.1, from coordinate 116,668 downwards.
TGAGCTATGCTCCCAAACCGTTCGCCTCGGCTGCTCACCTCAGCGACGTGGTTTATTATACACAAGAACCCATGATTTGTCAAGCACTTTTTTCGATTTTTTATCAGCGATAATTCTCGCCACTTTTCCAGGAATTCCCACCATTTTCCCAGGAAATATCAAATCTTTTTCAAAAGTTCGCCAATATCCTCGGGAGTGAATTGATAGACAGTATCACAGAATTGGCACTCCACCGGAAAACGCTTCCCCTCGGCCTGAATGTCCGTCAGTTCCTCGCGGCCGAGGCTGATCAGCGCGCTTTCCACACGCTCCCGGGAGCAATAGCATTTATAGGAAACTTCGGTGGTTTCCAGGAATACCACGCCCAGGCTGCCGCAAACCTGGCCCAATATATCCTCCGGTGTCATCCCCTGTTCCAGCATGGAGGTAACGGCCCCGGCCTTCCGGATTCCCTCCTCCAACGTGCTGACCACTTCGTCAGGCGCCCCGGGCAGCAGCTGAACCAAATAGCCTCCCGCTACCTTTACGCTTCTGTCCCGGTCCACCAGCACCCCCAGGGCGCAGGCCGTGGGGGTCTGCTCGCTTTGGGCAAAATAGGCCGTCACATCGTCGGCGATCTCGCCGGATACCAGCTGGGTGGAACCGATATATGGCTCCTTCATTTGCAGGTCCCGGATAACGGTGATCGTCCCGTCCACTCCCACGGTGGCACCCACATCCAGCTTGCCGGGATGTTTTTCCACCAGCGGCACCTTCGGCTCCGTAACACAGCCGCGAACATTTCCCTCGGGATCGGAAACCACGGTAATGGTACCGATGGGACCGCCGCCCCGAATCTGCAGGGTCATGGAGCCGTTTTCCACCTTCTGCATGTTGCCCATCATGGATGCCGCTGTCAGTGTGCGTCCAAATGCGGCGGTTGCATTGGGGGTGGTTCCATGAATCTCCGCGCCCCGGCGCACCAGTTCGGTGGAGCGGATGGCCACCACCTTTACAAAGCCGTCCATGGTCATCCCGCGAACCAAATAGTCTTTCATATTCTCTTTCCCTTTCTTGCTTTGAAAAAAATGCGCTGTTCCCCTTCTCCAGGGGCCTCCAGCTTCCGGTCGCCGTAGACCGCGATGTGGGTAAAGCCCGCCGCCTTGAGATAACCCATTAGCTGTTCCCGGGTATAGGCATACTCCCGGTGCTCTTCAAAGGAGCGCTCCCACAGTCCGCCCCGGCGCTGGAACAGATCCATGCCATAGGAGCAGATATTGCTTTCTTCATCGAATTCTCCCCGCCAGACGCAGTAGACGTCGTCATCTTCGTCAAGAAAAACCTGGCCGTCCACGGCATGAAGCTTTTCGGGGGTGTTCACATCAAAGAGGAAAATACCGCCTGGGTTCAGTGCCTTGTAGACCCGGCGGATGGCTTCGGCGCAATCGGCAGGGTTCGTGATGTAATCCAGACTGTCCAGGGCGCAGACCGCCATATCCACACCCCGGGGAAGGTACAATTCCTGCAAGGGTTGACAAATAAAGCGGGGAGCAGGCTGAATCGCTTCGGCCTTTTGACTGGCCACAGTGAGCATCTCTTCGGACATATCCACGCCGACAACCCGCAGCCCCCGTTTTGCCAAAAGGGCCGTAACGGAGCCTGTGCCGCAGGCCAGGTCGGCAGCCGTTCGCGGTTTTATGCCTTCTCTTTCCAAAATCTCATAGTAAAAATCAACGATGGCCTCATAGTCCACATCGTTGGTCAGCCGGTCATAGCTGGCTGCCAGGGCTTCATAAGCACCCATGGTTTTCCTCCTTCCCACAGCCGGTACAGCAAAAGCATCCCGGCCCCTGGGGCCGGGATGCGGCAAAGCACGTCTTAGCGCTTGAAAATGCTGAAAATCTCGTCGATGTCGCTCATGTCCGCGCTCTTGGTGGGCTGCTTGGCAGCGGCAACGGGAGTATCAATATCCTCGGGGACAAAGCTGGGACCGGAAGGACCTTTCGCGCCGGCGGAGGCCTTGGGCGCAAAGCTTTCAGCCTTCAGGTCAAAGCCGGTGGCAATGACGGTGACACGCATCTCGTCCTGGAAATCCTCGGCAATGGTGGCGCCGAAAATGATGTTGGCATCGGGATTCGCAGCCTCCTGCACGATGCCCGCAGCGGTCTCCACATCGTCCAGGGTCATTTCCAGAGAGCCGGTGACATTCACCAGCACGCCGGTGGCACCGTTGATGGAGGTCTCCAGCAGGGGGCTGGATACAGCGGCGGTGGCCGCCTGCTCGGCCTTCTCCCGGCCGCTGGCGGTACCCACGCCCATGTGGGCACGGCCCGCATCCTTCATGACGGCGGAAACGTCGGCAAAGTCCAGATTGATGATGACATTCTTGCAGAAGCCCACCAGTTCGGAAATGGAGGTCACAGCCTGCTTCAGTACATCGTCAGCAATACCGAAGGCATTGGCGAAGGTGATCTTCTGGTCGGTGACATACTTCAAGCGGTCATTGGGGATGATGATCAGGGAGTCGACCTTGCCGTTCAGGTCGGCGATGCCCTGCTCTGCCTGGCGCATCCGGTTGGCGCCCTCAAATTTGAAGGGCTTGGTAACAACGCCCACCGTCAGGATGCCCGCCTCATGGGCCAGGTCCGCCACAATGGGTGCCGCACCGGTGCCGGTGCCGCCGCCCATACCGGCGGTGATAAAGACCATGTCGGTGCCTTCCAGGGCCTTGGAAATGGCCGCCCGGGATTCCTCAGCGGACTTCTTACCGATTTCGGGCTTGGAGCCTGCGCCCATGCCGCCGGTCAGCTTCTCACCGATCTGAATCTTATTCTTGCAGACGGACTTGTTCAGGTCCTGCTTATCGGTATTCACAACGACAAAATCCACGCCGCCTACCCCGGCATCGATCATGCGGTTAATTACATTGTTGCCGGCACCGCCGACACCGATCACTTTGATCTTTACAACGCGATCCTGTAAACTTTCGGACATATTACTCTTCCTCCTATGTATCTTTTCGCAGTCGCGGGGCTGCCGCTTCCGGCTTGTTTTCGTATTCATGCTCTCTACATTCTATCCTTAATTTCTGAATTGGTCAATAGAAAATCTGCGAATTCGTCAAATTATTTACAAAATTATTACATCTGCACAGGATTCTTCCAGGTGCCTTCGTTACGAGAAGGGGGTATAGACCACCCTGTCGCTCCAGATATTGAAGCTGATATCCAGGATTCCGGAATCATACTCACTCAACTGCAAAATCACATCGTTCGCGCACGCAATTTTATAGTCTATCCGGCTCGAATCTCCCAGATTCACCTGGTAGCGGGTGCCATACCACAAAACGATGTCCTCCAGCAAGGAAACATCCACGCTGGCCGCGTCGCCGACAATATCGTTATCCTCCAGCGCACTGAGAATCTGCAAAGCAGCGTTGAGCCGCTGGGCGCCGGTGAGGGTGACCGCGATATATTCGCCGCTGTCATCCGTCTCCGTGGGGACGGCCTCCGAGGCAATCCCCTTTTCGCCGCTTACGGGATTGTCCAGCGTCACGCCCAGAACCTGGGTGTAGTTGGACGCCTTGGCCTTATTGCTCTGCTCCACCACACGGCCGTCGGAGTTGATCAGCCACCATTGGTCATTGGTATCCTTGATGGCATACACCACATCCTCTTCCTCGATGATAATATTGACAGTATCCGGTAATTTTATACCGAAGCGTACATTTTTCACATAGGGAAGGTTGGCCTTGATCAGGGCCGCGGCTCTGGCCCGGCTGAAGGTCAGCAGGTTGTCCCCCACGGAGATCCCGGAGACCTCCTGCACGGTCCAGGCCGTGTACACATCCGCACCGGAGACGGTGATAACCCCCACCTTGAAAAAGACCGACAGGCCCAGCACCAGCGCCACCACCACTGCGGTAACGGTCAGCAGCTGAATCAGGAAGCGGCTGCGGTTAAAGGCCTGGGGCTGGGTGTAAATCACTGCGGGAGTGGGCTGCCGGGGCCTTTTGGACCGCTGGGTCTTGCCCTTTGCTTCCTTCTTTGCCTTTTCCTTTGCCGCATTGCGCTGTGCCGTGCGCTTGACCATATCGCCCACCACGGCAAAAGCGGATTTTTTCTTGGGTTTGCTGTTGCCATAGGCGCGCTTCTTGTTGGAGACGCTGTCCGAAAGGCCCTTCTGGCGGGAGGCAGCGCTCTTATTCGGAGCTTTCCTGCGCTGTTCCTCCGGCGCCTGCTGCTTGGGCGGCGCCTTGCGTTTCTGACCGGCCGCCTGTTTGGGCTGCGCCTGCTCCGCCTGTCTTGGGCGCTGCTGCCTGGGCTTTTCCCCGGTGCCGCGCTGCTGGCTGGCTTTTGCCGGGGCTTCGCGCCGCTGTCCGGCGGCTTCCGCCCGGCTCTGGGGCTGTTGGGTTTCCTCCGCCTGGGGGGCCTTCTGCCGGGACTGGCGGTGCTGGGCAGGCTCCTCCGGCGCGGGGCGCTGTTTTTTTGTGCCCTGAGGGCGCTTCCGGGCGCTTTGGGGGGCATCTTTCCGGGGGCGGCGGGCTGCCTCCTCCCGGTTCTTCTGTGTTGTATCCATTCTTGTTCCTCCTGGGATAGGGGCTTTCACGCCTGGGCATACCGTTGCCCGAAGCGCCGGAAATCCGGTGGGAAAATCATCTGTTTTTTCCCATCAGTTCCTCCACGATATCGCAGATCCGCTCTGCGGAATCCAGCCGCACCATACCATGCAGCTTTCTGGACATCTCCTCCCGCCGGCGGTTGTCCGCCAGCAGCTCCCGAATCAGCCCGTACAGTTTCTCCGGGGTGCATTCCTTTTCCAGCAGCACCACAGCGCCGCCACCCGCTTCCAGCACCCGGGCATTCTTTTCCTGGTGGTTGTTCGTCACATTGGGGGACGGGATCAGGATGCAGGGGATCCCGGCGGCCGCAATCTCGTTGCAGGTAGCGGCGCCTGCCCGGCCGATAACCACATCGGCGGCGGCCATGACAGTGGGCATATTGTAAATATACTCCCGGATATCCAATGCGGGGCAATTTTCAAAGTCCACACCATTGTCCTTCACCCGCTTTGGCATCCATTCCTTTCCGAAGCTTCCGGTAGCGTGGATGTGGTGGAAGGGGAAGCCGTCGGCCTGCTCCAGGGGCATCATGTCGGCAATGTTTTCGTTCATCACTTTGGCCCCCTGGCTGCCGAAGGCGGAAACCACAACGTACCCCTTCAGCCCCAGCTCTCTGCGGGCATCCTCCCGGGTGGTGTACAGGAACTCCCGGCGGACAGGCATCCCAACCACCTCCACCTTTTCCGGATGCTTATAGTGGCGGACGCTTTCTTCAAAGGCCACCAGGACACGGCTGGCCCGGTTTGCCGCCAGCTTGGTGGTAACGCCGGGAAGGGCGTTGCTTTCATGGACACAGGTGGGGATTCCCATGGACTGGGCGGCATAAAGGGCCGGGAAACTGGCATAGCCGCCGGTGCCGATGACCGCGTCTGGCTTAAACTCCCGGAAAATGTCTTTACACGCCTTCACGGCATCCAGTACGCATTTGACCGCATGTACATTTTTTTTGATGGCAGCCAAATTTTTTCCCCGGCTCAGGCCGGAGCCGGGAAGGCACTTGACCTCATAGCCCGCCTGGGGCACCAGCTTTTCTTCCATATGTCCCGTGGCGCCGATGAACAGGATCTTACAGCCGGGATGGCGCTCCTTCATCATATTGGCGACCGCAATGGCGGGATTGATGTGTCCGGCTGTGCCGCCGCAGGTAAAGATCAGGTTCATGTTCATTCCTCCTGAATTTTTCTCTGGTTTCTGTGTCTGGATATACTCAAAACGATGCCCATCTCCCCCAAATTCACCGCCAGCGCCGTACCCCCATAGGAGAAAAAGGGCAGCGCGATCCCAGTGGACGGGAGCAGGTTCGTGACTACGCAAAGATTCAAAATGGTCTGGACCGCGATCAGGGTCGTCAGCCCCGCAGCCAGCACGGTGGAAAACCGGTCCCTGGCATGCAGTGCGATCCAGTAGCCCCGCAGAATGGTGACGGCAAACAGCGCAATGATGGCAACCGCCCCCACAAGGCCCAGCTCTTCGCAGCAGATGGCGAAGATATAGTCGTTATATTGAAAAGGCAGGTACAAATATTTCTGCCGGGATTTCCCATAGCCCAGGCCGAACAGGCCGCCGGAGCCGATGGCATACAGCGACTGCAAAATCTGGTATCCGGTATCCCCCGGGTCCAGCTCCGGATGGAGCCATGCGGTGACCCGGTCCCCGGCATAGCCCATGAAGCTGATGTAAACCACCACGAACACCGCAGCCGCCCCCGCCCCGGCCAGAAGCCACTTGGGGCTGGTCCCCGCCACGAACATCATCACCACGGCCACCATGCCCATGAGCATAATGGCGGACAGGTGCTTTTCCAGCGCCAGGGGCACCAAAATCCCCATCAATGCCATGCCGAAGCCCATCACGCCGTAGCGGAATTGCTTCGCCTCCTGCCCGAAAAGGCGGGTAAGGCGGGCAAACAAAACGATCATGGTGAATTTCGCGATCTCGGAGGGCTGGAACTGGATGCCGGCCAGGTTGATCCAGCGCCTTGCGCCGTTGACCTCCTCGCCGATGACCAGCACGGACAGCAGAAGCACGATGCTGACGCCATACAGCAGCCAGGCGAATTTGTGCCAAAGGGATACCGGGATTCGGCTGAAAAAGTACATGGCAACCAGGCCGATGGCGGCGCAGACCGCCTGCTTTTGCAGATATTTGGTAGAAATTTCATAGCTGGTGTCATATTCGCTCTGGGCGTAGCTGGCAGAATAGAGCATGGCCAGTCCCACGGTGAGCAGCAGAAGCACCAGAAACAAAAAGGGATAATCAACACTTTCCCCCGCCCGCAGGGTGCGGAAGCGGCGGTTCTCTTTGGCATGGAGGTCACGCTCCGCTGCCATAAGAAGCTCCTTTCGATACTGGTTAGGCGTGAGGGATACAAGCGATCCTAGCTCACCAGTCCGGAAATGCCGAACCAGGCAAGAATACACATAATGGCGGACACCGCCGCGAAGCTCAGTACGATTTTCTCTTCCTTCCAGCCGCACATCTCAAAATGATGGTGGATGGGGGCCATTTTGAACAGGCGCTTGCCATGGGTCAGCTTAAAATAACCCACCTGCAAAATGTCGGACATGGTCTCGCAGATATACACAAAGCCCACGAAAATCAAAATCAGGGGCATTTCCAGGGCAAAGGCCATGGTGCAGACCACCCCTCCCAAGAACAGCGAGCCGGTATCCCCCATGAACACCTTGGCCGGGTGCCAATTATAGAACAGGTAGGCGATCAGTCCGCCCACCAAAGAAGCGGGCAGCAGCGCCAAATCATACCGGCCCAGCGCCGCGGACGCGGCGGTAAAGAACACCATCACCGGCAATGTCACGGAGCTGCTCAGGCCATCCACGCCGTCCGTCAGGTTCACGGAGTTGACACAGCCCACCATGACAAACATGGCAAAGAAAATGTACACAATGGGATGCAGGTCATAGCTGACATTGAAAAATGGGATATACAGGTGGGTATCCATGCTTCCGCTTTTATACATGGCATACAGGAACACGGCGGACACCGCCATTTGGAGCATGGCCTTCTGCAGGGAGGTAAGGCCCAGATTGCGGTGGTATCGGATTTTGGTAAAATCATCCAAAAAGCCGATAAAGCCAAAGCAGAGGGCCAACACCAGCACATAAAACACGGTGTAATCCTCCATGGAAGGAAGATTCCCCAGCAGGCAGAGGATGGCCGCGATGATGAACATCAGGCCGCCCATCATGGGCGTGCCGCTTTTATAGTTGTGCCAGGTGGGGCCGATCTCCCGAATGGACTGGCCTGCCTTCAGTGCCCGCAGTACCGGCAGCAGCAGACGCCCCAGACACCCGGAAAGCACACAGGCAACGACGCCTGTAATCAAAATTCTCGTCATGATCGCATCCTCCGTTATTTCTCTTCCTTCAGGAACGCATCCAGCACCTGTTCTAAGTGCATGCCCCGGCTGGCCTTGAACAGCAGCACATCCCCGGGCTTTACCGCCCGCCTCAGCGCCGTCAGCAGCTCATCCCGGTCCAGGAAGGCCCTGCCCCTGCTTTCCGGCATTCCGCCGGTGATGGTACCGTCCTTCACCCGGGCGGCATGGGGGCCATAGGCAAAGACCAGATCCGCTTTTTCCGCCGCGATACGGCCGATCTTATAGTGCTCCGCCTGGGCGCAGTCCCCCAGCTCCAGCATATCCCCCAGCACGGCAATGCGCCGCCCGGGCTTGTTGCCCAGCACGTTCAGCGCCGCCGCCATGGATTCAGGGCCTGCGTTGTAGCAGTCCTTGATAATGGTATACGCTCCGGCCTTAAAAATTTCCTGGCGGCCGGACATATTTCGGAAATGCGATAGGCTTTCCCCGATCCGCTCGGAGGGGACCACCAGCTTCAGTGCCACAGCTACAGCGGCCAGGGCATCATTGACATAGTGCTCTCCTTCCAGGGCCAGCTCCACCGGAATGGACAGCCGCCCGGCTTCCACCCGGAAGCGCAGGGTATCCCCATCCTGCTTCACATCAAGCCCCCGGACATCACAGCCCTCGGACCGGCCGAAGTATGTAATCCGCTGTCTGGGCTCCCTGTCCAGGTAGCGCAGCAGGGTATCATCGCCATTGAGCAGCAGCAGCCCCTTGGGGCTCATGCCCTCTACAATCTCCATCTTCGCCATGCGGATTCCTTCCTGAGAGCCAAGAAATTCCATGTGCATGGTGCCGATGTTGATGATAACCGCCACATCCGGATGGGCAATGTTGGAAAGGTAGGCAATTTCCCCGAAATGGTTCATGCCCATTTCCAGCACGGCCACTTCCGTATCCAGGGGCATTCCCAGAATCGCCATGGGCATGCCGATGTCATTGTTGTGGTTCGCCGGGGTTTTGCTGACCTTGAACGTGCCTTCCAGCGCGGAAACGATCATTTCCTTGGTGGTGCTTTTTCCAACGGAGCCGGTGACCGCCACCACCTTGGCGCCGATGCGCCTAAGCTCCTCCCGGGCAATGTCTCCCAGGGCCTTGCGGGGGTCGTCCACATAAATGGCGGGATAGTCCCCCACCTTGCGGCTGCACAGCACAGCGGCAGCCCCCTTTTCCATGGCCGCCGGGATAAAATCATGTCCATCCCGGGCGCCCTGCAGCACAATGAACAGCTGTCCCGGCTGCAAAACCCGTGTGTCATTGTTGGCGCCGAAAAAGGTAACGCCGGCATACTTGTCTTCCACCGTGCCGCCGCACCACCGGGCGGCCTGTTGTAGGGTAATATTAGCCATTTTGATTCCTCAATTCCAGCAAGTGGGCTGCGACTTCTTCCCGTTCATCCAGATGATGCTTTTGACCGCCGATGTCCTGATAGGTCTCATGGCCCTTTCCTGCAAGTACAATTATATCATTTTTTTTCGCAATGTCCATAGCATATCTGATGGCAGCGCGGCGGTCTTCCATAACAATATATTCCCCGTATTCCTTTTTTACCCCTTTCAGGATATCTTCTATAATGGCCATGGGATTTTCGGTGCGGGGATTGTCGGAGGTGATCACGGCGAAATCGGAAAGCTTCACGCCGATCTGCCCCATAATGGGGCGCTTCATGGGGTCCCGGTCGCCGCCGCAGCCGAACACCCCAATGACCCGGCCCTTACAGAACGTCTTGACGGAGCTGAGCACATTTTCCAGGCCGTCGGGAGTATGGGCATAGTCAATCAGCACGGAATAGGGCATTCCCGGTGTGGGAACCACCTCCACCCGGCCCTTGACCCCATGGGCCTGGGCCAGGGCGGCAGCGCAGTCCGGCAGGGAAATTCCCAGCTGCCTTGCCAGGCCGATGACCGTCAGGGCGTTGTATACGGTGAATCTGCCAGGAATGGGCAGGCTTACCGCTGCCCTTTCCTCCCCGGAAACGGCGGTAAACCGGACGCCCTCAGAGAGCAACTCCAGATTCTCCGCCCGGATGTCCGCCATGCCCGCTATGGCGGTGGTCAGGACCGGGCAGGCCGCGGCCGCCAGGATTCTGTCCGCATAGCCGTCGTCGGTATTGATAACGGCCCTGCTGCAGCGCCGGAACAGCTCCGCCTTGGCATCGCAATAAGCGTCCATGGTTTTGTGGAAGTCCAGATGGTCCTCCGTCAGGTTGGTAAAGGCGGCAGCATCAAAGTGGATGCCTCCGATGCGTTCCAGGGCCACCGCATGGCTGGAGACCTCCATGACCACATGGGTGCAGCTCGCGTCCCGCATTTTCGCGAACAGCCCCTGCAGTTCAAAGCTTTCCGGGGTCGTGCGCTCGGTGGGGATCACCTCCTGGCCCACCATATTTGCCATGGTGCCGATGAGCCCCACCTTTGCCCCCAGGCACTTTTCCAACACCTGCTTCAGCAGCAGCGTGACGGAGGTCTTGCCGTTGGTGCCGGTGACGCCGATCATGGTCATAGCCTTCGCGGGATGGCCGTAGAAATTGCAGCCAATGAGCGCCAGAGCCAGGCGGTCAGATGCCACCAGCACATAGGGGACATCCCCCTCCGGTCTTTTGGCGGTGACCACCGCCGCCGCGCCCTTGTCCAGCGCCATAGGGATAAAGCGGTTCCCATCGGTGGCAAAGCCGGAGACCGCCACAAACAGGCTCCCTTCCGTCACCTTCCGGGAATCATAATATACGCTGTTGACGTCCAGGTCAAGGTCTGCGGTGCATTCCAGCACCTGAACATTCCGTAAAAGCTCCTTTAATTTCATAGGTATTCCTCCTGGCGCGCATCAATCCCGTGCCGCCGTATCCGTAAATTCCAGGGTAATGGTGGTCCCCACGGGGACCTGGGTATCCTTCGCCTCGCTTTGGGCGGTGACGGTGACGGCGGCGGAAATTTCATCATTCCCCTTCACCAGGATGTACAACCCCAGCGCCCCGGCCGTGTCACTGGCCTGCTGGCGGTTCATACCCGTGAAGTCGGGGACAACGACGCTTCTTTGCTCCGGCTCCTGTCCCAGGTATACCAGCACCTCGCTGCCACCGGGAACGGTCTGTCCCGCCGCCGGAATCTGGCCCGTGACCGTTTCCCCGGTCCCGGAGAACTTTGCCGTCAACTGGATGCCTTTTAGTTTACGCTCTGCATCCGCCGCTGTCAAGCCGGTCAAATCCTCCATGACGATTTCCTGGCCGGCAATGTCGGTTTCCGAGAAGGTGCGCTCCACGCCTAAGTAAGGCAGGATGTCCGCCATCACCGCGCCGACGGTGGGCGCCGCCATGACGCCGCCGGAGATGTAGATCCCCGTTTCCCGTGAGGGAGTATCCAGCGCCACCAAGACAATGTATTCCGGGTCCTCCATAGGCGCGATGCCCACGAAGGAGACGATTTTATCCTGGACCCGCTGGCCGTTTTCGTCGAAAACGTCGATCTTCTCACTGGTGCCCGTCTTGCCGCCGATGGAAAAGCCCGCCACATTGGCGTTTTTGGCCGTTCCCTCCGTGACCACGGAGCGGATCAGGGTGCGCATGGTGTCAGAAGTCTCCTTGCTGATGGTCTGGCGGACCACAGTAGGCTCCGCCTTCATGACAGTATTGCCGTCGGCATCCACGATTTCGGAAACGATGTATGGCTCCAGCAGATTGCCGCCGTTGACCACCGAAGAAATGGCCCGCACCAGCTGCAGAGGCGTAATCTTAAAGGTCTGGCCGAAGGAACCGGAGGTCAGGGAGGCGGTGCCCCATTTATCCGTGTTGGTGACCAGCGCCTTGTCAAAAAACACACCCTTGCTTTCCCCGGCCAGGTCGATGCCCGTCTTTTCCAGAATTCCGAATTTTTCGATATATTCATAAAACCGCGCTCCCCCAAGCTTCAGGGCGATATGGGCAAAGGCAATGTTGCAGGAATTTTGCAGAGCCTGGGGCGTCTGCTCCGCACCGTGTCCGGCGGAGCGCCAGCAATGCAGCAGCTGGGAACGGCCCGGAATCTGCTCCGCGCCGGAGCAGTGGAAGGAGGTATTCAGGTCGATGGCGCCGCAGTCCAGGGCCGCCGCCATGGTCAGCACCTTAAAGGTGGACCCAGGCTCATAGCCGTCGGAGAGGACCCGGTTGCGCCACTGCTTCAGCCGGGCGGCGGAGAGCGCCTCCTCATAGGCCTTCTTTCCCGCTTCATAGGCTTCACTGCCCTCGCTCTGCGCAAGATACGCAAGCCGCAGCTGCTCCACCTGATCCGCCGCACCGGTGTCCGCCAATTCCAGGCAATTGTTGGGGTCATAGCTGCCCAAGGTCGCCATGGCCAGAATTTCCCCGGTTTTGCAGTTCATAACCAGGCCAAAAGCGCCATTTTGCACATCATAGCGGGCCATGGCCGCTTCCATCTGCTTTTCCAGACAGGCCTGAATGGTGGTGTCCAGCGTCAGGATAACGCTGTCCCCCTGGCGGGAGGAGATGTAATTCTCATAGGAAAAGGGCATATCCATTTCGTTGTTGCCCTTGGTGGTGATGACTTTCCCGGCGCTGCCGGTCAGGAAGCTGTCATAGGCGGCTTCCACCCCCTCGGAGCCATCGCCCCCCGCGTTGGTAAAGCCGATGACCTGGGCGGCCAAAGAGGCAAAGGGATAGACCCGCTGGGCGGTAGGCTCCAGGTGGATGCCGGAGACATCCTTTTCGTTGATGTATGCGCGAATCTTTGCGGCGGTTTCTTCATCGACGCGGGCGCCCACCTGCTTGTAGCGCTTGGTGGTGTCCGCGGCCTGTTCCGCGATCCAGTCCGGGTCCTTCTCCAGAAGCTCTCCCAGAAACGCGGAAATCTCCGGGATATTGGCTTTGGACTGCTTGAGTTCGTGAGGGTCTAAATAGACATTCTCCACGCTGACGGAGGTCGCCAGAATGTTCATGTTGCGGTCATAAATATCGCCCCGGTTGGCTGTCACCGTGGTGGTGCGGGTCTGATTGCGAAGGGCAAGCCCCGCATAGTAATCGTAGCTTTCGATCATCAGCGCATACAGCCGCACTCCCACCGGCACAAATGCCAGCAGTCCCAGCAGCACCGAAACCAGCAGAATTCTCCTGTGATGCCCGCTGTTCAGGCGCAGGCGGTCATAGCTTCGCTTTTCCTTTGGCTTTTTCCCCATAGGCACCGGCCTTTCTTAAGACATATGGCATCAATGGGCAGCAAGGGAATCCCTCGCCGCCCATTGCAGCTGTTATCTTAATTGTATGGGGCGCGGGGCCGTTTATGCAAAAAGTCCTTCCCAAAACCAGATCAGGTCATCGATCCAGGTGCGTTCCGGCTCCGGCTCGGGAACCGTCACGGTGACGGAAAAGCTGGTTACCTCGCTTTCGGGGACCAGCCCCAGACCCAGGGCCTGGGCTCTGATCTCCTCCAGGTCGAAGCTTTCCCGGTAGTCCCGGCTCAGCTGGGCGTTTTCCTGCCTCAGCCGGGAAACATAGCCGGACATGGCTTCATATTCGGCCCAGTCGTCCCGGAGCTGCAGCATGCCAACGGCCATGACTACCAGCATCACCACCGCCACTGCAATACTCACCAGCGCCACGGGATCCACATATATTTTCTCAATTTTTTCCAGCCGCGCCAGGGGCAGGCGGGTCTTGGCCTTTTTTCGTTCCTTTTTGACTTCCAGCTTCTGGGCTTCACTGCCGTAGATATAGAACTGGCCGACATATTGAATCTCTGGTTTCTGGATCATGGTGTTCTCCCCTCTGGGCGGGTTTATAGTTTCTCACAGATCCGCAGCTTGGCGCTTCTGGCTCTGGGGTTGCGCTCCAGCTCAGTCTCCCCGGAAACGATGGGCTTTCGGGTGATGAGTTTTACCTGGGGCTTCTTCCCGCAGACGCAGACCGGGAAACTTGGCGGGCAGGTGCAGCCCTTGGCGGCACTTGCCATAGCGTTCTTTACAATGCGGTCCTCCAGGGAATGGAAGGTGATCACCGCAAGGCGCCCCCCCCTGTTCAGCCGGGGGATGGCGGCCTCCATGACCTTGGACAGGTCGTTCAGCTCGTCATTTACAGCGATGCGGATGGCCTGGAAGCTGCGCTTGGCAGGGTGCTGCTTCTCCCGCAGGGCGGAAGCGGGCATGGCACCGCGGATGATATCCGCCAGCTCCAGGGTGGTTTCAATGGGCGATACCTCCCTGCGGCGGCAAATGGCTGCGGCGATCTGGGGCGCATAGCGCTCTTCGCCGTATTCATACAAAATTCTTTTCAGCTCCTCATAAGACCAGCTGTTGACGATAACGTGGGCGTCCTGGGCGTCCGCTCGGTTCATGCGCATATCCAATGGTGCGTCCACCATATAGGAAAAGCCCCGCTCCCCGTCATCCAACTGGGGGGAGGAGACGCCCAGGTCCAGCAAAATGCCGTCCACGCAGTCAATGCCCAACTCATCAAGAGCATTATCCATCTGGCTGAAATTGGCGTGTACCAGGTCTACACGCTCCAAATAAGGCTGCAGCCGCTTCCTCGCGGCGTCCAGCGCAACGGGATCCCGGTCGATACCGACCAGCCGGCCGGTCGTCAGCTTTGCCGCGATACGGCTGGAATGGCCGGCCCCTCCCAGGGTGCCGTCCACATAGATTCCATCGGGTTTGATATTCAACCCTTCGATACATTCCTCCAGCAGCACGGAAACATGGTGAAATTCCCTCATAGCCCGATTGCCTCCAGGGATGCCAGCAGCTTTTCGGGGGTCAGGTTCTCCGCTTCGAAGGCTTCAAATTCCTTGGCGGACCAGATCTCCGCCTGGCCGGCACGGCCGACGATCATGACCTCCCGGTCAATGCCCGCATAACTCAGCAGGAAAGGCGTCAGCCCAAAGCGGAACTGCTTGTCGGGCGTGCACTCCGCCGCGTTCATGAAAATCAGGCTGGTGGCGCCGGCCCGCTGGGAAATGCTCAAAGCGTTATAGTTTTCGGAGAGCTTCTGCCATTCCCCGGCGGTATAGATGGTGAGGCAGCGATGACCGCAGTTGACACCCAGGGTGACGAAAAAGGCTTCCCCCAGCTCCCCGCGCAGCTTGGAAGGAACGAAAAGACGGCTCTTCTCGTCCAGCTTGGCAGGATATTTTCCGATCATGTGCTCACCTCCATTCCCTTTTGCTCCACTTAACTACCCTTTTACTCCATTTACGGACAGTATACTACCATTGCCGCGAAAAATCAATCTTTTTCTTGTGGATTTTTCGTTTTCCGCCGAAAAACCGGATATTTTCGCACATCCGTTCTATAAAATTACGAACAAAAGGAAATATTTCCCTCCTCCAGCCGCAGTTTAACCCGGCTGGGCTTGCGGGAGCAGCGCAGCAGGAAGCTTGCCAGCGGCCCTTCCACTTCAGTTTGCACCAAGCGGCGCAGCTGCCTGGCGCCGTCCTTCCCCGGACACTTTCCCAGCAGGAAGGCAGTCAGTTCCTGGGGATATTGAAGCTGGGTCCCCAGTGCTTGGGTCCGCTCCTGAAGCTGATAAAGATATTTTCCGGCAATGGCCTCCATGGCCCCTTTGCCCAGCTCCTCAAAGCGCACCGTCTGATCCAGGCGTCCCAGGAATTCCGGGGAAAAGGCCTGCCGCAGGGCATCCCCCATCTCCGCGTCCTTTCCAACGGCGCAGAAGCCCAGGCCTTCCCCCCGGAGCTGTCCGCCCACATTGGAGGTCATGACAACAATGGCGTTCTTGAAGCTGACCCGCCGGCCGGTGGAATCCGTCAGGACTCCCTCTTCCATGATCTGCAGCAGAATGCCCAGCACATCCGGGTGGGCCTTTTCCAGTTCGTCCAGCAGCACCAGGCAATACGGGCGGCGGCGCACCGCCTCCGTCAGCTTGCCGCCTTCCTCGTAGCCCACATAGCCGGGAGGCGCGCCGATCAGCCGGGAAACGGACTGCTTTTCCATATATTCCGTCATGTCCAGGCGGATCATGGCTTCCCGGCTGCCGTAGACCTCCTCCGCCAAGGCCCGGCAAAGCTCCGTTTTGCCTACGCCTGTGGGGCCTGTGAACAGCAGGCACGCAATGGGACGGTTCGCGTCCCGGATGCCGGAATATCCCCGGCGAACCGCTTCCGCCACGGCGCTGACGGCTTTTTCCTGTCCCACAACCTGGCTGGACAGCAGCCCTTCCAAAGAAAGCAGCCGCTCCCGCTCGCCGGCTGTCAGCCGGCCCACGGGAATGCCCGTTCTGGCGGAAACCACCCAGGCAATGTCCGCCGCCGTTACGCTGCGGCTCCGGCGGTTCTCCGCAGGCTTGGAAAGATGCTGCATTTTGTCCCGCAGCTCCGCGGCCTTTTCAAATTTCCGCTCCCGTACCGCGCCCTGCAGCTCCTGTTCCAATTCCTTCCGAACGGCACCGCCCCGGGAATTCTGCATTTCCTCCATCCTCGCCCGGGCAGCGCCCTCGTCCAGCAAATCGATGGCCTTATCGGGCAGATACAGGTCAGGCAGATAGCGTACCGACAACCGCACCGACTCCTTTAGCGCTTCCTCGGTGATCCGCAGATGGTGGTGCCGTTCCAGGCCCGGTTTCAGCGCCCGAAGGATGGCAAGCACTGCATCCTCGGAAGGCTCCTCCACCGCCACCGGACGGAACCGGCGTTCCAGAGCGGCATCCTTTTCAATATATTTGCGGTACTCCTCCCGGGTGGTGGCCCCCAGCATCTGCAGCTCACCCCGGCCCAAAGCCGGCTTAAAGATATTTGCCGCGTCAATGGCTCCCTCCGCCGCGCCAGCGCCGACGATGGTGTGCATTTCATCCACAAACAAAATTACGTCCCCGCTGCGCCGGATCTCCGACAGTACATCCCGCAGCCGCTCCTCAAATTCTCCCCGGTACTTCGTGCCCGCCACCAGGCTCGCCATATTCAAGCTCACCAGCCGTTTGTCTTTCAGCTGGGGCGGCACGTTGCCCATGGCCATCCGCTGGGCAAGCCCCTCAGCAATGGCCGTTTTGCCCACCCCCGGTTCTCCCACCAGGGCGGGGTTATTCTTATTTTTCCGGCATAGAATACCGATAACCGTGTCGATCTCCTTCTCCCGTCCGATGACCGGCTCCATTGTGGATGCTTTGGCAATAAGATCCTCACTGAATTGTTCCAAAAGCTTCGTAGTGACCGCCTCCTTCTTTCCTTTCACGGGAGCAGCCTGCTCCCAACGCAAATAATCCACCGTATGGGTAAACAGCGCATCCGCGCTGACACCGTTCAGCCGCAGAAGTTCTCCCGCCGCCGAATTTTCCCGCCGGGCCATGGCCAAAAGCAAATGGTATGGCTGGATCTCCCGGCTGTTCTGCTGCTTCGCCTCCTGGGCGGCGCTGTGCAGGATTCCCCTGGCCTCTCCGGTCAGTCCCTGGGGCAGCGGAAGGTCCGGCGTCCCGGCGCCGTAGAGCAGCTGGGCCATGGCCTCCGTCATATCCGGGTCGACCCCCAGCAGCCGCAGAAGCTGCCCGGTGATACCCGGTTCCCGGGCCATCACCAGCAGCAGATGCACCGAGCCAACATAACTGTGGCCCATGGTTTTGGCCATCTTCCCGGCTCTTTGGATCAGGTCGGCAGTTAGCATATGGTAACGCAAATTATCCCTCCTGGTTAGCCAAAGTTAACTTCAAAAGTACTTTCTTTTTCCGGAAAAGCATCGCCAAGGGCGAAAAAAATTATTCAAAAATTTTTGAAAAAGGAATTGCAATTTCCGAAATACATGCTACAATGGAGGTACGTTACATACCTAACGTGCAAAACATACAAGATTTATGGAGGTAATACCATGGCTTACAACATTACTGACGCTTGTGTCGCTTGCGGCTCCTGTGCCGACCAGTGCCCCGTCGAAGCGATTTCCGAGGGCGACGGCAAGTACGAGATCAATCCCGATATCTGCGTCTCCTGCGGTTCCTGCGCTGATCAGTGCCCCGCCGAAGCTATCGAGGAAGGCTAATTTTCTTCAAAACCCGAGATTGGCCTGCGCAGCGCTTGCGCAGGCCAATTTTTTATTGTATAATACGCTCATCCTATCCAGGTGGTGATACCAGTGGAATCCCTTTCCAACGGCTTTATTCTGGGGCTTCCCCAGGGGGCATTCCCCTTAAGCACCGACTCCATGGTACTCAGCCATTTTGCCAGACTGCCAAAACAGGCCCATGTTCTGGATCTGGGTTCCGGCTGCGGGACACTGGGGCTGCTGCTGTGTGCCAAGGACCCGGACTGCACCGTTACGGGCATCGAGCTGGATGAGAACGCCCATGCGGCAGCTCTCGGCAACATCCGCCGCAACGGACTTTCGGCCCGCATGGAAAGTATATGCGCCGACCTGCGGTCGGTATCTGAGAAGTTTTCTCCCGGCAGCTACAGCTGCTGCATTTCCAATCCCCCCTATTTTTCCGGCGGTCCCGCCAGTAATGCCACGCCCCTGGCACGGCGGGAGGACACCTGCTCTCCGGCGGAGCTGTTTCAGGCGGCAGGCTGGGCGCTGAAATTCGGCGGGGACTTTTTCCTGGTCCACCGCCCGGAACGGCTGGCTGAGCTGATCGCCCGGGGCGCGGAAGCCGGCCTGGAGGCCAAGCGGCTGTGCCTTCTGCGGCACAGAGAGGGCGCTCCCGTCAACCTGATCCTTTTGCAGTTCCGCAAGGGCGCGAAGCCGGGCCTTGTATGGGAAGAATTCGTACTGTACAACTCCGACGGAACCCCCACACCGTATTTCCAAAGCGTCTACCACTTGGAAAAATGGAAAATTGAGAATTGAAAATGGAAAATTATAACCACTCAATTGACAAAAGCGCATCTTTTCACTCCTAACTCCTCACTCCTAACTCCACACTGTCTACAGGAGGCTCACTATGCCTGGAACACTTTACCTCGTCCCCACCCCCATCGGCAACCTGGGGGATATCTCCATCCGATGCCGGGAAACCCTGGAAAACGCGGACTTCATCGCCGCGGAGGATACCCGGGTAACCCTGAAGCTTCTGAACCATCTTGGCATCAAAAAAAGCCTTGTCAGCTACTACGAGCATAACAAGACCTTCAAGGGCGATCAAATCGTGGAACGCATCCTGGCCGGCGAGACCTGCGCGCTGGTATCCGACGCGGGAAGCCCCGCCATTTCCGATCCCGGCGAGGATCTGGTCAGGCAATGCGCCCAGGCGGGCATCACCGTCTGCGCCATTCCCGGCCCCTGCGCCGCCATTACGGCTCTGAGCATTTCCGGCCAGGCCACGGGGCGGTTCTGCTTCGAGGGATTTCTGTCCACGGCGAAGAAAAGCCGGCGGGAGCACCTGGAATCCCTGAAAGCGGAACGGCGCACCATGATCTTCTACGAGGCCCCCCACAAGCTGGCGGCCACTTTGGAGGACCTGCGGGACGCCTTTGGCGCAGAACGCCCCATCAGCCTTTGCCGGGAGCTGACCAAGCTTCACGAGGAAGTGGTCCGCACCACCTTGGGCGAAGCGGCAAAGCGCTATGCCGAAACGCCTCCCAGGGGAGAATTCGTCCTGATCGTGGCAGGCGCCCCCGAAGGGGAAAAGGAGACCATCCCGGAGACTGACGCCGCCCTGCGTGTCAGCCAGCTGATTGCGGAGGGCCTGAGCCGCAAGGACGCGGTCAAGCAGACCGCCAAAGAGCTTGACCTCCCCAAAAACGCCGTCTATACGATTGCATTAAAAGACCCTGAATGACATTGGTCATTCAGGGCCATTTTTAATATTCTGCCATTTTTCTGACGCATTCCTGACACACGTTTTTCTGACGGTAAGCAATAAGCCCCCGGGAAGAACCACAGAAAACGCATGCCGGTTCAAACTTCTGCAAGATGATCCGGTCATTCTCCATGTAAATTTCCAGTTCGTCCCGTTCCGCAATATCCAGCGTACGGCGCAGTTCGATGGGCAGCACGATCCTGCCCAGGTCGTCTACCTTCCGAATAATCCCCGTAGATTTCATGCAGCCAGCTCCTTCCAGTCATATTCTCCCGTTACAGGAATACTGTAACGACTTATTTATTTTATTATTATAATAACTTTGAACGCAATAGTCAAATACTTTTTGAAAAAATGCTCGTATTTTGTTGAAAATACCCATACATTTTCCGGTAATAACAGCATATTGTACACCAGAGGAGGGATGCACATGGTGATGAGCTGGATATGGACGGGCATTGTGCTGGCCAGCATTCTCTGTTCTTTTGCTTCCGGCAGCGGCGCCGCCCTGGCCAGGGCGGCCCTTCAGGGGGCGCAGGCGGGGGTCACGGTGGCCGTTTCCATGGCCGGAGCCATCTGCCTGTGGACAGGCGTCGGCAGGCTGATGGAAGCAACCGGTGTAGCAGACGGGCTTTCCCGGCTGATGCGGCCTTTGCTCCACAGGCTGTTCCCGTCCACGAAGAAAAACCCCGCTCTGGCCAGGGATCTGAGCGCAAACATCTGCGCCAATTTTCTGGGACTGGGAAACGCCGCTACGCCTATGGGCATCCGGGCCGCGCAGCGTCTGAAGCAGGGCGATGCCGCGACGGACGAGCTGTGCAGGCTCATCGTGCTGAACACCGCCTCCATTCAGCTGATCCCCGCCAATGTCGCGGCAATCCGCAGTTCCCTGGGCTGCGCCACCCCCTTCGACATTCTCCCGGCCGTGTGGATCACCAGTCTGCTTTCGGCGGGATTGGGGGTAACGGCCGCATGGCTGCTGGGAAAGGTATGGCGCAGATGACGGACTACATCGTTCCCCTGCTCCTGTTCCTGACGGCCGCCCTGGCCCTGCGAAAAAAGGAGAATGCCTATGATATCATGCTCCAGGGTGCTTCGGAGGGATTAAAGCTGCTTCTTTCCATCCTACCAACCCTGATCCTGCTGCTGACTGCCGTACATATGCTACGTTCCTCCGGGGCCATGGAACTGCTGAGCGGCATTCTCGCCCCAGTGTTTTCCTGCCTGGGCATCCCGCCGGAAACCGCCATGCTGGTGCTGGTCCGCCCCATCAGTGGCAGCGCTGCCCTGGCGGTGGGGGCGGAGCTGATGGCGGAATATGGGGTGGACTCCCTGGTGGGGCGAACCGCCGCCGTCATGCTGGGGTCCACGGAGACCACCTTTTACACCATCAGCGTCTATTTCGGCGCGGCAGGGATCCGCAAAACCCGCTATACCATCCCCGCCGCTCTGTTTGCCGACTTCGTGGGCTTCTTCATGGCGTCGCTGACGGTCAGACTGTTTTTTTGACAAAAAAGCGCCGGGAAGGGCAGTCTGCCTCTTCCCGGCCTTTATTCGGATCCGTCCCCGAAGGGGACACCACAATTGTCAATTCTCAATTATCAATTGTCAATTTTCAATTCCCCTTTCCCCAAGAGCCGCCGTTTGAAGTTTCGGATCTTTGCTCCGTACCGGCTGGTAAACAGGGCACCCACGATCAGCATGCCCAGGGCCACGCCCTGGCCCATGCCGCTCAAAAAATCAAAGAACGGGCCCGTCAGCTCCCAAAAGCTGACAAGAAACGCCAACATTAGGGCACCGATGGCCGCCAGGAAAAGCCAGTGCAGCCTCCTGGTCAGCCGCAGCTTCTCCTGATTGCTGTAATCCGCTACCTTCAAAACCGTTTCTTCCATTTCCGGGTCCATATTTTGCGTTCTCCTTTCTCCGTCCAAAATTTCCCGCAGTTCCACGCTGTAGTAATCCGCCAGCTGCATGAGAATGTCCAGATCCGGCAGGTTCGCCCCCGTTTCCCAGCGGGAAACGCTCCGGTTGGACACCCCCATTTTTTCCGCCAGCTGTTCCTGCGTGATGTTTTTTTCCTTTCGCAGGGTCTTCAAAAATACGCCTATCTTTCGTTGGTCCATACCGCGCACCTCCTTTCCAAGAGCCATCCTATCACTTCCGGGCCGGAAAAACCAGGACACCGGACTGGAATTTCCCGGTAGACACAGATTGTCCGGTCAAAAAACCGCTCCAAATCCCGGTTTGGAGCGGTTATCGCCTATTCTTTTGGCGCTTCCGCCCGGGGAGAGCCGCCTCTTCTTCTGCGGCGGCGGGGGCGGCTGTTTTCCTCCGGGTCGGCCTTCTCCGCCCGGCGGGCGTAGGCCTCGGCGGCTTCGGAGGTGGCCTCATAGGTCAGGCGGCTGACCCGCACCCGTCCGTCCGGCTGCTGGGAAAGCCGCACCCGGATCAAGAATTTTCCGTGCTCCGGGCAGGCCGCCAGGTCCATATACCGGTGGCCTGGCTGGGCAAACCACCGGGACCCCAGCATGCGGGCGCCGCAGATGGGGCACAGGTTTTCCTCCCCGGACATGGCGCTCAACGCTGTCCGCTTGTCGGCAAAATCGTAGAACACCTTCCGGGCGATGCAGCCGGGAAGCTCCGCCCCATGGAACCCGTTTTCATGGTTTTTCAGGGCCTCGTCATACTCTGCCGCGCCCCGTTTCAGGTCCAGGCGGGCACAGATCAGGGCGGTGTGGTAGGCGTCCCCCAGGGCGTCGTGGGCGGGACGGGAGGCTTCGATGCCGAAGGTCTCCATGGCGGTTTTCAGAGCCTTCTGGGAGGTGGAGCCGTCGGTCTGGGCGTTGAAGATCATCTGGGCATTGTACCACTTTTCCGTAAAATCCGTATTTAGGCCATGAAGCTGCAAATTTTCCCGCAGGATGCCGATATCGTCAAAGCCCCAGGTCAAAAATACGATATCCTCCCCGCACCATTCCCGGAACTGCGCGATGGCCTCCGGGAAAGGTACCCCCTCCTCCCGGAGCCGGGTCTCCTTGATGCCCGTGAGCTTGCTGACCCGGCGGTTCAGGTGGCGGTAATATTTGGGCTTTACCATGATCTGAAATTCATCCGCCACTTCTTTTTCTTCGGTGACCCGGACGGCGCCGATCTGGATGATCTCGCCGCGAATCTGAACCGGCAGCACCTTTTTGGACGAAGGCGATCCGGGCCAGGGCTGGTTCCATTCCATATCCAATACGATGTAATTCATTGCATAAACCTCTGTATCACATAATCTTTCCTCCTATCATAGCACATCCTGCCAGCTTCTGTAAATAAGAAGTTTCGAAAGTTATGTCCGCCGGAAACGCAAAAATGTAAAATGCATCATGACCGCTCCATCCGGCTTTCACTTTGCATTTTACATTTTGCGCTAATTTTTACTTTTCCATCAGCTGCTTGCGGTCCAGGTCGCCCTCCTGCCAGCCGGCGCTCTTACCGCACACGGGACAGGGGTCACAGGCCCGGATGCCCTCGTAGGTGTAGCCGCAGTTCAGACAGCGCCAAAGAATGGGCTCGGCCTTCTCCGTCAGCTCGCCCTTGATCAGCTGCTCCTCCAGGGTCTTGAACTGGTTGTGGTGGAGCCCCTCGATCCGGGCGATCTGCATCCACAGGCGGGCTGCGTCCTTGAAGCCCTCCCGGCGGGCTGCCTCCGCAAAGGCGGGATAGGCGTTGTCGTGCTCGTCCTTTTCCCCGTCGGCGGCAAAGCCCAGGTTCTCCGCCGTGGTTCCCAGCTGGAAGGGATAGCCCGCATCTACTTCAATATTTTCGGCACAGCCCCCCAGCTCCTGGAGCATTTCCAGGAATTCCTCGGCGTGGACGGCCTCGTTGGCGGCGGTTTCCTCAAAGACCCGGGCGATCCACTCGCAGTTTTCCTCCCGGGCCACCTGGGCATAGATGGTATATCTGGTTCGCGCCTGGGATTCTCCGGCAAAGGATCGAACCAGGTTTTTTCTGGTTTCAGAATGAATAAATTCCATAAATGGCATCCCCTTTCTATGGAAAGGATGCCCAATTTCTATCAGGATATACAAAAAATCCCGGAGTGCCGCGCACTCCGGGATGAAATTTTTTTACAGCAGGTCTTTCACCAAAGACAGGGCGGCCTCGTCGGCAACCAGGGTAAAGTCAGGATGCAGCTGCAGAATGGAGCCGGGAGCCTGGGGCTTGATGGGGCCAAAGAAGCAGTCTTTCACAGCCTGTGCCTTGTTTTCCCCGTTGACTACCAGCAGGACCCGCTTTGCCTTCATGATGGAGCCGATGCCCATGGTATAGGCGTGGGTGGGTACATCCTCCCGGGTGGCGAAGAAGCGGGCGTTGGCATCGATGGTGGACTTGGTCAGCTCCACCTTGTTGGTCCCCTTGACAAACTGGTCGCAGGGCTCATTGAAGCCGATGTGCCCGTTGGGGCCAAGGCCCAGCAGCTGCAGGTCCGCGCCGCCAAAGGCATCGATGACCGCGTCATAGCGGGCACACTCGCCGGCCGCGTCAGGGTTCATGCCATTGGGAATGTTGCAGTTTGCCTGATCGATGTTCACATGGTCAAACAGGTTTGTGCGCATAAAATAAGCATAGCTCTGGTCATGGTCCTTGGTCAGGCCCACATACTCGTCCAGGTTGACGGTCTTGACCTGGGAGAAGTCCAGATCGCCGCTCTCGTACTTCGCAATCAGTTCCTTGTAAGTACCAACAGGGCTGCTGCCGGTTGCCAGACCCAGAACGCAGTCGGGCTTCAGCTGCACCTGCGCTGCGATGATATTGGCGGCCTTGCGGCTGACATCATTGTAATCCTTGGCGCGAATCAGTCTCATATTGAGTATCCCCTTTCAAATTTTCCGAAACTTATATTATGTTTCCTGTGGTGTATTGTAACATCATTTTCAATTTCTGTACAGACCCTTTGGGAAATTTCAGTAATTTTCTATAAATCCATCGTTTTTTCTTACCCATTCACTATAGCTGGCCTTATTTTATATTATGTTTTTGGTTATATATTTATTGCCAGATTTCGCTATAATATCCTCAATCTGATTCGGGAGGTACCAATTATGGAAAAGAAACAAACCATCTCCACTAAGAAACTTGTCCGCACCGCGTTGCTGGCCGCGCTGACCGTTGCAGGCTCGGCACTGCGGATCACCCTGCCTCTGGAAGTCGCGGGCACCACATCCTTCCACCTGGGCAACATCTTCTGCGCCCTGTCCGGCATCCTGCTTGGCCCTTGGTTCGGCGGTTTGGCGGCCGGTCTCGGCTCCGCGATCTACGACATGACCAACCCGCTGTACATCCCCGAAGCATGGATCACCTTCCTGTTCAAGGGCGCATACGGCCTGGTCGCCGGTCTCATAGCATGGAGCGGCAAGAAGCGCTGGAACTACGTCAAGTCCATTATTGCCACCGTCGCAGGCGCGCTGACCTATGCCATTTTGTATCTGGCAAAGAGCTACTTCTATAACGGGTTGCTGGTTCAGGGCCTGACCGCCGATGCCGCCCTGGTGACCGTGATCGGCAAGCTGCCCGCCACCACCTTCAACGCTGTCGTTGCCATTATTTTCGCCCCCATTCTGGCCGTTGCCATCCGCACCGCGCTGGAAGAAAACCATCTGGCCTTGGAATAATCTGCACATGAATACTGTCCTTTGAATAAATCTAACGAATTATACGCATATTTAATGAAGATGCCGCACCCAAAGGGCGCGGCATCTTCGCTTTGTATTAGTCCGTTTGCTTCCTGGTAAATGCGACACCGGCCACTTTCGGCCCGGCATTGGCCGCGACGGCGGCACCGATCTGATAGGCGCCCTCCGGCTCATAGCCAAGCTGCTGCACCATGAGTACCCGCAGCTCCTCCAGGCAGTCTGCATCATTGCCGTAAATGAGATCATAGGGCGTTCCCGGCTCCATATCCGCGATGCTCATCTCCGCCACCTTTTGCACCAGCTTGCGTTCCCCCCGGCATTTGGCCGCCGTGGTGATGGCGCAGTCAAAAATTTTCATGACCGGCTTCAAATTCAGCTTTGTTCCCACAAATGCCGCGGCGCTGGGAATCCGGCCGGATTTCGCGGCATATTTCAAATCATAAATGCCAAAATAAATCTGCCGCCTGGGAAGAATCTCCTCCAAATAGCGCAGAACCTCCTCAAGGTCCGCGCCCTCCTCCAGCATTCGCGCCGCATTCACCACAGGGCGGCCGTACAGGGCATTGTAGCCCATACCGTCAAAGCTGTGAACACGGAAGCTGTCCCGGTATTGGGGATACTCCTCATAAAACAGCTCAATGGCCTGCAATGAATTGCCGTAGGTGGAAGAGCCTTGGGAATTGATCAGCACAAGCACCAGATCCGTCACGCCGGCCTGGGCCTCCCGCAGATAAATCTCCTGGAATTGAAAGGCGGTGATCTGTGAGGTCTTGGGAATCTCGTCATATTGCGCCATCAATTCATAAAACTGATCGTTGTTAAAATCCACCCGGCTGATGTAGGTTTGATCCCCCAGCGTGATGGGAAACGGAATCACGGAAATGGCGTATCTTTGCTCGTCCTCATAGGATATATCGCTGGCGGAATCCGTCATGAGCCGTATTTTTTTCATGGTATTACCCCTTCCTATGTCATTTTGTCTGTTACTTTCGTCAATCGAGGTGCGCTTTTCAATCAAGCCGCCGCAAAGCTTCCCATTCCGGTCAGGACATGCCCGCAGTAAGGGTTTATGCGCGGTTCTTCCGTTCCCTATTTTTGATTTTTCAGCAGCGGCGGTACTGCGCAAACGCAGTTTAAGTGCCGGCATCCACGTCAAAACACCCGCAAAAACCGCACATTCCAAATAAACCAGACGCAGATACATTATAAAGAGGATTCCCCTTTCTGTCAAGAATAACCTGCCGCAATTGCACAACACAGGGGCAAACGGGCGCACAGAAAAAGTGCCCCGCAGGCGCGGCGTTTTATTTGCGGATTGTTAACATTTCCGTTCATTTGCATGGTATAATATTTTCATCAAGCTATGGGAGGAAACAAAATGTCATTGCAAGGTCTTTCGCTCCGCTACCAGTCCGCCAAAAGCGACCGCATGCGGGATGCCGCCATTCCCCTGCCCGCCGGCGTTACGCAGTGCCGCAACATTTCTTATGGCTCCTACGGTGACAGCAGCTTATTGGACGTCTACTGTCCCGACGGCACAGACGCCCCCCTGCCCACCATCGTCAGCATCCACGGCGGCGGGTACGTTTACGGCACCAAGGAGGTTTACCGCCGCTATGGCATGGATATGGCCCGGCGGGGCTTTGCCTTTGTGAACTTCAACTACCGCCTGGCTCCCAAATGGAAATTCCCCACGCCTCTTGCCGACACCAACGCGGTGCTGCAATGGGTGGAGAAAAACGCCCAGCGCTATCATTTAGACCCGGACCGGATCATTCTGGTGGGCGATTCCGCCGGCGCACAGCTGGCCAGCCAGTATGCCGCCATCCACACCAATCCCAAATACGCCTCCCTGTTCGCGCTGAACCTGCCCAATGTACGCATCCGGGCGGTGGGCCTGAACTGCGGTATGTATGACCTGGCCGCCCAGGCCTCCGGGGAGCGGAAAGGCATCCAGCTGGACTACCTGGGAAAGGCGCTGCCTGCCAATGATCCCCGGCTCCAGGTGCTGGACGCCATCACGGAAAACTATCCCCCGGCTTATCTCGTCACCTCCTGCCACGATTTTCTCCGGGCCAATGCCGAGCCAATGTACCGCTTCCTGGAGGAAAAAGGCGTTCCCTGCGCCTGGAAATGCTATGGCAGCGAAAGTGACGAAACGGTGGGCCATGTGTTCCATGTGAATATTCTCCTGCCGGACGCGGTAACGTGCAACGATGACGCGGCAGCATTTTTCAGAAAATATGTATAAAGCACGGGAGGGGCATAGCCCTCCCGTCAGACTGTCGATAAACCCTCTGGCGCAGGAGCGCCCAAGGCTCCCTTGTGCAAAGGGAGCTGTCAAAAATCTCTGATTTTTGACTGAGGGATTGTGCGGTAGGGAGTGCGAATTTGCCGGAAGTTGGGCGAAACCGTAAGATGTTACCGCAACAATCCCTCCGAGCCGCCTAACGGCGGCCCACCTCCCTTTGCACAAGGGAGGCTTTGGTGCAATGCAAATTGGTAAACTTCTACGTTTGAACTTACTTTTTCGACACTCTGACAGGAGGGGCTATGCCCCTCCCGTTCACGGTTTATTCCGGCAGATTGTAATAAAACTGGCTTCCCAAGGTTTCCTTATCCTTATAATAGTCGTAAATATTGTGCACCCGCTGGCGAATTTGTTCATCGAAATAGATATCGTTCCGGGTTGTCAGGAAATAATTGATATAGGCGTCCAAATCCGTATAAAACAGGTCTGTCACCTCATAGACCGCATACTGCCCGTCCTGGTAGACCTTATATGGCTCCATCTCGCCGAAGGACAGAAGCTGACCGTATAGGAACGCATAGCTATCCTCCTGGATGGCCGAGACCTCATAAGTGAACATATAAATCAGAGGGATACCAGCCCCGCCGCCTACTTCTCCCTGATACAAAGGAAGCAGCGAATCAAGCGTCAGGGCATGTTCATACCCCGTAGGGCTATTGAAGCCCGCCACAATACGGCCATAGCCGTCGATAATGGGACGGTACTCTCCCACCAATTCATATTGCCGTTCCATAGGGTAGGTCTCGTCAAACACCACGCCCTCCGGCGTTTTATCCACAGTCAGCGCCGAATCCACAGGGGGCACCACCGTTCCGTTAAAACGGGCCAGCAGCTCCTGCACTTTTTGCATATATTCGGCATTCTTCCCGTTGGATCGCATAGCCTGGTCAGCATAGGCATCCTCAAAATAGAAGCGCAGGTCTTCTTCGATTTCATCAATGGCCTGCGCCCGCAGCAGCGATGCGTCAATGTGTTCCGGTGAACTGGTTTCCTCCGTGCCGGTCTCCTCCGGCCGGAAGCGGAAGGAGCACATCCAGTCGTGGCCGAAGAAAAAATCGTTATTGGTCAGGAGGAAATAATACATCTCCGGAAGCCCCTGCTCCAGAGCCGCAATGTCATAGGCCCTGGATATGTCGATGGTCATGGTGCCGCTGGAATGGGCCGGGAAGCTGGTATTCTGAAAAACGATCTCGCCGTCCAGCCGCTCCACTTCTTCCGAGGTGGACCAGCACATCAGCTTCAGCTGCTTCTGGAAGGTCAGACTCTTATCTGACCCATTCTCCACAAAAATAGATACGATGCCATTTCCCTCATAAGTGCCGCTCAGGGATAATTCATCTCCATTCAGCGGAGAAAACAGGGCAACGCCGCAGGCCGCCATCATCAGGCCGCAGATCACCGCCGCAGCCACCAGCACCATCCATTTTACACTTTTCTTTGGCTGCTGCCGGTGGGCAGGGTTCAGGTCCACGCCTGTTTTTTCTTCAAAAATACACTTGATATTGCGTACATTCTGCTTTGTCGGTTTCATGCTCCCACCTCCTTAAAGCGCTGTCAGGACTTCCCGCAGCTGCCGCTTGGTGCGGTACAGGGAATTGTCTACCTGCTTGACCGTCATGTTCAATGCCAGGGCGATCTCCCGGGGCTTCTGATTGTAATAATACCGCCGCACCAGGATTTCCCGGCCCGGTTCCCCCAGAGCCTTTACCGCCGCCAGCAGCTCCCGCCGGGTCTCCTCCCGGATCAGCTCCTCCTGCAATCCGAAGCTTTCCGCCAAAACCGCTTCTTCCAGCGGCACCGTATGCCGCCGGCTAAGCTGACGGTAACGGTCAATGGCCCGGCTCCGCGCCACAATACACAGCAGGCTTTTCAGGCTGCCCCGGCCGGGATCGAATTTGTCCGGGTGCTCCCACAGGTAGATAAAGGCATCGGCCACGCATTCCTCCACATCCTGTACGCTGCCCGCGTTTTTCAGCACCGCGCTGGCAATGGGCCACAGCAGGCGGGAATATTGATTGATCACATGATCCATAGCCCCCGGGTCCCGCTGCGAAATGGCGGTGATGATGGTTTCGTCTTTCAAGAGCTTCACCTCTTTTTTCTTTTATGACCGGTCAATGATAGTACGGTAAAAACAGGAAAAACACTTTCATAGGAACCTTTCGCCGCATCAATTCAAGTTTTTCATTGACACTGATATTCATCCTGTCTCACAGTAGCCCAACGAAAAAAGACCTGCCCGGAGGCAGGTCTTTTGCGGTGTATATTCTGTAAATTACACGCCGGAGTAAGCAGCGAATCCGGCATCGATGGGCAGGACAACGCCCGTGATGGCGGAAGCCGCCTTGTCATCGCACAGGAACAGGGTGGCGCCGATCAGCTCGTCCGCATCGACAAAGCGGTGGGTAGGCGTGCCGTTCAAAATCTTGTGGGAACGGGCAGTGGGGGTGCCATCCGCATTGTACAGCAGCGCATAGTTCTGCGCGGAGACCAGGAAGCCGGGAGCGATGGCATTGCAGCGAATGCCGGAACCGGCAAAGTGGGTGGCCAGCCACTGGGTGAAGTTGGAGATAGCGGCCTTGGCAGCGGAATAAGCGGGGATCTTGGTCAGAGGAATATAGGAGTTCATGGAGGAGATATTCAAGATCACGCCAGCCTTCTTCTCCACCATATCACCGGCAAAAGCCTGCGTGGGCAGCAGCGTACCCTGGAAGTTCAGCTTAAACACGAAGTCAACACCGCTCTGATCCAGATCAAAGAAGGTCTTGCAGCCTTCCCAAGCCTCGTGATGGTACTCGCAGTCAGTCTGTGCGCGGGCATTGTTGCCGCCGGCGCCGTTGACCAGAACATCACAGGGGCCAAGCTCCGCCAGGACCTGCTCATGAACCGCTTTCAGCGCATCCAGATCCAGGACATTGGCCTTATAGCCTTCCATGATATAGCCTTCTGCCTTGACCTCGGCGGCCAGCTTCTTGACAGCCTCCTCATTCAGATCCAGAGCGGCAACCTTTGCGCCGGAGTAAGCGAATGCACGGGCCATGGCGCCGCAAATCAGGCCGCCGGCACCGGTAACGACGACAACCTTGCCGGTATAATCAATGTTCAGGGGAAGATTAGCCATTTTGAATTACCTCCAAAAATTAGTAAATCCGGAACCGCAAGTGCAAGTTCCATACATTTTGACAACTATATTATAGTCCATTTGTTTTTCGCGCGCAATAGGCAATTGAGATTTTTGCAAGGATTTGTGTAAATAGGCAAATTTTATCGCAGATTTTTGTATCAATTGATATATTTTCTTGTTTTCACCATTTTACATTGAAAATTTCTATTACATGAATTATAATAAAAAGCACCAAATCGTTGTATCAACTTGCTGCTATTTTCCAGCCAATTATACAGCTATTTGCACAGTGGATTTCCAATATCCACAGCATTACTTAACATTTCAATTAACACCGAAAATATTAAGCAAGCAGCTGCCAACGGCACCGGTATAATTATTGCTATTCATGATGACGGAACAACGAGCACCCCTTTTGTGGTAATAACCCCGCGTTAACCGCGTTAAAAATACCAGCACTCAACGCTTGCACAAATACACATGCTTTGACTCGCAGCTATCTGAATTTGATATGTCTCAATGCAATTATGGAATGTAAGGTGATAATTTGAGAAAATGGATTTCACGTTTTTTCTATCTAGTTAGCATTTTTCTGTCGCTCATCGGTTTGTATATCTGGCTAATTGTAGGTGATCCTAACAAAGCAAATTTATATCTCATAATAAGCATTCTTTTGATATGGATTAGCCGTGCAATCAAGCACTGGAATGATTCTTTATAAATGCTCTGATTGAACTGGCATCATTATAGCTGTTCATGATGACGGCACGACCGCAACACCTTTTGTAGTAGTAACACCACGTTAAAGGTATTGTTATGAAAGAAAAGATTCTTCGTCTAATCTCAATATTGGGTTGCACATTTGCCCTTTCCGGAGTCATATTGCATCATTATGATATTCCTGTATGGGACAAATTTGAGCTTTTGGGCGCCGTTTTTTTCGCCATTCGCGGTGCGCATAAAATTATCCACTTATGGCTTGACTAAGCAGGGGCCAGTATCCAAGGGTGCTATACCGCTATAATAAATAACCATTGATAATGACATGCAAGAGGAGCGGAATCCCGCTCCTCTTGTTATGCTTTGGAAGATCAAACGGTTGTCTTTTTGCCGCTGAGGTTATCCAGCAGGTCCCACACGCCCAGCATGTACATGATGCCCAGGGCGCGGTCATACAGGCCGTAGCCGGGACGGACGTTGCCGGGGCCTTCATCCCACAGGTGGCGGCCATGGTCAGGCCGGATATAGCCCTCAAAGCCGCAGTCATGGTAGGCCTTCAAAATCTCAATGATGCCGGTATCGCCGTCGCAGTCCCGGTGGGAGGCTTCGGAGAAGTCACCGTTGGGGAAGTGCTTGACGTTGCGGATGTGGGCAAAGGCAATGCGGTCGCAGTGCTTGCGGACGATGTCTGCAACGTTGTTGTTGGGGTCGGCGTTCAGAGAACCGGAGCACAGGGTCAGGCAGTTGTAGGGGTTGTCCACCATCTTCAGGAAGCGGTCGATGTTCTCTCCGTTGGTCAGCAGCCGGGGCAGGCCGAAGATATCCCATGGGGGATCGTCCATGTGGATGGCCATTTTGATGCCGGTCTCCTCGCAGGTGGGCATCAGGGCCTCCAGGAAGTACTTCAGGTTGGCCCACAGCTTCTCGTGGTCAACACCGGCATAGTCCTTGAACAGCTGGTCCAGCTTGGCCATCCGCTCCGGCTCCCAGCCGGGGAAGGACATGTTGTACTTTTCCGTGAAGTCCAGGATGTACTTAGCCATAGCGTTGTAGTCGTCCTGGATCATGCCCTTTTCATAGAACAGCGCGGTGGAACCGTCTCCAACAGGATGGAACAGGTTGGAACGGGTCCAGTCGAAGATGGGCATGAAGTTGTAGCAGATGACCTTGACACCGAACTTGCTCAGGTTGCGCATGGTGGTCTTATAATTCTCGATGTACATGTCCCGGGTAGGCTTGCCGATCTTGATATCGTCATGGACATTGACGGATTCCACCACATCCATATTGAAGCCGTAAGGCTCCAGCTGCTTCTGAACCTCTGCGATCTCATCCACTTCCCAGATTTCGCCGGGCATCTTGTGATGCAGCGCCCAGACAATGCTCGTCACGCCGGGGATCTGCTTGATATCAGAAAGCTTGATCTTGTCATTGCCTTCGCCATACCAACGGAAACCCATTTGCATAGGCATAGTATATTCCTCCATTACCATAATTTCGTGCCTTTCCCCCCACAGCGCAGGAGGGAGAGAATTTGGCTAAGTAAATTATACCACAAAACCTCCCCTTCTGACAACGAGGTGTTCCGAAAAAAGTAGACAAAAAAATACGGCAAATTTTAGGTAAGAAGGCAAATTCCAAACAGTCCGCCCAGTCTTTGCGCATGAATTTTATGCTTTCGGGAAAGATAGCGGCGGAGGGATCAACATGACGGAGAAGCAATACGGAAAACTTGTGGAGGAAATGAGTCCCAAATCCCCCATGTGGAAGGACTGTCTCAATGCCTTCTGGATCGGCGGTCTGATCTGCGTGCTGGGACAGGTGTTTATGAACTGCTACACCCAATGGGGCCTGGATAAGGACGCAGCCGGTACCGCGGCGTCCATGACCCTGGTGGTTCTGTCAGCGCTGCTGACGGGGCTGAGCCTTTACGACGATATCGCAAAGCACGCAGGTGCGGGAACCTTGGTGCCCATCACCGGCTTCGCCAATTCCATCGCCGCCCCGGCGGTGGAATTCAAAACCGAAGGCTTTATTTTGGGCGTCGGCGCGAAGATGTTCACCATCGCCGGGCCGGTGATCGTGTATGGCCTGGCGGCCAGTGTGGTGTATGGGCTGATTTATTGGATTTATACCCTGTTTTAATAACGAAACCTCCGATGGGATTTTTCCCACCGGAGGTGCGTTTATTTCATTACCATATCCTGCAAGACCGCTTTCCACTGCCTTGCAGGATTCCAGGGGCTGGACACATGTACCCGGCGTTTCCTTATAGAACGCAGGAAGCAACCACTTCATGGCCCTCCGGCAGCGGGAGCTTTGCGGCCTCTTCTCCAAAACGCCATTGGATCTTTCCAGACCACGCTTCCGCCACGCTGGTGAAATGCAGGAGCACGATTCCAAGACTTAGCCTCCCGTCAATTTCCGTATTATATTCGTCGGGCCGACGAACCAGGATGACGCTGCCGTCATGAATCACAAAGCCATAGGCCTGCCTGTTCAGATAGCTGGGCGAGAGGGTCGCTGCATAAAAAGCCTCCCACAGCATGTCATCAAAGAACCCAATGAAATCATCCAGCTTGTAATTGTTGCCCCAGGTATCCAGGAAAACCATATCGTGCATGCTGCGCTTCGGCTCAAAATAATGGCGCTTGGCGCTGATATCCACATTGGACATACTCAGAATATTCAGCCGCAGGCGTTTTGTGGTTTTTACGCCATATCCAAAGGCAACGATCGCGGCCACATCCAGATCCGACACAAGCCCCAGCGCGTTTTTCACCCGCTCACTGTCGGTGAAGGTGAGCCAGCAGCTATCCAACCCCATACCGGTCACTTTCAGCACAAGATCTTCCATGACATATCCGGCGTTTTCGTGCATCCATTCCCCCTTGGAGGACAGCAGCACCAGATATTGCGGTGCACCGATCAAGAAGCTATTGTAACCGGCGGCGCCTTCCAGCGCGGCCTTCGTATCACCGCCAAAAATATGGAGCTCCGTTTTCAATTCGGAAGTCAGGTGCTTGCAGGACTGCTGAAAAAATGCCTTGATCTCTTCCAGGTCAGAGGCCGGAACCCTTTTATCCGTAAAGGCCCGGACAGATTTTCTGTTTTGAATCAGTGCGCTGTAGTTCATAATTTTTTCCTCCTTAAAGTATCATACAGTTTTGTGGTTCTATGCGATCCGTTACCATAAGAAACAAATCAAAAGACGGGGCCATCCATGCCGCAAGCAATACTTGCCCCCGCACCGAAACCGATAAACCGCTAAGGAAGCCGCCCTTCTTTTCCGTTGGCGTCCTTTAACATTACCTCAAAATGCAAAATGGCGGGGAGACTCCCCGCCGTGCGGTGGGCAGGGTCTTTCGGCCAGCCCAAGCTGGTATATTTCACTAATTTTTCCATCTATAAAGTACCATAGAAATACAGATTTGTCAAATTTATTTTCCGGATATTAACCGGGCAGGCCTCCTGGGCGGCCTGCCCGGCATTCCAATTTAAGCGTCCTCCGCCGCTTTCAGCTGCTTTGCAAGGCTTCGGGTGACCTGGGCGCAGCGGTGGGCGGCAATGCGCTCGAAGGTGGGATAGTCCATTTCCGCGCTGTCGTCGGCCTTGTCGGAGATGGCACGAAGAATCACGAAGGGCACGGCGTTGCGGCAAGCGGTCTGGGCGATGGCAGCGCCCTCCATTTCGGTGCACAGGCCATGGGTGTTTTCAATAATTTTCTGCTTCACCCCAGGCTCGGCCACGAACTGGTCGCCGCTGGCGATTCTGCCCACCTTGGTGTGGCCGGGGTTGACCGCCTCCGCCGCGGCAAAGGCGTAGCCCAGCAGCGCTTCATCAGCGGGAAAGGCCGTTACGTCCATTCCGGGAACCCGTCCGTAGGGATATCCAAAATGCACGCAGTCAAAGTCGTGGTACATCACGTCCCGGCTCACCACCAGATCACCGATGTCCAGCTCCGCGCTGAGGGACCCGGCGATGCCGGTGTTCACCAGATGGGTCACGCCAAAGCAGTCGCACAAAACCTGCACACACAGCGCCGCGTTGACCTTGCCCACGCCGCACTGCACCACCACCACCGGCAGTCCCGCCAAATTTCCCTCATAAAAGGTGCTTCCCGCCTTTTCCAGGGCGGTTCTACCTTCCATTTCACCCAGCAGGGTTTCAACCTCCACCTGCATGGCGCCGATAATGCCAAGCTTTGTCATAATCGTCCTCCTCATTCCGGGTAATTGAGCCGGGTCTCGTCAATGGTTTCCAGCAGCGCGGCATATTTCGCGCCCCAGTAATTTGCCATGGGCAGGTTCATGTCCAGATAATTGCCGCAGTCCTTTGCACTGGCGCCGGGGACCTCCCCGCGAAAATCCCGGATAAACCGGAAGCAATCCCGAACCAGGGGCACGACCTCCCGGGAGGCGTAGTCCCCCGCCAGCAACAGGTAAAACCCCGTGCGGCAGCCCATGGGGCCAAAGTAGAGCACCCTTTCCTTCCAATCCGGTTCATTGCGCAGATAGGTCGCGGCCAGATGCTCGATGGTGTGCACCTCTGCGGTGTTCATCACCGGTTCTTCATTGGGCTTGGTCAGCCGCAGGTCAAAGGTAGTAACGGTCTCTGCCCCTACCTTGTCCTTCCGGGAGACATAAAGCCCCGGCTGGAGCCGGATGTGGTCAATGGTAAAGCTTGTGATTTTTTCCATAATATCAAACCTCAATGATTATTTTGGCTGCAATTGGCGGCGTCAATGGCCAGGACCAGCAGCAGTCCGGGCATTTCGTTGGCCGGATTGCTGTAGCGCAGGACATAGGTGTCGCTCCAATTGAAAATTTCCTTGGAAATGGACATGACCGTCAGGCCTCCCTGGCTCACCCGGTAGTCCCAGCCCAGGAAATCGCCCTCCACATCCCAGCCCCGGAAATCCACCTCATAGCGGGGCCTGAGGAACGTGAACGCCTTGCGGATCACGCCCTGCACCCTGCCGTCAATGACGATCTCAAACTGGGGCAGCAGGGTAAAGAGCTTTTCATGGATGGAGCCGACCTCCCGCCCTGTGCGCTTGTCATACACATGGATCTGATGGCTGAGGGAGAAAAACTCCGCCCTGACTTCATAGCGTGCTTCCCCTGTCTCGTCATACACATCATAGCTGTCCGTCCAGGAAAACACACGCTGCCGGATACATAACTGCATGGTATACGCCTCCTTTGATGAAATATCCATGCCGCGCCCGGCATCCCCAAAAAGGAAAGCATTTGACGCGGTCCGTGAAGCGGAGCCTTTACAGCTAATCATAGCACACAGTCCCCCTCTTTGCAAGAAAAAAGCTTCTCAACCGACGGTTGTGCGCCCCTCAACCAGCGGTTGCGGCAAAAAATTCCCCATCTTAACAAACATTTGATAGCTTTTTTCCGCATTTTATGGCATGATAGTCCCATCAGACAGCTGTCCAACATTTTTTGACAATGGAAGGAGTTTCCTATGGAAGAGACTTTAGGCAAGCGCATCGTCTCCCACCGAAAGCGGCTGGGAATGACCCAGGACCGTCTGGCGGAGCTGCTGGGCGTCACCGCCCAGGCGGTGAGCAAGTGGGAAAATGACCAGTCCTGCCCCGATATCACCACGCTGCCCAAGCTGGCGGAGATCTTCGACAGCTCCACCGACGAGCTGCTGGGCCTGGAAAAGAAGGAAGTACATCCGGCCGAAACCGTCACGGAGAAAGCGCATCCCGCCGAAATCGTCAGCGCGGAAGAAGACGCCCCAGAATCCAACGGCCTGCGCTATCAAAACGGCAAGTGGGAATTTCAGTGGGACGGGGGGAGAAAAAGCAGCCTCGGCTTTGCCCTGTGGGTGCTGGTTTCCGGCGTTCTTCTGCTGATATCCTATCTGTTTCACCCGCATGCAAATCTCTGGGGCATCCTATGGCGTTCCGGACTGTTGACCTTCGGCCTGTTTGGACTGTATCCAAAATTCTCCTTTTTTCGCCTGGGCTGCGGTCTGTTCGGCGCCTTTACGCTACTGAACTATTTTCACATCGATCCTTTTGTGCGGGATATGGGATGGCTGCTCCCCGTTTTCCTGCTGCTGTTCGGCCTGAGCCTGTTGGTGGACGCCCTGCGCAAGCCGAAAAAGGGAGCCTTTCATGTGATGCACAACGGCCATTCCCTGGAAAAATCCGAGAAAAACTATTGCAAATGCGAAGCAGAAATTTTTGAATGCTCCACCGTCTTCGGGGAAAACTACTATCTGATCCAGCTTCCCCGGATGTCCGGCGGCACAGCGGAGGTCAGCTTCGGCGAACTGACGGCGGACTTAAGCGGATGCCAGGAGATTGCGGACCAAAGCCATATTGGTCTTGGCTGCTCCTTTGGCACACTGAACCTGCTGATTCCCAAAAGCTGCTGCGCAAAGCCCGAAACCAGCACAGCCTTTGCCGACGTGCAGATCAAGGGCGCCCCGGATCCCAACGCGGAAACAATGGTCTATCTGGAATGCAATGCCAGCTTTGGAGAAATTGTCATTCAATATATCTGATACCGATTCAAAAAGGTTTTCAACCTTTCTAATAAGAAATAGTATGATGTTTCGTCTCCGCCGGGTGGCCGGCGGAGATTTTCCTTCGACAGCCCCCGCTTTTTTTTGCATTTCCTCCAATTGTTCTTGCTTTTTTGATTTTGCAATGATACAATAATACTGACTATACCATGAAGGTAGGGATGTACAATGGGTAAGAATGATTTCGACATCGATTTCGACTACGAAAAAGAATTCGGTTTCGATCCCAAAGCGTTCTTGGGGTCCGAGGAATCCGATGAAAATATCGACCTTTCCCAGTTCTCCGACGAGGAACTGGGGCTATCCCCCCGGGCCGATGAGGAAAGCGGAGAAGATTCCGCCGCCTCTGCCGATGGCGCGGATTTGTCCGGAGACTTTGACCTGGACATGGATCTGGACGATTTTCTGAATTTGGGTGACGAAGCGGAACCGGATGCGGAAGAGAACTACGAAGCTTTGGACGGGTCGGATTTGGCCGATGAAGAAGACCCCGGCTTCCCTGACGAGAAGGACTGGGACGACGCGCCGGAGTTTCCCGATGATGCAGAATCCGAGGAGATAGACATGAGCAGAAACACGGATTATTCGGAAGAGGATTTTACGGACCAGGCGGACCTTGAGGACGGGTCTGAGGAAAAACCCAAGTCCCCCAGACCCCGCAGGAAGCCGAAGGAGCGTAAGCCTGCCAAACCTGCCGGCCCCAATATTTTCACCAAGTTCTATGACCTGTACTTCGCGCCCCTGATGGACAAGAGCCTGCAGGAGGAGCCGCAGGATCCCAACAATCCCCGGCGCCGCCGCAGGAAGAGCAAAGCGCAGATATTTAAGGAGGTCTATCTGCCCCCCATCATTGCCTGCCTGTGCCTGATTCTGGTGCTGTCCTTCGTCATCGGCGCCATTTCCAACTCCATCTCCCAGTACAAGATTGACAAAAACAACGAGCAGAGCCGCCAGGATTCCTCTATCAGTGCCGCGGCTCTGGCTGAGCAGGAGCATGACCGCATCCTGTCTGAGGCCGCGTTGCTGGCCGCCGGATACAATTACCAGGAAGCCATTGACCTGCTGGATTCCTTCCCTGATATGAGCAATTATTCCGATATGGTGCAAGTGCGTGCGGAATATGCCACCATCCAGGACAATCTGGTGACCCACAACGACCCCAACGCCATCAAAAACCTGAGCTTCCACTTGCTGCTTGAAGATCCCGTCCGGGCCTATGCGGATACCGGAGAAGGCGGCCTCGCAGCCAAATACAACAAAAATTTTGTCAGCACTTCGGAATTCAAAAAAATCCTCAACGACCTGTACAACAACGGTTATGTGCTGGTGGACTTTGACAGCTTTGCCGTACTGAACAGCGACCAGATTCTCACGGAGTCCATTTACCTTCCTGAGGGCAAAAAGCCGTTCATGCTCACCGAAACATTGGTCAACTACTTCAACTACATGGTGGACGGTAACGGCGACGGTGTGCCCGATGCCGGCGGCAAGGGCTTTGCCAGCAAGCTGGTGCTGGATGGCAACGGCGACATCAAGGCGGAATATGTGGACGCCTCCGGCAACACACTGGTGGGTGACTACGACCTGGTGCCCATTCTGGAAAGCTTTATCAAGGAGCATCCCGATTTCTCCTACCGGGGTGCCCGGGCAATACTGGCAGTCTGCGGCTATGAGGGCATCTTTGGCTACCGCATCAACACCAGCAATGTTTCCACCAAGGGACAAACCTATTACGACGAGCAGGTCGCCGGCGCCAAGCAAATCGTCCAGGCCCTGCGGGATAAGGGATATACCTTGGCCTGCTACTCCTACAACAACGAAGATTACAGCCAGAAAAACGCGAACCAGATCCAGGCAGATTTGCAGAGCTGGACCTCTCAGATTGTCCCTGTCATCGGCAGCGTGGATACCTTTGTCTTTGCCCAAGAAAGCAACATCACGGATTACGGCACCGGCAATGCCTTCAACATTATGTACTCCAGCGGCTTCCGTTACTTCGTTTCCAACGGCAACGAAGCCTACACCGAAGTCAGAAGCAACTATGTCCGTCAGAACCGCCTGATGGTCACCGGCAAAACCATGGCCTACAATTCCAGCTGGTTCACCGGCATGTTCGACTGCGCCGCGATTCTGGACGTGAATCTGCGCGGCACTGTGCCCAACGCTTAAACCTTATCGTGCGCCGGGGAGCTTCCCGGCGCACATTCCTTTCATTGTTTTTATCGTAGCCCCGTACCAAAACAAGCGCCGCCATTCCGGACAAATCCGGTACGGCAGCGCTTGTTCATTTCCTATTACCGTTTGCCCGATTCCTTTTTCACCCGTTTCCCCGCAGCTCGATGATCTGGTCACGCAGAACAGCGGCGTATTCGTATTCCATCATCCGGGCCGCTTCCTTCATCTGCTTTTCCAGACGGGCGATCTCCTTCTCCTTTTCCACCTTCGTCATCTTCACGCCGGTTCTTCCCTTCCGTTCGGCGGCGGGAGAGGATATCTCAATCAGGTCGCGGACGGACTTGATGACGGTTTGGGGAACAATCCCATGGGCTTTATTGTAAGCGTCCTGGATTTCCCGCCGCCGGGCGGTTTCATCCATAGCCGCCCGCATGGAGGGCGTCACCGTATCGGCATACATGACGACCTTGCCCCCGGCATTTCGGGCGGCACGGCCGATGGTCTGGATCAGGCTGGTCTCACTGCGAAGAAAGCCTTCCTTATCCGCGTCCAGAATGGCCACCAGGCTGACCTCCGGCAGATCCAGTCCCTCCCGCAGCAGGTTGATGCCCACCAGCACATCGAACTTTGCCATACGCAGGTCACGGATGATTTCCATCCGCTCCATGGCGCCGATGTCGGAGTGCATGTAGCGTACCTTGATTCCCGCTTTTTGCAGGTAGACCGTCAGGTCCTCCGCCATTTTCTTGGTCAGCGTGGTCACGAGGACCCGCTCATCCTTTGCGGACCGGGCGTTGATCTCCCCGATCAGGTCATCGATCTGTCCGTCGATGGGGCGTACCTCCACCTCCGGGTCCAGCAGGCCTGTGGGACGGATCACCTGCTCCACCGTCTGTCCCGAGCGGGTGCGCTCATACTCGGCGGGCGTGGCGGAGACATAGATGACCTGGTTGATTTTCCGGTCAAATTCCGTAAAATTCAGGGGACGGTTGTCGTAAGCCGAGGGCAGGCGGAAGCCATAGTTTACCAGCGCGTCCTTGCGGCTCCGGTCTCCGGCATACATCGCCCGGCACTGGGGCAGGGTGACATGGCTTTCATCGATGAACATAAGGAAGTCCTCGGGGAAATAGTCCAGCAGCGTGGTCGGCGGCGTGCCGGGGGCACGGCCCTGAATCACCCGGGAATAGTTCTCGATGCCGTTGCAGAAACCGATCTCCGTCAGCATTTCCAGATCATACGCCGCCCGCTGGGCAATGCGCTGGGCCTCGATCAGCTTGTCATTGGCCCGGAACCAGGCCACCTGCTCATCGCATTCCCGCTGAATCTCCAGCATGGCCCGCTGAAGCTTCTCCCGGGACGCCACATAGTGGCTGGCGGGATAGATGGCCACATGGTCCAAAAACCGCTCGGCAATGCCGGAAACAGCGTTGATTTCGCTGATTCGGTCCACCTCGTCGCCAAAAAATTCCACCCGGATGGCCCGACCCGACCAATAGGCGGGGTAGATTTCCAGCGTATCTCCCCGCAGGCGGAATTTGTTTCGGGAAAAATCCAGATCGTTGCGCTCATAGCGGATCTCCGTCAGCTTTTTCAGAATGCTGTCCAACGGATACTCCTGCCCGGCCCGCAGGGAAATGACCATGCTCTTATAGTCGATGGGGTCGCCCAGGCCATACAGGCAGCTGACGGAGGACACCACGATCACATCCCGCCGCTCAAACAGGGCGGAGGTGGCGCTGTGGCGCAGGCGGTCGATCTCCTCATTGACGGAAGCATCCTTCTCAATATAGGTATCCGTGTGGGCAATGTAGGCCTCTGGCTGGTAGTAATCATAGTAGGAGATGAAATACTCCACCGCGTTTTCCGGGAAAAACTCCCGGAACTCACTGCACAGCTGGGCCGCCAGGGTTTTATTATGGGCCAGCACCAGGGTAGGACGGTTCAGCTTCTCGATCACCGAAGCCATGGTGAAGGTTTTGCCGGAACCGGTGACACCCAGCAAGGTCTGCTCCCGCAGGCCCCAGTTCACGCCGTTGACAAGGCCGGCAATGGCCTCCGGCTGGTCGCCGGAGGGCTTATAATCAGATACAAGCTTGAATTTGTCCATATTCGTCTCCTTATACTGTTTCTTTATAAAAATGTTTCCTTTTTATAAAGAAGGCACCGCCTGACGGCGTTGCCGTTTTCGTGATTTTTGAGATAGAAAATCACGAAAACCCGTCTCATTTTGATCTTCCTATTAAAAAGTTCAATTCTTGCGAATGAAACTTTTTAATGGAATATCAGTATTAGTGCTGGGATTTCTCGATCTCGTAGCCGGACTGCGCCATGGAAACATAGTCCCCATCCGCCACCACAATATGGTCGGCCAAATGGATTTCCACCGCGTTCAATGCCGCGGCAACGCGCCATGTGGTCTGCACATCCTCCTCCGAGGGCAGGGCCACACCGCTGGGATGGTTGTGGGCCAGAACCACGGTGGTAGCGTTGGCCCCCAGCGCTGTTTCCACGATTTTTCGAACGGAAATACTGGCGGAGTTGACGCTGCCCTCTCCCACTTCCCTGCAGCAGAGCACCTTGCACTTGGCGTCCAGGCACAGCAGGAACACCGTTTCCTTGCTCCGTCCAAAGAAATAGGGCACTAGATAGGCCCCACAGGCATCCAGACTGGTCAGGCATTCCACCCTCTGGGCGCAGTCCACCTGATAGTAGCGGGCGATTTGGGTGACCAGGCTCAGCAGCGTGGCGGAATGGTCACTGATCCCCGGCACCTTTTTCAGTTCCTCCACACCGGCTTCCAGCACCTGGGACAGCCCGCCGAAATAATCCAGCAGGGCATGGGCAATGGGATTCGTATCCCGCTGGGGAATTGCGTAAAACAGCAGCAGCTCCAAAACCTGGACATCCGTAAAATTATCCAGGCCCTCTTCCAGAAACCGCTGCTTCAGCCGTTCCCTGTGGCCTTTATGGATCGAAGCTTTTTCCATCATTTTCACCTCTATAATATAACATTCCGGTAAGCGTCCCAGAGACAGCTCAGGAACCGGGCAACGCCTCAAAAGTCAAGGGTTTTTCGAAAAATCAATATTAGTCCTTGCTATTTTTTCCAACTCCCGGTAAAATAGAGATATACGTCGAAACCCGCCGGGAAAGTTTTCTCCCATTCTGCGCATGCTAGAAAGCGTGAGGAGGACCGTCATGGAAGAACAAAAAGAAATATACGGGATGCTGGATCTGATGATCCGCCCCGGATTTTGCGTGAAAGAGAATAAAATCGTAAAATTGAACCAGGCCGCCGAAGGCCTGTTCCTTGCTCCCGGCACGGATATCCAAACGCTGCTGCTTACAGGTGCGGAAGAATACGCCGCCTTTGAAAGCGGCTGCCTGTATTTGCAGCTGGCCCTTGCCGGGCAGGAATGCGGCGCCTCCGTTACCCGGATGGATGGCATGGACGTTTTCGTCCTGGACCAGGAATCCGACCAGGGAGAGCTGCGGGCCATGGCCCTGGCCGCCCGGGAACTGCGGGAGCCGCTGAATAACCTGATCGCCATTACCGACAACCTGCTCCCCCGCGTCATTCCTGACGGAGATGCCAAGGTCAGCAGTCTTCTGGCCCGCATGAGCCGGGGGTTATACCAAATGCAGCGCATCCTGGGCAACATGTCCGATGCCGGCCGCGGCCCAGCCTTCTCCCAGCAGGAAACCCGGAATGTGGGCCATGTGTTTGATGATATTTTTGAAAAGGCCGGAGCACTGGTGACATCTATTGGAATCCAAATCCATTACGAGGGGCTGCAAGAGGAAATTCACGGGCTTGTGGACGCCCAGCAGATGGAACGGGCCGTGCTGAACATTCTGTCAAATGCCATCAAATTCATGCCCCAAGGCGGCACCATTGACGCCAAGCTTACCCGCCGGGGCAGTATTTTGCAGCTCAGCGTGCTGGACAGCGGCTCCGGCATTGCCGAAAATGTCCGCAGCAATGTGTTCAGCCGTTACCTGC
This sequence comes from Eubacteriales bacterium, assembly GCA_030533415.1. Lineage (GTDB taxonomy): Bacteria > Bacillota > Clostridia > Oscillospirales > Oscillospiraceae > Faecousia. Next base: position 72,404 of record JAUNJE010000003.1, on the reverse strand, counting down.
GCCAGCCTGTTATTGAGGACAGCCGCTACGGCATCGGCCTGGGCATGGTGCTGATCCGCGCCGCCGCTGCCCATCACGGCGGCACCGTCCTGATCGACCAGCCCGGGGAAAAAGGCACCCGGGTCACCATGACGATGAAACTCCGCCAGAATGAAACGCCCCAGGTGCATACACTGCTCACGGACATCACCGGCGGCCGGGACCAGGGTCTGATCGAACTGTCCGGCTGTCTGCCCGTCAGTATTTATGAAAAAGAAAAGTAGGGGTTTCCCCGGCCTGCGGTGCAGGCCGGGCTTTTATTTTTCCAGATAGGGCCGGAGATACTGCCCCGTGTAGCTTCCTTCCACCCGGGCCACCGCCTCCGGGGTGCCGGTAGCCACAATATAGCCGCCGCCGTCACCGCCCTCAGGGCCAAGGTCGATAATATGGTCCGCCGTTTTGATAACATCCAGATTGTGCTCGATGACCAGCACCGTATTGCCCGCATCCACCAGCCGCTGCAAAACCTCGATGAGCTTGTGTACATCCGCAGCATGGAGGCCGGTGGTCGGTTCGTCCAGAATATAGATTGTCCTGCCCGTGGACACCCTTGCCAGCTCCGTTGCCAGCTTGACCCGCTGGGCCTCACCGCCGGACAGGGTGGTGCTGGACTGGCCCAGCTTCACATAGCCCAGGCCAACCTCTACCAAGGTTTGGGCCTTTCTGCGGATCTTGGGCAGGTTCTCGAAGAAATCCACCGCTTCCTCCGCTGTCATGTCCAGGACCTGGGCAATATTCTTGCCCTTGTACTGCACCTCCAAGGTCTCCCGGTTATATCTTGCTCCATGGCAGACTTCACAGGGGACATACACATCGGACAGAAAGTGCATCTCGATCTTCACCAGGCCGTCGCCGCAGCAGGCCTCACACCGGCCGCCCTTGACATTGAAGGAGAAGCGGCCGGGACCGTAGCCCCGAAGCTTTGCGTCATTGGTGGAGGCAAACAAATCCCGGATGTCGTTAAACAGGCCGGTATAAGTGGCAGGGTTGGAGCGGGGCGTCCTGCCGATGGGACTTTGGTCAATGTCGATGACCTTGTCCAGCTGTCTGATCCCCTCAATGCCCCGGCATGCGCCGGGCCGTGTGCGGGCATGGTTCAGCTGGCCCAGCAGGGTCTTGTTCAGGACTTCATTCACAAGACTGGACTTTCCGGAGCCGGACACACCGGTGACACAGGTCAGAGTTCCCAGGGGAATGTCCACATCCACATTCTTCAGGTTGTTTTCCGAGGCTCCCAGGATGCGAAGCACCTTGCCGTTCCCCGCGCGCCTGGCGGAGGGGACAGGGATCTTCTTCACACCGGACAGGTACTGTCCCGTTACGGAGCGGTCACAGGCGATGACCTCCTCCAGCGTTCCCGCCGCCACGATTTCGCCGCCATGACTGCCCGCGCCGGGACCCACATCCACAATAAAATCCGCAGCCCGCATGGTATCCTCGTCATGCTCCACCACGATCAGGGTGTTGCCGATATCCCGCAGATGCCGCAAGGTCCCCAGCAGCTTTTCATTATCCCGCTGGTGCAGGCCAATGGATGGCTCATCCAGGATATACAGCACCCCCATCAGGGAGGAACCGATCTGGGTCGCCAGACGGATACGCTGGCTCTCGCCGCCGGAAAGGGTACCTGCCGCCCGCGACAGGGTCAGATAGCTCAGGCCCACATCCGTCAGGAATTGCAGCCGGGATTTGATCTCCTTGACGATCTGCTCCGCCACCAGAGCCATATTGCCGTCCAAGTGCAGCTGCTCCATAAATTTCAGTTCGTCCCGGATGCTCATGCGGCAAAAGTCCATAATGCCAATGCCGCCTACGGTAACGGCCCGGGCGATGTCGGACAGCCGGTCACCGCCGCACAGGGGGCAGGGAGCCGTGGCCATACACTCCTCCAGCTCCTTCCGGGCGGCATCGGATTGGGTCTCCCGGTAACGCCGGCTGATGTTGTTCATGATGCCCTCGAAGGGCTGTTCCAGGACCCCCATACCGGTTCCCCGGTTATAAGTCATGCGCAGTTTCTCCCCTTTGGTGCCGTAGAGGATCACATCCATGACCGCCGGAGAAAGCTCTTTCACCGGCGCTGTCAGAGAAAAATGGTACTTTTGGGCCAACGCCTCAAAATACATCCGAAAAATGGAATCCGTCCGGGCGCTCTGCCAGCCGGAGGCCTGAATTGCCCCATCAAAAATAGATTTGTCCTTATCGGGAATCACCAGGTCCTCATCCGGTACCAGGCGGAAGCCCAATCCGGTACAGCTGGGGCAGGCGCCGCTGGGATTGTTGAAGGAAAACATTCTTGGCTCCAGCTCCGTCAGGCTGATGCCGCAGTCATCACAGGCATAATTCTGAGAAAAACTCAGTTCCTCCTTGCTGCCGGGCAATTCAACGGTAACCAGTCCCCCGGAATGATGGCATGCCGTCTCAATGGAATCCGTCAGGCGGCGGCGCAGGCCTTCCTTCAGCACCAAGCGGTCAACCACCAGGTCAATGGTGTGCTTCTTATTCTTCTCACATTTGATCTCTTCCGTCAGGTCATAGAGAATTCCGTCCACCCGCACCCGGGCAAAGCCGGACTTCCGGGCGTCCTCAAAAACCTTTTTGTGCTCGCCTTTTTTGCCGCGGATCACGGGAGACAGTACTAGGAAACGGGTCCCCTCCCCCAAGGCCTCCACCCGGTCCACGATCTGGTCAATGGTCTGGCGGCGGATCTCCTTTCCGCATTTGGGGCAATGGGGAATGCCCACCCGTGCCCACAGCAGGCGCAGGTAATCATAAACCTCCGTAACCGTCCCCACCGTGGAACGGGGATTCTTGGAGGTCGTCTTCTGGTCGATGGAAATGGCGGGAGAAAGGCCGTCTATGGAATCCACATCCGGTTTGTCCATCTGTCCCAAAAACTGCCGGGCGTAGGAACTGAGGCTCTCCACATACCGCCGCTGGCCCTCGGCATAGATGGTGTCGAAAGCCAGGCTGGATTTGCCGGAGCCGCTCAGTCCGGTAAACACCACCAGTTTGTCCCTGGGGATGGTCAGATTCACGTTTTTCAGGTTATTTTCCCTTGCGCCCTGAATTCTGATTGTGTCGTTCATAGTGTAGCTCCTGTTTATATAGATCATTATGCGTTAGTATATCACATATTCTGAAAACGTACAAGACTTTTTTACAAACAAAATTTCGTTTTTCCTTTCTTTCTAAAAATCTGGCCGCTTTGCCAGAAATTGACATATTTTTTTCTTTTTTTTCGGCGTTATTTCTCCTGTTAAACTGTTGCATTTCCGGGTAAAGGAGTGATATAATGTGTTTGCAACATTGCTTCCGGCCCGGTCCGGAGGCAGAATATAGAAAATAAAAGCGAGGTATTCATTCGATGATTGCGTACGGTGAAAACATCCAGATCCTCTGCGGCAACTCCAACCCCAAATTAGCGGAAACCATCTGCAAAGAACTGGGCGTCCCCATGGGCAAGGCTATTGTGAAGCATTTTGCCGACGGTGAGGCTTCCGTAACTCTGGAAGAGACTGTTCGTGGTGCAGATGTGTTCCTGATCCAGTCCACCTGTAAGCCCGTCAACGACCATCTCATGGAGCTGCTGGTAATGATTGACGCCTGCCGCCGTGCGTCTGCCGGCCGTATCACTGCTGTTATCCCTTATTTCGGTTATGCCCGCCAGGACCGGAAAGCCAAGTCCCGTGACCCCATCTCCGCCAAACTGGTAGCAAACATGCTCACCGCCGCCGGTGCTGACCGCATTCTGACAATGGACCTGCACGCCGCCCAGATCCAGGGCTTCTTTGATATCCCCCTGGATCATCTGCTGGGCAATGTCTCCTTTGTGGAGTACTATATGAACAAATTCCCCGAGACCCACTATAACCATGACGATTTTGTAGTGGTCTCCCCTGATGTTGGCTCCGTAGGCCGCGCCCGTAATTTCGCGGCTAAGGTCCACATGGGCCTGGCCATCGTTGACAAGCGCCGTCCCAAAGCCAATGTTTCTGAGGTCATGAATATCATCGGCGATGTCAAAGACAAGACCTGCATCCTCTATGATGACATGGTGGACACCGCCGGTTCTCTGTGCAATGCCGCCAAGGCGCTGGTTGAAATCGGCGGTGCCAAGGAGGTCTATGCCTGCGCGACCCATGGCGTTCTGTCCGGTCCCGCCTATGACCGGCTGGAGGAAAGCCCCATCAAGGAAATGGTCTTCCTGAATACCATTCCTGAGGTCGGCAATACCGCCAGCGGCAAGTGCAAATTCCTGGATGTGGCTCCCGTTTTCGCCCGTGCCATCGAGCATATCCACGGCGCCACCTCCATCGCCGACCTGTTTTAAGCCGTGTTCCGCAAATCGGCAAACGAGAGCTGGCTCATTGTCGGCCTGGGCAATCCAGGGCGGGAATATGAAAAGTCCCGCCACAACTGCGGCTTCCGCGCTCTGGACATCCTGGCAGGGCAATTGAACTGCAAGGTCGAAAAATTGAAATTCGAGGGCCTGTATGCCCAGGTAGATTACGGCGGCAAAAAATTATTCCTGCTGAAGCCTCAGACCTTTATGAACCTGTCCGGGCGGTCTGTTTTGCAGCTTTCCGCCTACTTTGGCATCCCACCCCAGCGGATCATTGTCCTGTTCGACGATATCTCTCTGGAGCCGGGACGTCTGCGCGTCCGGGCCGATGGCTCTGCCGGAGGCCACAACGGCATCAAGTCCATCATTCAGGAGCTGGGCAGTCAGGATTTTCCCCGGGTAAAGATCGGTGTCGGGGCAAAACCCGATCCCAACTATGACTTGGCCGATTGGGTGCTGTCCACCTTCTCCGCAGGCGAAGAAAAGGCCCTGGCCGTATCTTTGAAAAATGCTGCCAGTGCGGCGCTGGCCATTATCGACCACGGCGTACCCGAAGCGGCCAACCGCTTCAACGGCAGCAAACCATAAAATCATATTTTGCCGAAAAACCACGGAAAGGGGGTATCAGTCCCCCTTTCCGCATTGCCGCGTTGTCCGAAATCTGCACTGCAAAAAAGTTTTTTGTCCGCAAACAATATCACCGAGGTAACGCTATGGAACAACTCCTCTCTTTGCTCAAAACCATTCCCGAATATACCGCCCTGAGGGCGGCCCTGGAAAACGGCGAAAGTGCCGCAGTGACCGGCATAGGCCAGATCAACCGCAGCCATATGATTGCCGGCCTGTGCCGCGACCTGAACCGTCCCATCGTGATCCTGTGTCAGGATGATATGGCCGCCAGGCGGCTCCAGACGGAGCTGAAAGGCTTCCTGGAAGGCACTGCCCCCATCCTTCCCGGCCGTGACCTAACGCTCTATGATGCCGCAGTGGTTTCCCGGGCCTGGGAACAGAAGCGTCTGCGCCAGCTGTACGACCTGGCCACCGGGAAAACCTCTCTGCAAATCATGAGCTGGGAATCCCTCAGCCAGCGCACCATGCCCAAATCCATACTGATGGATGCCGCCTTTACGCTGGAAACAGGGTGTGAATATCCTATGGAGCAGCTGATTCACAAGCTTACCGCCGCAGGCTACAGCCGCTGCGGTATGGTAGAGGGCAGCGGCCAGTTCGCCGTCCGGGGCGGCATCATCGACATTTTTTCCCCTGCCTCCGATCAACCCATCCGCGCCGAATTTTTTGGCGATGTGCTGGACACTATGGGCTATTTTGACCCTGGCACCCAGCGGCGCAACGAAAATATCGAATCCGTTACCATTCTGCCCGTAGGCGAAACCCAGCCAAATCTGCACCCCGGCGGAATCGCGGGGCTGTGCAAGGACATTTCCTCCATGATTGCCCGCCAAAAGCGGCGGAAAAATGTCAACGAGGCCCTTGTTTCCACCCTGACAAAAGACCTGGAAAAATATGAAAACGGCACGTCCAATCCCGCTTCCGACCGGTATATGGCTCTGATCTATTCGGAAATGGCAACCGCCACAGATTATATTCCTGCGGATGCCGTGCTTATTATCTGCGACCATGCCAACCTTCACCGGGCCGCCCGCACCCGTTCTGATGAAGTAGGGATGCAGCTGGACAGCATGCTCCAAGGCGGACTGGTCGCCGGAGAGTTGTGCGACTATGTCTGCCAATGGGAGGACTTCTGCCGCGGCATCCGGGGCCGGGCCGTGGTTTATTTTGACGCCTTTGGCGGCACCGCATATCCTGAGGACTGCCCCCCGAAGCAGCTGTTTCCCCTGACTGCCAAGCAGCTGCCCGGCTACGGCGGCAACCTGGATACCGCCGCATCCGATTTGACCCATTATCAGAAAATGGAATTTGGCAGTTTGGTCCTCTGCGGCTCCCGCCGCCGGGCGGAGTTACTGCAGCAGATGCTGCGGGAAAAGGGTCTGTCCGCTTTCCTCTGCATTCCGCTTACGGCCCTGCCCAAGTGCGGACAGATCCTGCTGACCGACGGCACCCTTCCTTTCGGCATGGAGTATCCCCTGTCAAAAATCGCCGTTCTAACGGAGGGCCAGCTCATTGCCAAGAGCGAGCCAAGACGCAGAGCCGTTAAAAAAGAGACCACCAACCGGCAAAAGCTGAATTCCTTCACCGACCTGACCCCTGGCGACCTGGTAGTGCACGAAAACTACGGCATTGGCCGTTTCGTTGCCATGGAACAGATCAAGGTGGACAACGCCATTAAGGACTACATCAAAATCGCCTATCAGGGCAGCGACACTCTGTTTGTCCCCGCCACCCAGCTGGACCTGGTCAGCAAATACATCGGCGGTGGCGGCGAGGAATCCAACGTGAAGCTGAACAAAATCGGCTCTGACGCCTGGCAGAAAACCAAAGCCAAAGCCCGAAAGGCCGCCAAGGACATGGCCGGGGAACTGATTCAGCTTTACGCCGCCCGGAAGCGTCAGCCCGGCTTTGCCTTCTCCGCCGACGCCCCCTGGCAGAAGGAATTTGAAGATAACTTCCCCTATCCCGAAACTGACGACCAGCTGCGCTGCATCGCCGACATCAAACGTGATATGGAATCCCCCACGCCCATGGACCGCCTGCTTTGCGGTGATGTGGGCTTCGGTAAAACAGAGGTCGCCCTGCGGGCGGTCATGAAAGCTGTCATGGACGGCAAACAGGCAGCCATTTTGGTTCCTACCACGGTCCTGGCCCAGCAGCATTATCAGACTGCCGTAGCCCGGTTCCGGGGCTTCCCGGTAAACATTGATGTTCTGAGCCGTTTCCGCACCACGAAAATGCAGCAGCGCACCCTTCAAAACCTCCGCTCCGGCAATGTGGACCTGATCATCGGCACTCACAAGCTGCTGCAAAAAAGCATCCAGTTCAAGGACCTGGGGCTGCTGATCATTGACGAGGAGCAGCGCTTCGGCGTCAGCCATAAGGAACGGCTGAAGGAAATGTCCAAGGGTGTGGATGTACTGACCCTGTCCGCCACCCCCATCCCCCGGACACTGAATATGGCCCTCTCCGGCCTGCGGGACATGTCCACCATTGAGGAGCCTCCCGCCGACCGCTACCCGGTCCAGACCTTCGTCATGGAGCATAACGACGCGGTCATTGACGACGCCATCCGCCGGGAGGTGGAACGGGGCGGCCAGGTTTACTACCTGCACAACCGCACCGAGACCATCGACCAATGCGCCTCCGCTCTGAAGCGCCGTATCCCCGGCCTGTCCGTCGCTGTCGCCCATGGCCAGATGGGGGAGGACGCCCTCAGCGATGTGATGCAGTCCATGACGGAGGGGGAAATTCAGGTGCTGGTCTGTACCACCATCATCGAGACCGGTCTGGACATTCCCAACGTCAACACGCTGATTATTGAAAACGCCGACCGCTTTGGCCTGTCCCAGCTGCACCAGCTCCGGGGCCGGGTCGGCCGTTCCACCCGCCATGCCTACGCCTATTTCACCTACCGCCCTGATAAGAATCTGACGGAAATCGCGGAAAAGCGCCTGTCCGCCATCCGGGATTTCGCCGAATTCGGCTCCGGCTTTAAGATCGCCATGCGGGACCTGGAAATACGCGGCGCTGGCAATCTGCTCGGCTCCGAGCAGTCCGGCCATATGTCCAGCGTCGGCTACGACATGTATCTAAAGCTGCTGGACGAGGCCGTTCTGGAAGAGCGCGGCGGCGCCCCCAAGGCCCCCGACTGTACCGCCGACCTGAACGTCACTGCCAATGTGGACAAAAATTATGTCTCCCGGGGGGAGGAGCGGATGGACCTGTACCGCCGCATGGCGGCCGTGCGCACCCAGGAGGATGCCGACGACCTGCTGGATGAGATCGTGGACCGCTACGGTGAGCCGCCCAAGGGCGTGCTGAACCTCATCGACATCGCCCTGCTCCGGGCCGAAGCACGCGAGGCAGGTATCAAGGACATCCGCCAAAAGTCCGGCGATGTGCTGTTCACTTTGGCCAATCTGAATTTCGAGGCTGTGGGCGCCCTCTGCGCCGACCCAGATTACAAGCTCCGGGTCACCTTCCTGGCCAACACCAAGGAGCCTACCCTGCGGCTGAAACTTTCCACTGGTGTGGACAGCCTGAAGCAGAGCAAGGTCTTCCTTGACCGCTACCGGAGTGCCTGCAATTCTTAAGAACTGTTTAGGGCGATTGCAATTTTCAAAAGATATGCTATAATACCTTAAAACTTCACCCCATCCCCACACAGGAGGCATTTTATGGCACAAGGTAAATTTTCCAATCCCCGCCCGCCCCGGGACGAAGACCTTAAGATTGAACAGGCCTTCCGTCAGGTAACCGGGCAGGCGTCTGCTCCTCCGCCCCCCATCCCGGATCCCCGGGAGCCTGATTTGGAAGCCTTCGAGCTGTTTCCGGAAGCCGAAGAACCATACGAAGAACCGGAATCCGAAGACGATTCCTTCACCGGAAAGGTACTGGACTTCTGCGGCAAGGCCATGGATTTCTGCAGCAAAAACAAAAAAATCGTCCTGGCCGCCGTATGCGCCGTGGCGCTGATTCTGATTGTGGGCATCACCGCCGTTTTCTTTGCCGGCACCTCGGATCCCTATGGCGGGAAGATTCTGAACAACGTGCTGATTGCCGGCGTCAATGTCGGCGGTATGACCAAAAATGAAGCCATCAGCGCCGTAAATCAGACCGTCGTCCAAAGCTACGCCAAGGAATACATGGTCGTCGATCTGGACGGAACCACCCTGCGGCTGGCCCCCGGCGACGTAAACGTAAAGCTGGATGTAAAAGCGGCGGTCAACGCCGCCTACGACTACGGCCGCACCGGCACAAAAGCCGAGCAGGAAAAGGCCTACCAGGCCTCCCTTACCGGCAACCACATCATCGCCCTGCTTCCCTATCTGGAACTGAACGAAACCTACGTCCGGGACGTGCTGGAAACCTACGCCGAGGAAGCCGGCAGCGCTCTGACCCAGGCAAGCTACACCCTGGAGGGCGAGCAGCCGGAGCTGGCTACCGACCAGTTTGACGAGGACGCCCCCTGTCAGACCCTGGTCATCACCATGGGCACCCCCGGCATCAGCTTTGACCTGGACACGGTATACAATCAAATCCTGGATGCCTACAGCCTGCATGAATTCCTGGTGACGGTGGAGGATATTTCCCCGGTGTCCGAGCCTGATCCTGTGGATCTGGACGCCATTTATGCGGAAATCTGCATAGACCCCGTGGACGCGACGGTGGATATGCAGAACTACAAGACCATTCCCGGCTCCTATGGCTACCGCTTCGACAAGGAGGCCGCCCAAACACTCGTCAACAAGGCGGGCTACGGCGAAGAGGTCCGCGTTCCCATGGAATATGTGGAACCGGACATTCTGGATGAGGATGTTTTCTTCCGGGACGTGCTGGGCGAATGCAAGACCCCCCACACCAATAACGAAAACCGCAACACCAACCTGCGGCTGGCCTGCCAGGCGCTGAATGGTCTTGTGCTGGATCCCGGTGAAACCTTCTCTTTCAATGATACCTTGGGTCAGCGTACCTCCGCGAAGGGCTACAAGTCCGCCCCCGCTTATTCCGGAAACGATCTGGTGGATTCCATCGGCGGCGGCATCTGCCAGGTATCTTCCACCCTGTACTACTGCACGCTGCTGTCCGATCTGCAAACCGTTTCCAGAATCAACCACGGTTTCCCCGTCAGCTACATCGACTACGGTATGGACGCCACGGTCAGCTGGGGGTCTCCGGACTTTAAGTTCAAAAACAGCTCGAATTTCCCCATCCGGATCGAAGCCGAGGTATCCGATGGATATGTGAAGATCAAGATCCTGGGCACCGACCAGCGGGACTATTATGTCAAGATGGAATACCAGATCACCAATACCTATACCCCCGATACGGAATATGTGGACTTCGAATATAACAATGCCGAAGGCTACCAGGACGGGGATGTGATCCAGAAAGGCACCACTGGCTATTACGTCAAAACCTACAAGCTCAAGTATAACAAAGAAACCAACGCATTGATCTCCCGGGAATTTGAAGCAAATTCCCAGTATAAGACGGTGAACAAAATCGTGGCCCGGGTAGCGGCGCCGGAGGAAACCACACAGCCGACGGTGGCTCCCACCGAAGCCACCACGCCTCCCACCATCACCGATCCACCGGAATCCACCGACACGCCCGAAACCAGTGAGCCTACCGAACCTCCCGCTACAGAGGTCCCTCCGGTAACGGAGTCCCCGGGGTAAAAAACAGTGCTCCTGCAACCTAATCCAAAAGCGCCTCCCGTCTTGGAAACAAAGACGGGAGGTGTTTACGGTTTTGTATGACATTTTCTTGCAAACCCACCAGAATGTGCTATAATACAAGAAAGTTTTGTTCCCAGGAGGTTATCCCATGGCCAACATTTCTTCCATGCTCCGATTTTCAAAATCCACCATGACAAAGCTTTGTCTTGCGCTTGCCTTTTTGTTGGCTGTGGCCGCCTGTTTTTTTGCGGTTCACGTTCTTTCGGATCCCTATGGCTGCCGCATTGCGGACGGTGTCACCATCGCCGGCCTGGATGTGGGCGGCATGACCCAGGGCGAGGCCCGAAAAGCTCTGAAACAAGCTGCGGAAGATGTCCTGAACGGCCAAAGTCTGGTGGTAAACCTGCCCGAAGCCTCCATATCCCTTTCTCCCAGTGATGTCCATCTCCAGCTGGACTGCCGCAAGGCCGTCAAAGATGCCTACGCCGTGGGGCGCGGTGCAGCCGGGGACGATTCTCAGACGGCCGCCCAAGACCCTCAATATCAGCTGGGCCTTCTTCCCTATCTGACCTATGACGCCGCCTATATCCAGGAAACGCTGGAAGATTACGCAAGGCAATACGACACGGTCTTGACCCAGCCTGGCTGCCGGGCGGAGGGCGCCATGCCCGATCTCAGCGTCCGGAATCATCAGGAAGATGTCCCCTGTCAGACACTGCTGCTGACCCTGGGCACACCGGAAGCACATTTGGACGTAGCCTCCGCATTGGCGCAGATTACCGGTATCTATGACCAGGCCTTTGCCGCAGCAGCCGAAGGCAGCTATCGTGTCACTGTGGAAGTGGTTCCAACGGCTGTTCCCGAAGAACCCGATTGGGATGCCATTTACGAAGAATTCAGCATCCCTGCGGTGGACGATACACTGGATATGCAGGAATATAAGGTCGTCCCCGGCTCCTACGGCTGCCGTTTCGATCTGGATGCGGCAAAGAAAATGGCAGAAAACGCTGCCTGGGGCGATACCGTTTCCATTCCCATGGAATATGTGGAACCGGAAATTCTGGGCGAAGCGGTCTATTTCCGGGATATTCTGGGGTCCTGCGAAACCAAGCACAACAACAACGAAAACCGCAACACCAACCTCCGCCTGCTCTGTGCGGCCCTGGACGGCACAGTCCTGGAGCCGGGCCAGGAATTTTCCTACAACGACACACTGGGAGAACGCACCGCAGAGAAGGGCTACAAGCCCGCCCCCGCCTATTCCGGCAACCGCCTGACCGATGCCATCGGCGGCGGTGTCTGCCAAGGCTCCACCACACTGTATAACTGCGTGCTTCTGGCTGATCTGGAGGTTGTGTTCCGGGCCTGCCACGGCGCCGCCGTGAGCTATGTTCCCATTGGGCTGGATGCCGCCGTCAACTGGGGAACAACAGATTTTCAGTTCCGCAACACTTCCCATTTCCCTGTCAAAATCACCGCGGAGGTTTCCGACGGCTATGTAAAAATGCAGATTCTGGGCACCGACGAAAAGGATTATTACATTGAAATGACCTCCGGCTATGACGACAGTGACGACGCCGTAATCTACGCTGTCAGCTACAAAAACCGCTATGACAAGGAGACCGGCAAACTGATCAGCAAGGACCGGGAAGCCTTCTCCACCTACTACCGGAATATCGGTTGACCTGCCCATACAAAAAGGACGTGCTGACGCACGTCCTTTTGCCGTTTATTTTGACCGGATATCCAAATGATAATCGATCACACCGGCCTCGGTATTCTCGATGTCGATGTGATACACAAGATCAATGACACCGCCGTCGGGTACAATGTCATAGAATACACTGGATGCCTTAACCGTCAGCATCAGCGCCCCAAAGGCCATCTCATACAGGGAATCGTGGGATACCCCCTCCTGAAAGACCATGCGGGAATTCAGCGCGCCCCGTCTGGTCAGGATTACCTTTCCCGGCTCCACCCGAAAGGTGGTGGTCACCCCCGCCAGTCCGGTCAGGTCACTTTCCTCATAGGTAATGTCCCAGCCGCCGTTAGTAAATTCCATCGTCCCTTCGGTGACCAGCTCAATGACCTCCGGGTCCTGCTCCGCATAGCACTGGCGTCCCCGGATGGATAAAACCACCGCCCGCTTCATCGGAACGCCTCCAGAGCCAGGCGTATCAGCTCGTCGATCAATTGGGAGTAGGGAATTCCGCTGGCGGCAAACAGCTTGGGGTACATGGAAATGGAGGTAAATCCCGGCAGGGTGTTGATCTCATTAAACACCACCCGGTTTTCTTCAAAGGTCACAAAGAAGTCCACCCGGCTCAGGCCCTGACAGCCGATGGCGCTATAGACCTTCACCGCGGCCTCCCGGACGGTTTCCTCCACATCAGCAGGGATCCGGGCGGGGATATAGGCTGTGGAGGTATCCGTAATATATTTGGCATCGTAATCGTAGAATTCCGCGCCGGAATCGATCTCCCCACAGATAGAGGCCACGGGGTTTTCATTACCCATGACAGCCACTTCGATTTCCCGGCCATGGATGAACTCCTCCACCAGGATCTTTTCATCGAATTCCGCCGCTGTCAGCAGCGCGCCGCGAAGCTTCTCCCGGTCCCCGGCCTTGGTAACGCCCACGGAAGAGCCGGTCCCGGCGGGCTTGACGAACATGGGGTAACGGAACCGCAGCTCCAGGCTGTCCAGCGTGTTCTCCATGCGGTTTTCCAGCTCTCCCCGGCGTACCAGCTGCCAGGCCGCCTGGGGCACGCCCACATGATCCACGATCAGCTTTGTCAGCGTTTTGTCCATGGCCGCGGCGGACGCCGCCACATGGGAACCCACATAGGGAATACCCGCCATCTGCAGCAGGCCCTGCATGGCGCCGTCCTCCCCGTTTTCCCCATGGAGCACCGGGAATACCACATCGATGCGTTCCCGGACCACGCAGTCTCCCTCGAAGCTCAGAAGGCCCTGTCCCCGGACCGGGGAAATGGCTGCCCGGCGGTTTTCGGGACAGCTTTTCCATTCTCCGGTGGGAAGCTTGGAATAGTCCTTGCCCATATAGAGGATCCAGTCCCCCTCTTTGGTGATTCCCACAGGAAAGACATTATATTTGCTGTGGTCAATGTTGTTCAGGACGGACTCCGCAGAGCGCAGGGAAACCTCATGCTCCGGGCTGATACCGCCAAACAGGATGCAAACACTGAGTTTTTTCACGTCATCGCCTCATTCTACTGAAAAATTCAAGGGATACCATTATATTTTACAATTTCCATCTGGAAATCCGAAACTTTGATGCTATAATAGTAAAAATCGTTCCTATAAGGAGGGTATCTATGCAAATCGACTTGACCCCCAAAGAATTCCGCCGCCTTCTGGATTTGGTTTATATCGGGAACTGGGTGCTCAATTCCACCCGGGGGGACGACCGTTTCCAGGAGTATGACGACCTGGAAAGCAAAATCTTTGCCCTGTCCCCTGCCCTGTCAGAGCCGTGGAACGGTACCATCGTTCCTTCCCGGGCCTATACCGAGGGCGGCATCCACGAAGCCATCGCCTGCTACGAAGATAACGTATTTTACGAAATTTTGGCGGAGGAGCTTTCCCGGCGGGATATGGACTACCCGGAGATCACCGAGGAAAACTACGACGAGATCGTCGTCCGGATGGACCGTTACATGTCGGAATTCGAGCTGTCGGGGGTACAGCATTTGGTCTTGGAGGAATAACCCAGAAAATGTGCCGGACTTGACCGGCACATTTTTATACTGTTTCTTTATAAAAATATTTCATTTTTATAAAGAAGGCACCGCCTGGCGGCGTTGCCGTTTTCGTGATTTTTGAGACAGAAAATCACGAAAACACGTCTCATTATGATCTTCCTATTAAAAAGTTCCATTCTGGCGAATGAAACTTTTTAATTGAATATCAGTATTATTCACTCAGCAGCGCTTCGCCGGCACGGAAAATATCGCCTGCGCCCATGGTGATCACCACGTCACCCTCCCGGACAATCTCCTTCAGATAGGCCGTGACTTCCGGCAATGTCTCGCGGTAGACAGAGCCGGGAATCTGGGCGGCCAGGTCTGCGGAGGATATCCCTATGGTATTCCGTTCCCGGGCGGCATATATCTCCGCCAGCACAAGCACATCGGCCTTTTTCAGTTCCCTGACGAAATCGTCAAACAGTGCCTTGGTACGGGTATAGGTATGGGGTTGGAAGGCCAGTACGATGCGGTGATCCCCCATGGAACGCAGGGCATCCAGGGTGGCCGCCACCTCGTCGGGATGGTGGGCATAGTCATCATAAACGTCCGCGCCATGGAACTTTCCTTTGAACTCCATGCGGCGTCCCGCGCCGTGGAAGGACTGGATACCCTGGGAAACCGCCTCTCCGGGGATCCCCATCATCCAGGCGGCAGCGGCGGCGGCAAGGGCGTTGAAGGCGTTGTGGCGGCCCAAAACGCCCATGTCCAGATGGCAATAAAATTCCCCGTCACAGATGACGTCAAAATGCCTCCAGTCCGAGCACATGTTGGCAGTATGGATGCGGTTGGTGTCCTTCAGGCCGAAGGAGACGTAGTCGATGCCCTCCATGGCCTGGACGGTGTGGGGGTCGTCACCATTGGCGGCAACGCCGAAGGTGGCCAGGGACGCAAACTTGTGGAAGGACTTC
Organism: Eubacteriales bacterium; assembly: GCA_030533415.1. Classification (GTDB taxonomy): domain Bacteria; phylum Bacillota; class Clostridia; order Oscillospirales; family Oscillospiraceae; genus Faecousia. The sequence goes on along the minus strand of JAUNJE010000003.1, from coordinate 57,031 downwards.
TGGATATCCGCCAAATCCTTAAAATAGTCCAGGTGGTCCGCTTCCACATTCAGCACCACTGCCAGCGTGGGGAAAAAATTCAGGAAGGAATCGCAGTATTCACAGCTTTCCAGCACAATGGTATCGCCGTGTCCCACCCGGTGGCCCGCATGCAGCAGGGGCAGATAGCCGCCGATCATGACGGTGGGATCCAGATTCGCCTCCATCAGGATGTGGGTCATCATGGAGGTCGTAGTGGTTTTTCCGTGGGTGCCGGAAATGCAGACGGCGTTTTTATAGGATTTCATGATCTCGCCCCAGGCCTGGGCCCGCTCAAAAACGGGAATTCCGGCAGCCCTGGCGGCGGCGATTTCCGGATTGTCATTGTGGGCGGCAGCCGTGCGGATGATGCAGTCCGCCCCTTCAATATTCTCCGCATGATGGCCAATGGCAACCGGAATGCCCTGGGCCTCCAACTCCTTGGTAGAAACAGAAGCGCTCATATCCGAGCCTGTGACCTCCATGCCCATACCCTTCAGTACCAGTCCCAAGGGCCGCATGGAGACGCCGCCGATGCCGACCAGATGTATATGGCGGCCAGGTGTCAGAAATTGGGCAATTTTCCTACTCTTAAACATAAATGTCAAATCCCCCGCAGGTTAATGTTTGTATAACTTTAGGCATTATACAACATTCTCAAGAATTTTACAACCATAAAAAATGGAAACGGTCAACTTTTTCGCCAAAATTCGCCTTTCTTTTTCATTTCAGCGCAGCGGCAATCCGCTATCCCGGAATACGAAATGAGGACCCCCTGGCGGAAGTCCTCATTGGAAACCGGAAATCCTTTATGCAGCCTTTTTATTCTGCGCGGCACGGATGCCCAGCAGAACAGCGGCCATCAGCACAAGACTCACAGGCAGGACGATCCAGACATTCTGCACGAATCCCGCAAGGATATAACCAACAAAGGATACAGCGGCTACCGTCAGGGCGTAGGGCAGCTGGGTGCTGACATGGGCGATGTGGTCACAGCCGGCACCGGCAGAGGCCATGATGGTGGTATCGGAGATGGGCGAGCAGTGGTCGCCGCAGACCGCGCCGGCAAGACACGCGGAAACAGAGATGATCATCAGTTCCCCGCTGGGGAATACGGCGCAGACAATGGGCAGCAGCACGCCAAAGGTGCCCCAGGAGGTGCCCGTGGAGAATGCCAGGCCCACGCCGATGGCAAAGACAATGGCGGGCAGGAAGTTTGCCAGCCCTCCGGCGGCACCGCGCACCAGTTCGGCGACAAACACCTTGGCTCCCAGCTGGTTGGTGACACCGGACAGCGTCCAGGCAAAAATCAGGATCAGAATGGCGGGAACCATAGCCTTGAATCCGTCAACAAAGGAATCCGCAAACGCCTTGAAGGTAATGACCTTCCGGGGCAGATACAAAACGAAGGTAACCACCAAGGTGATGAAGGCTCCCAGCACCAGGCCAACGGAGGCATCGGAATTGCTGAAAGCATCGATCACATTCCGGTAGGAATCGCTTCCGGCGTCGAAGAAGCCGCCGGTATAGATCATGGTGGTGACACAGGAGATGATCAGCACCCCGATGGGCAGCACCAGATCCAGCACGGTTCCTTTGCCGCTTTCCCCAGCCAGGGCATTCTCATCCATGGGAATGCCGGCGCCATTGGCCGCGTTCTGCTCCGCAACGCGCATCTTGCCATAGTCCAGGCCAATCATGGACATGACCACTACAGAAAACAGGCAAAGCAGAGCATACAGGTTATAAGGAATGGAGCTGATAAACAGGTTCAGGCCCTCGCCCTCCGGCGCCACGCTGGAAACAGCGGCCGCCCAGGAAGAAATCGGAGCGATGATGCACACGGGTGCAGCCGTGGCATCGATCAGGAATGCCAGTTTTTCCCGGGAAATTCTGTGCTTGTCGGTAACCGGGCGCATAACGGAGCCAACGGTCAGGCAATTAAAATAGTCGTCAATAAAAATCAGAACTCCCAGCACACAGGTGGAAAGCAGCGCCCCCGCCCGGGTCTTGATGCGCTTGCTGGCCCAGCGGCCATAGGCGGCGGAGCCGCCGGCCTTGTTGACCAGGGAAACCAGCATTCCCAGCAGCACCAGGAAAAACAGGATACCCACGTTCCAGCTGTCACAGACCTTGGAAATCATGGTGTCGAAGGTGCCGGTGACCATATCCCAGAGGTTCCAATTGGCATACAGCAAAGCACCGGACAGAATGCCCACGAACAAAGAGGAATAGACCTCCTTTGTCAGCAGGGCCAGGGCAATGGCAATAATGGGCGGCAGCAGAGACAAAAATGTGGCGTAGCTGCTGACGGAGCCACGGGCCACAGTGATGGCGGCGTCCACATTTTCCTCAAAATTTTCATCCGCGGACATGTTGTCGGAATAGCTGTCCAGATAGGCAAAGGCATCCTCCTCTGTCAACTCCGCCGCGCTGGCCGTCAGGGTCATAGCTCCCAGCAGGACGGATACCGTCAACAGCAGGGTCAGGATTCGCAGGGTTCTTCTCATGTTTTTTCTTCCTTTCTTTTTTCCGTACCCCGAAGCACCGGGGCCATTGGTAAAAAGAAAACCGCGAATCCTGGAGTTAATCCAACATTCACGGCGGAAGGCAAAAAAGCCCATTGCACTCAGAATGATAGCGCTCCACGAAATGTGACAGTCCGGCGGATATTCTCCGACGGCCCAGCATCCGAAGTCCGGGTTTCTTCAGACACTTCGGCGGTTTGCCCCTTCCCTTCGCCGGAATCCCGTTCCGTCTTGACGAAAGTACTCATGCGCACCGCGCCTCTATCGATTCACAGTTTTCAATTATGAACATTAGTATAACACCGCCATATCCCGCTGTCAATACATTTTCTGGCAAAAACCGTATTTTTTATCCCGCTAATACTGTTTCTGAATCAGTTCAAACGCAGCGGATCACGCCGCAGCCGATTTTTCTTCCCGCATTCCCCGCCGGTTGGGAATGGAAATCATCGGCACAGCTGTGGATCACCACCGTCCGCCCGATTATCTCCCGGGGCGTAAACCGGTCTGTTTCCACCGCCAGCAGGGCTTTCCCGTTTCGGTACAGCAGCGGCGGCAGGTCGCCCGCGTGCCGGGGATGCGCTTCTCCTCCGGGGTTATAGTGTCCGCCAGTGTCGGCGAAGTTCTCTCCGCCGCAGCTGCTGCCTTCATGGATATGCAGGGCAAAAAAGCCGGTATCGTTTACGGGAAGGCCCCCAATCTCCGCCACTACCAGCGTTCCGCAGGGGATCCGGTAAAATTTCACGATCCCCCGCAGACCTCCTTCCCCCGCTACACAGGCCATTGCCTCCGGCTTTCCGTTTGAAATCACCATCCAACCACCTCCTGGCCATTCTATGCTCCGGTCAGGGAAATGGCAACACCGAAAACAGGAAAACGGTACCGCAAGGTACCGTTTTATCAGCTGCTTTTCTTTTCGGAGCCTTCCTCGGACGCTCCATCGGATTCTGCCTGTTTCCCCGCGCGCTCCTCTTTCTCCGACATGCGTTTTTGCAGGATATAGCGGGACAAGGGGGGTACTATCAGACATATAGCAACCAGTACAATCAAAACATATCCGCTTGGCATTTCATGGTTCGTATTAAAAAGGATCTGTATCAGATTATCCATAGATGTTCCTTTCACCGCCTTATACGGATATTCCATTAAAATGTTTCATTTTTATAAAGAAACAGGATTAGACGTAGATATCGCCGTTTTCATCCACGGGATAGGGGATGAATTGCACAAAATCGATGATTGTCATAGCAACGGAAAAGCCAGTCCAGCATAGCAGCAAATAGAGGACTGCCACTTTATAATGGTGGGCATAGAACCGGTGGCCGCCTACCCAGCCGGTGAATAGCGCCAGAAGCATAAATTTTTTACGGTTTACAGGAATTTTCTCCCGTGCGTCCCGGCGTTCAAAGAAGTTGGAAACGATTCTGGATAGCCGGCCTTCTTTGGGCGCAATCCCGTGCTGCCTGCGCAGTTCATCCAGTTCCGACTTGGCCGCCATATATTCGTCCATGCTGACCCGTTTTTCCTCCGGGTTCTCGTCAAACTTTTTGCTCATGAAAATTCCCTTCTATTATAAAGGGGTGCCGCAGTGCGGCACCCCTTGCCTTGATTGAATGCAAATAATATCTTGTGCAGGAAATCTTAGCCTTCCAGAGCGGCCTTTGCCTTGATGGCAGCCACTTCGGCCTGAATCTCGGCCATCTTTTCCTTCGTCAGGGGATAGAACTTCAGGGCGATCAGGTTGCAGATCAAGCCAATGCTGATCATACCGAACGCCAGGAAGACAACGCCGTAAACCAGGGATCTGGTGACGACATCGCCCTGCTGCGGGTTGTGATCGGTAAAGCCAACCATGGCGAAGACAACACCGGCGATCATGGGAGCGAAAGAGGAGATGATCTTATCCACGAAGGAGAACAGCGTGCCCATCAGGCCGGGAACATACTTTCCGGTCCGGTAGACCTCGTAGTCGGCGCAGTCAGCGGTCATGGGGATAACAATGTTGCCGGAAATACCCTGGAAGCCAGCCTGGATAACGGTCAGGACTAAATACAGGATGACGAAGTAGCCCCAGTGGATCGTGCCGGCCTCAACGTTGGCAACCATGGAGGTGGGATCACCGAACAGCCACAGGCAAGCCAGCAGCGCATTGGTGATCAGGCCGCCGATGGAACCCAGCAGCATAGCTTTGCGCTGGCCCAGCTTTGTAGCAAAATAGGAGATGAAGCAGAAAGTAACGATACAGGAGGGAATCGTAGTCAGTGCGGTGACACTGCCCTGCAGCTTGGTGGAGCCAGCAATACAGGCAAACATGGCTACGGTAACCGCGCTGGTCTTGGCGGAGGAGCCAAGCTTGTCGGTGGAAGCGGAGACAACCAGCATCTGAATGGCACGGTTGCCCTTCAGAGTCTCCCAATAATCTCTCAGGCCAACCTTGACAGGCTTGCCGGTACCGAAGAACTCGGTACGGTCCTTGGGCGCAATTGAGATGACCGCAATGGCAGTCAGGATTGCGGACAAGACCGCAGTGAACACCCAGAAATCATGGAAGAACGCAGTGCTTGCATAACCGCCGATATCAAGGTACTTGGCGGCAATATTGGAGCAGACAACGGCAACGCCGGCAAACAGGATGGTGTTGTAAACGCCGTCAAAGGAGGCAAACAGGGGGCGCTGCTTGGGATCGTTGGTCAGGCAGGACTGGGCAGACTTGGTAACGACACACTGGCAGGTGTAGCCCAGGTAGTAGATGGCGCCAAAAATGATAAAGAACGCAAAGCGCAGGGCGGTATTTTCGGGCAGCTTATGGGTGACATGGAACATAATAAAGCTGGTGACAAGCAGGATCGCGTTGCCGATGACCATGAAGGGGCGGTTCTTACCAAACTTGCCATTGGTCTTGTCGACCATAAAGCCGACGAAGGGATCTGTAACACCATCCCACAGACGCATCATCATAGCGAAGCTGGAGGCCACCATCATGCCTACACCGACGAAGCCCATCAGGTAGTAGCTGACGTAGTTCATAAAGAACAGGTACAGGTTGGTAGCGGTGTTGTTCAAGGCAAAACCGCCGATTCGCCACAGAGGTACGCGGTGAATACCGTTTTCTCCGTAGTACTTGGAGGATACTTCTTTCATTCTTAACGCTCCTTATCGTTTCATATTCCTTGGAACAACGGTAGCGGCCCTACCTTCTTCGCCTGATCAAAGCTGAAAACAGGATGATACCTTTGTCAAGGTTTTATGTGTGATATTATATCGAATTTTCCGTCATTTTTCTAGTGGCTAAATTCAATATTTGGCTGCATATCGTGGAGAATTTCCCGGTCACATTTTGTTCATATTGTACAGATTCGTGGAAATCCATCTCAAAAACTCCTGTTTTTCCCGTCATTTTATACCACAATCCGGGAGCGCAGAAAACCCGGGGCAGGATTCCCTGCCCCGGGCAAATCTTTATTCTCCCACTGCCTTGTTGGTGAGCATGGTTTTTGCCAGCTTCAGAAGGTTCGCCCCTCCCATGTGGGTATCCGCTTCTCCCAGGCAGAGCACCTTCCCCTGCCGCTTGGCCACAGGCAGCCAGGCGGTAAGTCCCGCGCCATTGGGATCCCCAAACTTACAGAAATTGGCCAGATAATCCGTCATCTGTCCGCTCAAATCGTAATCCTTCTTTGTCATAGGCCGCCAGCAGTTGGGCAGCGTTCCGAACCAATACCACAGGTCGCTGCTGTGCCAGGCGCCGCAGTCATCACCGGGAAGCCGGCGGTCAAAGAACCAGGCGTAGCTCTTTTCACTCTGGGCCGCGCACCAATTCTTCGCCATCTGGTAGACCATAGGCGGCACAATGTCCTCGCTGGTAGAGCCTGCCATGTAGTGGATGGGTTTCTGCTTTTTCTGCGCCAGCAGCTCCGGACCGGTACCGACCACAAAGCGGCCATCCTGGCAGGGGAAGCAGCCGCCGCCTTTCATGGTTTTCTTCAGGTTCTGCCAGGTCGCGAACAGCTTCTCCACCGGAAGCTCCCGGAACTGGTCCAGCGTCTTGCAGCCGGAATGCTCCATAACCGCATGCCACAGGTCATAGCTTTCCTCCGGAAGGGATGCGGAGAACATCTTGCTGACACCGCCGCCGCTGGACATGACTGCCTTGGAGAACAGTCCGTCCGTCAAGGGGCTTAAGCAGTGCTGCTGGACGCTGATAGCGCCGGCGCTCTGTCCCATAATGGTGATGTTTTCCGGATCGCCGCCAAAGGCCGCGATGTTGTCCTTTACCCACCGAATGGCGGTCATCTGGTCATAGAGTCCATAATTGCCTGTAAAGCCCGCCTCCTGCTTCAGTTCCGGCAGCGCCAGGAAGCCCAGAGGGCCAAGCCGGTAATTCAGGGTCACGCCAATGACTCCCTTGGTGGGCCAGACAGGGCAGTCGAAATGCTTTTCATGGCCGCAGCCGCCCACAAAGCCGCCGCCGTGAATATAGATCAGGACGGGAAGTTTGTCCCCCTCCTTCGCCCCATCCGGGGCAAAAACATTCAGAAACAGGCAGTCCTCGCTGTAGGTATATGTGTCGCCCTTGCGGAACTCGTTATAATAGAAAGCCTTTTCCGGCACCTCTCCCTCATTGTAGAAAGACCGGGGCTGATACGAGCAGCTGCCATATTGGGTGGCGTCATAGACCCCCTCCCAGCTTGTCACCTGTTTGGGATACTCCCACCGTCCGGCGGTGGCATAGCGGATCCCCTTGTAGGCAGCCACACCGGGAATGCGTCCGGCGCAGCCTTGCAGCTCGCCGCAGGGTGTTTTGATTATGTAGTCCATATATAACCTCCAATTTAATGATTCCGGTTCCAGGCGGAAGGCATCCAGGGATACTTCTGTTCATTTTCCAGGCCGTAAGCTTCCAGCCTGCGCAGCTGTTCCACCACATGGGGCATGTCCATCCGCTCCACCATCCTGCAGATTATGTCAGCTCCCGCCTCCGCCTTGGCATTCCGGGTCTGCTCATCGGGAATATCCGGCGTTGCCATATGGTCACGGTTTTCGCCGAAGCAATAGCCCACGGCCGCGCTCTGATATCCCAGGCCAAAGAGGTCGCTGAACGGCGCACAGGACTGTGGCTCCCTGTGGTCGTATCCGGTAACCAGGGGAACATCCTCCAGCCGGTTCATGATCTTATAGGCTCCCACCGTAATATCGTGGAAGGCACCAGCGCCCGCTCCGGAGAAAATATCGGCGCATTTCCCGAACTGCATCATCAGATCCAGATACAGAATGGGCACCCCGGTTTCATCATAGAAATCCCGAAGCATGGGGCAGATCGTCATATGGGCCGGGCCATGGAAGCTGATGTAGACCTGGCGCTTGAAACCCAGCCGCAGCAGGCTCCGGGCTATGGCCCCAAGGTAATCAATTCCCTGACGGACCGTGACCTGCACGGTTCCCCTGCCGCTGGCGGTAGCGCCCGCATAGAAATAAGGCAGGCCTGTAAGCACCAGGCCGTCGCAGCTTTCCGCCATTTTCAGAGCGTAGGCTTCGGAGATCACGGTTTCGCTGTCCAGCGGAAAACCGCCATGCATTTCGGTGGTTCCCACGGGAACGATGATAATGTCATTTCTTTGCAGGTAATCCTGAACTTCCCTGTTCAGCAGCTTGCCAAAAATACGGGTACGCATTTCCATCACATTGACTCCTTTCTATGGTTAAGAACGGCTGATTTACGATGCACCACGGGACGGGGCTCGCCCCTACGATTATCCTATCATATTTTTCTCCATCAGGCAATTAGCAAATGAGCGGCACGGCTAAGCCGTGCCGCTCGAAAACGGACTTGGGAATTTACTTGGCAGCCTTGGCAGTCTTCCACTCAGCCATCTTAGTGCGGACATCCGCATTGATATTCCAGATGAAGGTAAAGCACAGCCAAGAGCAAACAGCAGCCAACAGTGGGAAGCCAACGACCATCAGCTTGATACCGGTAATGGTACCAGCAGACTGCATCTCACCCGCAGCAGTCAGAGCGGCGTTGTAGCCGATGCCAGCAATCAGCAGCACGGAAGCGGAGTTGGCGATGGTGGCACCAATACGGCGGGACAGGGAGAAAAATCCGTAGATGGTACCCTCGTTACGCTTGCCAGTGAGGTACTCGTTATAGTCGATAGCCTCAGCAACCAAGCCCCACTGCATCTGCACGGACATGGTGATCATAGCGGTGGCCAGAGCATTCCAGATAGCGAAGACCCAAGCATTCAGAGTGCCCATCAACAGGGTATAAGCCAGCAGACCGGCGAACAGGAAGAAGCCGATCATCAGGCAGGTACGGATGATGAGAACCAGATCCCACTTCTTGGCCAGGAAGGGAGCCACAGCCAAAATGGCAACCATGGACAAGGAGGACATAATGGAGACATAAGACTGAATACCGATGTTCTGCAGCACATCGATGTACATATAAGTAGCAGCGCCCTGACCCAGAGCCTGAACAGCACAGATGGAGATGGAGTGCAGAACCAGAGCCAGGAAAGCACGGTTCTTCTTGATAACGGTAATGATATCGGTAACCTTGATCTTCTCAGCTTCCAACTCCTCGGCAGTCTTGGGAGTAGCAGAAGCGGGCTGCTTGTTGCGCTCTTCGGTCAGAGCGTAATGCAGGAATACAATGAAACCGCCGACAATGGCACAGGCGATGGACGCCATGAAGTAGCCGTTGGGGGAATCACCAAACTTTGCCAACATCTGAGGGATGATAAAGCCGCCAATCATGCCGCCGAAGGTGGAGCCGAAGCCACGGGCAGAAGCCAGAGAGGCACGCTCGGCATCGTTCTTCGCCATGTTGCCCAGCAGAGAACCCATGCCAATGTTCATCATGGTGTAACCGCCCTCATAGACGATCTTCAGGATAAATGCGGCCGCGATCATTGCGACACCGCCGCCCAGGTGCTGGGGAACGCCGTAGAACGCGATCAGGCCCACAACCATAATGGGAATAGAGGCCAAGATCCAGGGACGGAACTTGTCAGAGCCTGGCTTCGCCTTGGCGAAGCACATGTCCATGATGGTGCCCATCATAGGATCGTTTACCGCATCCCAGATGTTCCAGATCAACAGGATCACTGCCAGGATACCAGCATTGACCTGCAGGTGAACCTGCAGGAATCGGGACATAAAGCCCGACATCATGTACAGGGTGACAACGCCACCGCAGTCGCCGCAGCCGTAGCCGATTAAGTGCTTCAGCGTCAGCTTTTCAGAAGGGGTCTTTGCCATATATTCTTCCTCCTAAGTGTTTGTTGTGGGGAACAAGCAGGCCCCACATTGATAGTTATATTTTAACAAAATATGAATGCAAAATAAATTGCAATTATCGCAATAGATATTGCAATTCCGACAATCTTATGTTATAATATCACTAATTCTACCAAATTCAAGGGGCGATTTTTGTGAAATTATCCGATATTCGGAAAGAGGCCCGCAAACTTCCATCGTCGGCACTTTCTGCCAGTCAGAATCAGATCAGCGACGGTATCCGGGAGCTGTCACGCCATTCCAAGGATTTTCACCAGGGTCTGGAAATGGATTCGCGTTTTGTGGACACCTACCAGGACATCAGCTATGCCAACGCCTCTGTACAGATGCACAGCCACACATTTTATGAGCTGCTCTACTGCCATTCCGCCAGCGGGGTGGAATATCTGGTCGGTGCGGAGCGCTACAAGCTGCAAAAAGGCGACCTAATTTTCATCCCGCCCGGCGTGAGCCATTGTCCCATCCTGCCTGCCCATATGCAGGAGCCATACATTCGGGATGTGCTGTGGATCAGTGAAGAATTCCTGAACACCGTGGTCGATACGTTCATGGATTCCAACGTCGGGGAGCCTTCGGCAGCCATGCTGCTGCGCACTGCGGGAACCCGTTGGGAATACATCGGCTCCCTCTTCCGCAGCGGCGTCATAGAGGCGCAGACCCAGAATACCGACTGGGAAGCGGCGGTGACCGCCAATGCCATCCTGATTCTGGCCCACATCCGCCGGGCCAGCCGGGACCCCTACAGCAAGCCCCTGAAAGCGGAAAAACCGGAGCTGCTGGATCAGGTGCTGGCCTATATCGAACAGCACCTGTCCGAAAAAATCACCCTGGCAGACGTGGCCCGGCACTTTTTCATCAGCGAAAGCACCATTACCCAGACATTCCGCAAGAAAATGGGCATCAGCTTTTACCGCTGCGTTATCCAATGGCGTTTGATCGCCGCCAAGGCCCTGATTGAAAAGGGGCATCCCATGGATGCCGTTGCGGAGCAGGTGGGCTTTTCCGACTATTCCTCCTTCTTCCGGGCGTTCAAACAGGAATACGGAATTTCCCCCAGGCAGTACCGAAAGCTCCAGGGTGTTTCCTCCGACACAAAATAGCGTTTACCGCGGCCATGATTGTGTTCATGGCCGCGGTAAACGCTATTGGTCATCCCTCTTTGCGTTGCTTCTGCTTCCATTCCCGCGCCAAAACCGCCAATGGGAGCCCCACGGTGGTCATGACCGCGCCTCCGGCAAGAAGAAAAACAACCGCCGCAAAAACCGGACTCATCCTTCCGCCTCCCCTCATATGGAGCTGCTGCAGTATTCTATTCCGAAGGGGAAGAATCGGTTCCCGGCATGCCGCCCTATTTGGAAGCTTCTATCCTTCATAAATCTGCCGGCTGCCGCTGATGGACTCCCCCAAATATTCATCGATCCAGGCGGCTGCCCCTTTTTTATCCCGGCGCAGAATGGCCCGGTACAGCTTCTCCATATTATTGTACAGGGCCGACACGCCGTATTTCCGGCAGAACCGGATCCACAGGGCCGTGCAGGGCACCTTGAAGGAGCTGTAAATCAGCGGAAGGATCTGATTGCCCCCCAGAATGGTCATCTCGTGCTGAAACGCGAAGGCGATTTCCGCTGCCTGGGATGGGGAAGGGCCTGCGGCCAGCGCGTCCAAATACCGTCCCAGCTGAGCCAGGCCTTCGTCCGTGGCATAGTCGATGGCCCGGCTGACGGTCATGTGTTCCAGCCCCTGCCGGACCTCCAAAATGGAGCGGATCTCCTCTTTTCCCAGGACGCCGCCGTTGTAGCGCAAAAGCGCCAGCAGGGTGTCCATATTGCCGTTGCGGCGGTAGTCCGCCACATAGGTTCCCTGGCGGGGCCGGACCTCCAGGAAGCCCTGCCTTGCCAGCTCCGTGATTCCCCCGTTGACCACGGCCCGGCTGACCCGCATCTGCTCGCACAGCTCCCGCTCGGAGGGAAGCCGCTCCCCCATCGGCAGTTCGCCGGACAAAATCCGCCCCTGAAGCTGCTGAATAAACAGTTCCTTCAGACTTGGGGCATAAAGACGCTCAAATTCCATGATACTGCTCCTTTCCGTCGTGGCTATACCACAGACCACAGTAAAATGATACTATGGATTCTCACAAAATTCAAGATGGAAATTGTGATATTATGTAGAAAGCACAAGGTTATTGTTGACATTTTGGTCATAAATTATTAAACTATAGGTAACAGAAAATACACACGCCCTCTGGTATGACCAGAGAGCAAAGGAGCCATGCCTATGGATGCAGTCAAGATACTGGAAATCAAGCAAAGCGTCTTTGCAAATAACGATGCCCAGGCCGATGCCCTCCGCCGGGAGCTGAAGCGCAAGGGCATTTACCTGCTGAACCTCATGTCCTCTCCCGGTTCCGGAAAGACAACCACCCTGACCCGGTTGATCGAAAGCCTGAAAGACGACCTGCAGATCGGCGTCATGGAAGCGGATATCGACTCCGATGTGGACGCCAAAACCATCGCCGCCACCGGAGCCAGGGCCATCCAGTTGCACACCGGCGGTATGTGCCACCTGGACGCCGCCATGACCCGGCAGGGGCTGGAGGGGCTGGAAACGGAGGGACTGGAGCTTGTGATTTTGGAGAATGTGGGCAACCTGGTCTGTCCGGCGGAATTCGACACCGGCGCGGTGAAGAACGCCATGATCCTCTCCGTCCCCGAGGGCCACGACAAGCCCCTGAAATACCCCCTGATGTTCCAGGTCTGCGACACCGTGATCATCAACAAAATCGACGTGATGCCCTATTTCGATTTTGACCTGGAAAAATGCAGCGAATACATCCATATGCGCAATCCCAACGCCAGGATATTCCCCATCAGCGCCAGAACCGGCCAGGGTGTGGAAGCTTTGTCCGCCTGGCTGAAAGAAGAAGTGAACGCATGGAAAGGAGACAATCTATGAGCGAAACAAAATTTCCATTGGACGAAAGCAAACTTCCCTTTGACATCCCGAAAACCGATGCCCCCCGGGAGAAGATCATCAAGCTGGGACAGATGATCACCGACCGGGTGCCCGCCAAGCTTCACGGCGTTAAGGCTGAGGACCCCGAATACTGGGGCCTTGCGGGTGTGGTCACCGACGAAATGGCGGATGTGGCCCTGAAAATGGGAGTCCGCAAGCCCAAGACCCTGCAGCAGCTGGTGAAAATCACCGGCATGGAGGAGCAGAAGCTGGAAACGCTTCTGGGCGAAATGGCCTATGTGGGTCTGGTGGAATATAACTGGGAAAATCTGGACGGCAAGAACCCCAAGGGCGAAAAGCGCTATGTCCTGCCCCGTTTCGTCCCCGGCAGTGCGGAATTTTTCAACATGCGCCAGTCCCAGATCGACGGGCACCCCGAAGTGACCGCGTTCTTCGAGCGGATGACCTTCCTGCCTTTGGAAAAAATCACCCCCATGGTGCCTCCCGGAGGCGCCGGAATCGGTATGCACGTCATCCCCGTGGAAAAGGCCATCGAGACGGAAAACCAGTCCATTGACTTGGAGCACATCTCCTACTGGCTGAAAAAGTACAACAAATTTGCCGCTTCCCCCTGCTCCTGCCGGATGTCCCGGGCGAAAATGGGCGAAGGCTGCGGCGATGATTACGAGGACTGGTGCATCGCCGTGGGGGATATGGCGGATTATGTGGTGGAAACCGACCGGGGCCGCTATATCAGCTATGACGAGGCCCTGGAGATTTTCCGCAAAGCTGAGGACAACGGCTTTGTCCACCAGATCACCAATATTGACGGCGAGGAAAAGATTTTTGCCATCTGCAACTGCAATGTCAACGTCTGCAACGCCCTGCGCACCTCCCAGCTGTTCAACACCCCCAACATGAGCCGCAGTGCCTATGTGGCAAAGGTGGAAGCGGAGAACTGCGTCGCCTGCGGCCGCTGCGTGGAATACTGCCCCGCCGGCGCCGTGAAACTGGGCCAGAAGCTGTGCACTAAGGACGGCCCCATCGCCTATCCCAAGCACGAGCTTCCCGATACCGTCAAGTGGGGCCCGGAAAAATGGGACATCGACTACCGGGACAACAACCGCATCAACTGCTATGACACCGGCACGGCCCCCTGTAAGACCGCCTGCCCCGCCCATATCGGCGTTCAGGGCTATCTGAAGCTGGCGGCCCAGGGCAGGTATACCGAGGCCCTGGCCCTGATCAAGAAAAACAATCCCTTCCCCGCCGTCTGCGGCCACATCTGCAACCGCCGCTGTGAGGATGCCTGCACCAGAGGCACCATCGACCAGGCCGTGGCCATTGACGAGGTGAAGAAATTCATTGCCCGGAAGGACATGGAAGCCCAAAGCCGCTACATCCCGCCCAAGGTCATCCCCAAGGTCGAAGGCGGTTTTGAGGAAAAGGTCGCCATCATCGGCGCCGGCCCGGCGGGCCTGAGCTGCGCCTACTATCTGGCGGAAAAGGGCTACCGTCCGGTGGTGTTTGAAAAGAACGAGAAGCCCGGCGGCATGCTCCGTTACGGCATCCCCAGCTTCAAACTGGAAAAGGACGTCATTGACGCGGAAATCGAGATTCTGCGCGTTATGGGCGTGGAGATCCGCTGCGGCGTTGAGGTGGGCAGGGACATTACCATCCAGCAGCTGCGCCAGCAGGGCTATAAGGCCTTCTACATCGCCATCGGCTGCCAGGGCGGCCGGAAGGCCGGCATTCCCGGCGAGGATGCCGAGGGCGTCATGACCGCCGTGGACTTCCTGCGCACCGTCGGCGCGGACGAAAGCTATGGCGTAGCTGGCAAGGCCGTGGTGGTCGGCGGCGGCAACGTGGCCATCGACGTAGCAAGAAGCGCCCACCGCTGCGGCGCGGAGTCCGTGTCCATGTTCTGCCTGGAGCCGCGGGACAAAATGCCCGCCTCCGAAGAGGAGATTCAGGAGGCTCTGGAAGAGGGCGTTACCGTAAGCTGCGGCTGGGGTCCCAAGGAGATCCTCACCGAAAACGGCAAGGTCACAGGCATCGTGTTCAAGCGCTGCACCCGTGTATGGGATGAGACCGGACGCTTCAGCCCTGCCTACGACGAAAACGACACCCAGACCGTGGAATGCAACCGGGTATTCCTGTCCATCGGCCAGAGCATCCTGTGGGGCAGCCTGCTGGAAGGCTCCAAGGTTCAACTGGGCCGGGGCAACGGCGCCGTGGCGGACAGCCTGACCTACCAGACCGCGGAACCGGACATCTTCGTCGGCGGCGACGTCTATACCGGTCCCAAATTTGCCATTGACGCCATCGCCGCAGGCAAGGAGGGCGCCATCTCCATCCACCGCTTCGTCCAGCCCAACACCAGCCTGACCATCGGCCGGAACCGCAATGGTTTTATCGAACTGGACAAGAAGAACATTGTGGTGGAGCACTACGACAACGCCTCCCGCCAGAAACCCGGCATCAATGCCGCCATCGACCACAAGCGCTCCTTCCGGGACGCCAAGCTGACCTTCACGGAGGAGCAGGTCAAGGCGGAGACCGCCCGGTGCCTGGGCTGCGGCGCCTCCGTGGTGGATACCAACAAGTGCATCGGCTGCGGCGTGTGCACCACGAAGTGCGCCTTTGACGCCATCCACCTGCACCGGGAACTTCCCGAATGCTCCACCATGGTCAAAACCGAGGACAAGATGAAAAAGATCCTGCCCTATATGGTCAAGCGGGAGCTGAAGATCAAGAAGGCGGAGCGCCAGGCGAAGAAGGGCCAGTAAAATGCACGAGCTGGGTATCGTCTTTCACATTATGGATTCCCTGGAGGCGGTGGCAAAGGAAAACGGCCTGACTTCCATCCAAAGCGTCACCATAGAACTGGGGGAAGTCTCCACCGTGATCGAAAGCTATCTGGTGGACTGCTGGAACTGGGCAGTCAAAAAGCGGGAGCTGCTGCACGGGTGCCGGATGGTGGTGGAAACCATCCCCGCTGTTTCGGTCTGTGAAGATTGCGGCAAAGAATACGGCACCGTCGCCCACGGCCGGAGCTGCCCCCACTGCGGCAGCGAAAAAACCTATTTATTGACAGGCAGCGAAATCACCATCAAGGAAATCGCCGCCTGTTAGGAAAATCAAGAGGAGGTAACTAACTATGCTATTTCAAATCTACGGAGAACAGGCCGGCTTTCAGCTTCTGGGCTGGCTGCTGGTGTTCCTCGGGCTGATCCTGACCAACGAGATCGCCCGGCGAACCAAAAAAGGCGGCATTTTCTGCTTCCTGATCCTGCCCGCAGGGCTTACGGTGTATTTCATCGCCGTGGCCATCGGCGCCGCCACAGGGGCTTCCTGGGCGCTGAACAATCCCACCTACCTGTACATGAACAGCTGGTTCCACTATGCAAAGCTCTATGCGGCAACCGCCGGCTGTATCGGCTTTATGATGCTGAAGTACAAGTGGAGCATCGGCAAAACCCAGTGGTTTAAGGTTTTCCCCTTCGCCATTGTGGCCATCAACATTTTGATCGCGGTAGGCAGCGACTTTGAGTCCGCCATTAAGGGTGCCCTGGCCATGAAGGCATACGGCGACCGCTGGTGGCTGTCCAGTGAAAATGTCTGGCTCTATGGCGGCTGGTGGAACTGGCTCAATGGCATTGCCGGCATCATCAACATTTTCTGCATGACCGGCTGGTGGGGAATCTACTCCTCCAAAAAGAAGGACGACATGCTGTGGCCGGATATGATCTGGCTGTACATCCTGGCATACGATGTCTGGAACTTCCAGTACACCTACCTGAACCTGCCCACCCACGCCTGGTACTGCGGCCTGGCACTGCTGCTGGCCCCCACCGTGGCGGCAGCCCTGTGGAACAAGGGCGGCTGGATCCAGAACCGGGCCAACACCCTGTCCCTGTGGTGCATGTTCGCCCAGGTGTTCCCCCTGTTCCAGGACAACAGCATCTTCACCACCATTCCCGTACTCTACGCCGACGGCTTCATGGACGCGGCTGTCCGTCCCACGGCTGTCAATCCGGTGCCCCAGGGTGTGCTCTCGGTTCTGTCCCTGGCCGTGAATGTGCTGGTTCTCGCCATTATCATCCGCCGCGCCATCCAGCAGAAGAAGAACCCCTACAAGAACGAAATCTTCACCGATACCAGGGACTTCCAGCTGGCAATGGCAAGAACAGAGTAAACCTGCCAGCCCAATTCCATACAAATACCGGGGTCAGGCGAACCGCCTGACCCCGGATTTTTGGACTTTTTTGATATATCACTTCAAAACCAGCGCGTTGACTTTCTCCACCAGGGAGACTGCGTCCGCTCTTGCCACAAACACGGTGGCTTCCCCGTTCAGCGTCACCAGGCAGGAGGTGCTGTTGTACTGGTAAATCACAAATTCCACCTCCGGGAAGGTTGCATGCTCCCGCTTGATAACAAAGCGAATCTCTTCTCCCCGCTCTGGCGTCAAGCCCGCCGCGTAGCCGGTGGAAACGAGCGCATCCAGCGCTTCGGGAATGGAGGCGGCATTCACTTCCTCACCGTCCATCCTGTAAACAACTTCCTCTGTTTCGTTCCCCTCGTCATCTGCGACGGTTTCCAGGGTCCTTTCGATGGTGTAGGTCTCCCCGTCCAGGGTAATTTCCATCGTCTTGACGTTATCCCAGTCCATCAGCAGCACCTCATCCGGCAGAAGATCCGCATAAGTGGTGTACAGCAGGGTTTCCGCCACATTGGCGGGAATCAGATAAATCATCCGGGAATCCTGGATTCGGACATAGTATCCGTCCTTTCCCTCCGCGCCGATCTCCAGGGTATAGGTGCGCTCCTCCTGTGTCTCATAGACAGTATTCCCCTCCGCATCGGTTTCGTCGGACGCGGTCTGCACCGTTTCCAGATAGTGTACCGTAATGACTGCGGCAGGCGTATCCAGGCCATATTTGCTGAGATCTTCGGCATGATAATTCACACATTCCTGCCAGGTCATAGTCGTCAGATAACGCAGCAGCTTTTCTGTCAGCTCCGTGTCCAGGGGTTTTTCCCCCATGAACCAGATATATTCGTCGGAATAGGCCAGGCCGCTGTTTTCCAGCCGCTGGATTTCGTAGCTCTCCTTGCCGGAAACAAGCTCCATGCTCAAAAGACTGCTCATATCAGGCACAGACTCCATTTTCAGCACATCGTACAGACCATAGCTGAAGGGGTCAATGACGCTGCTGTCCACCAGATAGGCGTTGCCGTCGCCGATGGACAGATACCGCTGGCCGCCCAGGGCGGTTTCCTCACCGATTTTGACGGTGCGGGTGGTATCCCCGGCGGTGACGGTGATCTCACAGATGGGCACCTCCAGGGTATACTGGTCCCAGTTTTCCACGGCTTCAATGGTTTTGGTGGACCGCAGCTCCTTCAGGGTTTCCAGCATGGCATCGATATAATCCTCATCCAGGGGAAAGGCGGAATCCGCATCATAGACCCAGCCCCCTTCCTCTTTGGTAAAGGACAGGGCCTCGCTGTAATCCCAGCCGATTTGTGTCACTTCATCGGGATCCAGGGTAAAAACCGTTGTATAAACGGTTTCCTCCTCCATCTTTTCCTCAGAATTCAGCCGTGCGGCCCCATAGGCGGCCCCCAGGAGCAGAACCAGCAGGAGCAGCAGGACCAACAATTTCTTTCCTCTTTTCATCTGCGTTTCCTCCGGAACCAAATATAGATACCTGCGGCAAGGTATGCTGCGGGAAGGATGCCGATGATCAGCACGGTAAGCATGGACGCCGTACTGGTCTGCATGGTCAGATATTCGGTGGACAGGGACTTCGCATGGATGGAAATGCCGCTGTCCTCACTCTGACACAGGTAGTTCAGAATATTCAGGAAGAAATCCTGATTGCCGCCGGAGACCATTTCATTGGTCTGTTCATCCAGCAAGGATGTGGAGGACACCCAGACCACATCCCCATAGATCCCGTCGTCCAGGGTCTCGGATGCCAGCACCGCCAGGGCAAAAGGACCTTCTGCGTCCCCTTCTTCTTTTTCATAGGTGTTCAGGTTGTAGCCGGCGGCCTTGGAAAAGGCACTGCTGGAAGTGGTCAGCAATTCCGAAACCACCATGGTATCGGGCAGATCGCTGCTGACTGTCAGTCCCTGGGCAATGGGCAGCAGCACATAGTAGCCGCTGCTGATCAGGGGACTGGTGATGGTATGGCTGTTCAGTTCCGGCAGCAGATAGTAGGGCGTTCCCCAAATATAATGGTCCCGGTCGCCCTCAACGACAATTCCCTCCTGAGCGGTGATCCCATAGTGGGCCATCACCGCTTCCAGATTGGTGAGCGCACCCTCCTGCGGCGGGTCGGTAATCAGGATCAGCTTTCCGCCGTTGCCCAGATACGTCTCGATCTTGGTTTTTTCATCCTCAGAGATATCCCGCTGTGGGGCGTAGATCAGCAGCGCGGCTGCATCCTCCGGAATGGCCTCCTCCGTCAGCAGGGACAGCTCCGCCGTTTCGATGTTCTCCTTCTCAACCGCAGTGGCGAAGGTGGTGGGCAGGGCCAACTCGCCATGTCCCGTCAGGGTATAGACCGTAGGCAGATCCTCGCTGAGGACATAGTCGATGGCACTGGTCACTTCGCTTTCCCCGCAGAAGCTCCAGTTCTGCTCCCCGTAATAGTAGTACGATTCGTAATCCATTACGAAGATGTCTCCATAGTCCACATACCGGCTTTTGCCGCCAGCCTCTACGATCAGGCTGTTTTCCGTAAAATTGTCCGTATACTGCTGCACAAACCCCGGATTCACATCCGGGTCCTTTTTTACCACCTTGATGTGGCTGTTCAGCGCCTCATATTGGTCCAGGAGCGTGCCGATGTAGCTTTCCTCATAACCACTGCGCACCACCCAGTAAACCGTCACATCCTCCTCCAGGCCGCTGACCAGCTTCTCCGTCTGCTGGGAAACGGTGAAAAGCTGGCCGGGCGTGGTGTCAAACTGGGTAAGGCTTGCAGGCAGCGCATTGGCAAGCAGGTTCACCGCCACGGCAATGGCGATCACTATGGCCGTGGCCACCACGCTGTAGCCGCCTACCCGAAAAGAGCGGGTTTTGAAGGAGTCCACAACCTTCCGAATGCCGAATTTGGGCATTTTCATTCGCTCCACCTCCGCTTCTCCATAGACTGCACACTCAAAAACAGGAATACCCCCACCACGGAGCAAAAATAGACGATGCTCCGCAGGTCGAAAACGCCCTCAATCAGCGCGTAAAACCGCTCAAACAGGGAAAGGTTTTCCATGATCTTCGGAAACAGCCCCTCAAAGGCACTGGGCTGGAAGGCATAGGCCAGCATGATGCCCCCGGCCAATACCGCCGCGCACAGAAGCCCGGTAAAGCCGCTTTTCGTCATCAAATAGACCACTCCGGACGCTGCCAGGGCAAGGATCATCAGCATGAACAGGGAACCAAAGGCCGTGGTGGAGGTCATATCCGCCAGGTCGGAAATGAAATAATTCACCAGCATGACCACAAAGCAAAGCCCCGCCGCAACCGCCTGGCTTTCCGTAACGGAGGAGATATACATGCCGATGGCAATCAGCGCGGCCCCCAGGAAGAAGAAGCCCACAATGGCGCTGAAGGCAGCGGGCAAATGGACATTTCCAAAGAACGTCAGTACGATGGGATACAGGCTGATAACCGCCAGGGGTACCGCAAAAACGGCAAGCATGGCAATATATTTGCCCAGCACCACCTGGGTCATGGTAAGGGGCAGGGAGTACAGCAGCTGGTCGGTTTTCTGCCGCCGCTCTTCCGACAGCACCCGCATGGTCAGGATGGGTACAATGACCAAAAATACAAAGCTCATGCCCCCCAAAACATACTCAAAATTGGTAATGGCGGACTGGATGTTGTAGACCATGGTGTAGATGCCCGCGAACAGAAGCAAAAACGCGCCAAAAACATAGCCGCTTAAATTCGTAAAATAGGAAGATAGCTCATGCTTCAAAACCGCTCTCATTGTGCTTCCTCCCTTTCTCCGGCTGTCAGTTCCATAAAGATATCCTCCAGGCTGGCCCGGGCCGTGGACATCTGCAGGATTGCCCGCCCCGCCTTACTGAAGGCAAAAAAGATTTCCCGGCAGGCCTGGTTTCCCTCCCGGTTCCCCATGTTCAGCCGCGCCTTGCAGCGGTTTGGCGCCTTTTCTGTTACCTCAATTTTAGCGATATTCCCGACACCGGACAAAATTTCCCAGAGCTCTCCCTCGGAAGCTTCCGCCACCAGGTCAACTGTGGTAGTCCCTGCGAAGAGCTTTTCCAGATTGGCCGGTGAATCACAGGCCACCAGTTTTCCCTTGGAGATGATCAGGATGGTCTGGCAGACCGCCTGCACTTCCGACAGGATATGGCTGGACAGAATCACGGTGTGGTCTTTTCCCAGTTCCTTGATCAGGTCCCGGATCTCAATGATCTGCCGGGGATCCAATCCCACAGTCGGTTCATCCAGAATAATGACCTCCGGGTCTCCCAGGATCGCCTGGGCAATGCCCACGCGCTGTCTGTAGCCCTTGGATAAATTTTTGATGAGCCGGTCGGCCACATCTATCGTCTGGGTCACCGCCATGACTTGGGTCAGCTGCTCCGGTATCTGCCTTTCGGGAATCCGCTTGGCCCGGGCCACAAAGGTCAGGTATTCCCTGGGCGTCCGGTCCAGGTAAAGCGGCGGCTGCTCGGGAAGATACCCGATGAGCTTCTTGGCCTGCTCCGCTTCCTCAAAGATATCGAATCCCCCGATCCGGACCTCCCCCGATGTAGCCGCCAAACAGCCGGTCATGATATTCATGGTGGTGGACTTTCCCGCGCCGTTGGGGCCAAGGAATCCGTAGATCTGACCTTTTTCAATGGTGAAGGACAGGTCCGATACCGCGGTATGATTTCCATACCGCTTCGTCAGATGGTTCACTTCAATCAATGTAGGGCCTCCTTGCTGAAATAATTTGTAACTTTCATTGTAAGTTTTTTACCTGAACGGACACTGAAAAAAATGTAAATATTCTGTGTCCCAGCCTTTCGGGCAATAGAAAACCTCTCCCTTCGAGAGAAAGGGAGAGGTCCGTTTTTATCGCAAGTTCTATGTAAAATAGTCGTGCAAATCTGTGTCCACATTTTTTTCCACATGCTCTGCCAGCAGCTTATCCGTTCCAGTGAAATACAGCTTCAGCAGCCCACGCCACAGGCATTTGGGCGGACATGTATTGCCGCTTTCACGAAAATAGGCTTTCAGGTGTGTTTTGAGCAGCTTCAGGCTTTCGGCGGTATTGTCCGGATATTCGGACATATAGACCAGTGCATCCAAAAACTGCACATCGAATTCCTTCCGTAGCTCCGGGAAGCGGCTTATCACCTTTTCCCGCCGCTTGGCAATGGCATCCACCCGGTCCAGGGTAAGCTGCTCCCTGGATTTCGGAGACAGCATGACGCTGGAGGCCCGCCTGCGGTAGTTGTATACGATCCGGTCATCACAGACAATTTTCGCGGCATTCATGATCCCCTGGTAAGTAAAATACTCGTCGTCGATCTTGTGCCCTTCCTCGAAGAAAACGGATTCAAAAAGAGAGCGCTTGTACAGCTTGTTCCACAGAAGCGCACAGCTCCAGTCTTTTGTAAACCGGATCAGGTAAGCCTTTCCCTCTGCCACGCTTCTGCCCGGCCGGAAAACCTGATCCTCTGTTCGGGTTCGGTACACATCCCGGAACGCGAATTCCCCCGCATCGGCGTCATATTCCTTGAGCAAATTCAGCATGTAGCCGTACACATCAGGCTCCAGGAAATCATCGCTGTCCACAAAGCTCAGGTATTCTCCCGTTGCCACCCGCAGGCCCGCGTTTTTCGCCGCCGCAGCGCCGCCATTTTTCTGGTGGATCACCCGAACGCGGCTGTCAAGCGCTCCATAGCGGTCACAGACCGAGCCGGATTCATCCTCAGAACCATCATCGATAAGGATCACTTCCAGATTTCTGTAATCCTGATTCAGGATGCTGTCCAGGCATTGGGGAAGATAGGCCGCCACATTATAGACCGGCACGATCACCGAAATCACATCGTTCATTTGCTTCCTCACTTTTTCACGGCGGATTTGATTCTGCCTGCCAGCCACCACAGCGGCTTGAAGGGATAGGCCTTTTCATAAGCCCACATTGTTTTCCAGCCCATTGGAAACACGCCGCAGCTTCTTCCCAATGCCAAGCCGTCCCGCAGCTTCTTCCGAAGCACTTTCTGATACTGCCGGTGCTCCGGGATATCCCCTATCTTTTCCAGCTGTTCATAGCTGCTGTATATATATTGCTCCACCGCTTTGTTCAGCAGCCTGGCATTGTGATTCCTTTGGGCAAAGGCAATCTGCTGCTCCACGGCCTCCAATGTGTGCATTCTGCGGGGATTCCAGTCCGAGCGCATGATACCCTCCGGGTTCTGAAAATACGCGTATAGCCGCTGGGGAACCACAGCAACCTTCCCCGCCTCATAAACGGCAAGGTAGGTGGTAAATTCATCCTCATGCAGCTTTCCCACCGGATAGCGCAGGGTGGAAAAAAGGGATTTGTGGTACAGCTTATTCCAGGCCACCGCCGTAACACCGCCGTGGATATCCTGACTGCAATAATAGTCATCCGCAGACACCTCTTGAACGGCCAGCAGCTGCTCCGGCGGAAACGCTTTGCCGTCGGTATGGAAAATTCCACAGGCACTGATCCTGCAATGGGTGTCCACAACCGCTGTATACAGCCGCTGCAAATACTCCGGATGTATCCAGTCATCGCTGTCAACAAAGGCCAGCCATTGGCTGCCGCTATTGGCGAAGGCCCAGTCGATCCCCGCATTCCGCGCGGCGGACAGGCCCCCGTTCTGCTGGTGAAGCGCATGAATGCGGCCGCTCCCCTGGGCATATTCCTCGCAGATGGCACCGCATCCGTCAGGACTTCCATCATCCACCAAAATCAGTTCAAAGTCCTGAAAGGATTGATTCAGAATGCTGTCCACACACCGGCGGATATAAGGCTCCACCTTGTAGACCGGAACAATGACGCTGATTTTGGGCATGAATACACCTCCCTGGACAAGTTTATTGCCTTCCGATGAGCGCTTTCAGCTTTTCATAGCCGCGCTTACCAAAAAGGGCATTGCCAATCCGGTAGCGGATATTGCTGTGTTTTTCCTTCTGCAGCCGCCGTTTTTCTTCCCGCAGCTCCTGAAGCTCCTCCTCGGTGTGCCAGCTTCCGGAAAACCAGTGGATGGTGACGGTTTTTCTGGTTTTTTTCAGCTTCTTCGTATCATAATCCACCGGACAGAAAACCTCCCGGGGATATACGGCAAGGCCCTCCATGACCTGAAACCGGTCATTCAAAACCAAGCCCCGTTTTTGGCAAAGCTCCGTCAGGATCTCCACATTGGTGGTCGTATCCACACTTCCATCCGGACGCAGAAAGCTGGCATCATCATAATAGCGCATAAAATCCCGAAATAAGGGGAAATCCTTCCGGCAAGCCAGCACCCCGGTCTGGATTCTCGTTTTATGCTCAAATCCAGCAAACGCTTCCTGCTCAAGGAACGGATCCAGCGGCTTCACCACTTCCACATCCGTGTCCATGTAGATACCGCCCATTTCCGTCAGGGCTTTCAGCCGCACATAATCCGTGACAAAGGCCCACCGTCCCGCTTCATACGCTTGGCGAACATACAGAGGGGCTGTGGAAACATCAAAATTGTCCTCGTTCCACTCGATGATCTCATAGCCGGGGCAGAAGCGATTCCAGCTTTTGATACACCTCTGCGCCAGTTTGGGCTTGGGATTTCGGCCGAACCAGCAGTAATGAATGATTTTGGGAATGCTCATTTCCTGTCCCCCTTCCGCAGCTGCTCCGCCGCCTTGCGCGCCAATTCCGCAGCGCCCTTCTCCCGCAATGTCCGTACCGCCGCTTCCGCCGGCCAGTACAGCCGGATCAGCTTTGGGTGCATGGCATCCAGCAGGGTTTCAAACTGCTTTTTTGTCAAGGGAACTGTACGCTTTCTTACCAAATGCCATACCGATTTTTCGATTTCTCTGGCCACATCCGGCCGGTTCAGCTCATACTTAACCCGGCTATAGCAGCCTGCCGCCGCCTCTGCGTAAAGGCCGCAGAACCTGTCCCGCAGCTGAGTATAGCCAATCAGGGTATAAAACCGGATGATCTGCTCCAGCGCCCACAGATAGTCCAGCCTTTTCAGGCTGAAATTCTTTTGCGTCGTACTGTCGGGGTTGCTTCTGTAAAAATACAGCGGATAGGACATTTGCGCCACGGTCCCGGCTTCCTGAAGCCAGTGGCAGACCGCCTCGTTGTCCTCATAGACCCGTCCCAGGCAAAACAAATGGGTTTTCACGATTTCCCTGCGGATCAGCTTCGCACAGGCAACCCAGCCGGGATAGGCATCCCTATCAAAAAGACTTACCAGTGTTGCTTCGTCCATACCCACGGTGTCATAATCCCCCTGACAGGGGTGGAAAAAATCCCCGGGAGGCACCGCCGCTTCCAGCATCCGGCACATGCTGATACTGGCCCCTCCGTCCACCGCCGCATGATACAGCCGTTCCACCATCTGGGGGTGGATCAAATCATCACTGTCCACAAAGCAGACCCACTGCCCCCGTGCCTGGGACAGCGCATGGTTTCTCGCTGCGGCCTGTCCCTGGTTTTCCTGGTGGATCACGGAAACCCGGCTGTCCCGGGCGGCATACTCCCGGCAAATCGCAAGACAATTGTCCGGGCTTCCGTCATCCACCAGAATCACTTCAAAATCGGAAAACGTCTGGGAAAGGATGCTGTCAATACAGTCCGGCAAGTATTGCTCCGCCTTGTAAACCGGCACAATGATACTGATTTCAGGCATCGCCCTTCCTCCGAAGCCGCTGCACCGTTTCCCGGGCCAGGCGGTAAATCCGTGCCTGCACAGGATAGAAAGCAAGGATGGTATCAAAATCATATTTGTAGCTCAGGCAGCCCTGCCGCCGCATCCGCCGAAGAAGCTGGCGAATTTTTTTGCGGATCCGCTCCCGGGCAGAACAAATTTCCGGGGAATCCGGTGCCTGACTGGCCGCCTGATAATTCGCCAAGGCGTTCTCCAAATATCCGCGGTAGCGGAAGGCAACCAGCTCCTTCTCGCCTTTTTCCTGGAAAAAAGCGATCTGCTCCTCGTAGGCCACCCAGGCATCCAGAAGCTTGGGACTCCAGGGTCTTTTTGTCAGTCCCGTATTATTGATAAAATAGGCGTACAGCGGTGCCGGGATCACGGCCATTTTTTTCTCCGCGTACAGCATTTTATAGGAGACAAATTCATCGTCAAAATAGTTATCCACTGGATGGCGGATATGCTCATAGCAGCTCTTGTGGTAGAGCTTGCAGCAGGTCATGATGGCATTGACGTAGCTTGCCTGGTAAAAGGCCATCGGTTCCCAAAGCTGGGGCTCCAGGTCCCTGGGATCAACCACCGGGTTCTCCCCCGTGGTTTCCTGATAGCCGCAGGCACAGATGTGAACGCCATTCTCCACTGCTGCCCTCAGCATCCGCTCCAGCATTTCCGGGTGCATCCAGTCGTCGCTGTCGGCAAAGATGATCCATTGGCTGTCGCTGCACCGGTAGGTCCAGTCAATGCAGTTGTTCCGGGTGACGCATACGCCGGAATTTTTCTGATGCAGCACATGGACCCGGCTGTCCTGGGAAGCATATTCATCCGCGATTGCCCCTGTGGCATCCTCACTGCCATCGTCCACAACGATGATATCGAAATCCGGAAACGTCTGGGCAAGAATGCTGTCCAGCGCCCGGCGAATATAGTTTTCCGCGTTGTATGCCGCCATCATCACACTGATCTGCGCCATGGGGCAACACCTCCTATCGATCTTATGTCTCCTGCATCATTTGCAGGAACATATCCTCAATCTCTTTCACCATGCGTTTTCCCTCGAAAAAGGCGCTGCGCTTCTCCGCCCCGGCCTTTGCCTGCGCGTAAAACGCCTCATCCGTCAGCATCCGGCGAATCCCGGCTTCCAGACTGGCATTGTCATTTTCCGTAATCAAGCCGCAGATTTCCTCCCCGAATACTTCCCCCACAGAGGGAACCGGAGCTACAATGGGAACCCCCAGGCAAAGTGCTTCCATGGCTACCACCGGAAGCCCCTCTGTAAAGGAGGCATTTACCAGGAAGCGGCTTTTTGCAATATAGGGATAGGGATTCGCCTGATAGCCTGCCAAAATGACACTGTTCTGGGCGTTTACTGCCTGAACCGTTCTTCGAATATAATCCCTGTCCGGCCCGTCTCCAACAAGCACCAACTTATGCCGCAATCCTTCTTCCACCAATTTCTTGTGGATCACGATTAACCTCTCAAACCCCTTCTCCGGGGACAAACGTCCCACAGCACAGATGATTGGCTCTTCCCCAGACAGTTCCACTTTCTGCTCAGCCATGCGGCGAACATTTTCGCTGTTGATGGGGTTAAAGTGCATCTCCACACCTGTTTTCCGCCCGGTGACATCCACAAACGCTTGGTAGCTTGCCTGTGACACACACACGATCCGGTCATATCTCGGCAGCAATTCCCGGTCTCTCAGAATCAGTTCCCGGAAGGCATGATTCGTCTCCATATTGCCGTGTATGAATTTGACCGACCTTGCGCCGCTGGCAAAGCCGCACTGTGCATAGTCCCACATGGAGTACGACACAATAATATCCGCCCCAGGACAGCATACGTTCAGCAGGCCCTCACCGTTCCGGCGGTAGCACGCATCCATTCGCAACTTCTTGGAGATGTTCTGAAACTTGACAATGGGATTTTTCGTAGCCTTACGGCAGGAATAGTCGTAGATCATATGAATTCCCGCATCCAGGAACTTACGGTCCCACTCCGCCCCCGGCTTCTGGGACAGAACTGTAACATCAAATTTCTCCTTATCCAGCAACAGCACCAAATCATATAAAGCTTGCTCTGCTCCGCCGCAGACCAAACTGTCTTCAACGAAAACAATTTTCCTTTGATTCATGACTGCTATCCTTCTCTTTTCTCTTCTGCAAGCTGCAAAAACAGTTCTTCCAATGCACCAACCATCTGTTGTCCATCAAAGGCAGCGCTCCGCGTCTGCGCACCCTGCTTTACCTGACGGTAAAACAGCTCGTCCGTCAGCATTTTTCGGATGCCTGCCTCCAGACTAGCATTACCAGTTTCTGTGATCAAACCACACAGCGTCTCCCCCAGCAGTTCCTTCACTGAAGGTGCTGATGCCACTACAGGAACTCCCAAGCACAGCGCCTCCATAGCCGTCAGGCATAGACCCTCTGTATAAGATGAACACACTAAGAAACGGCTTGCCGCAATATATGGATAAGGATTTTCCTGATAGCCCGCTAGAATCACAGTGTCCTGGGTCTCCGTTGCGATGATTTCCCGCTCCACATAGCTACGCTCAATCCCATCACCAACAATCACCAGTCTATGGTGTATTCCCTGATCCAGCAACCTACGGTGAATCACGATTAGCCGTTCAAATCCCTTTTCATAGGACAGCCGTCCAACAGCGCAGACGATAGGTTCCCCCCTCGGCAAATCAATGGGGCGCTGAGCCAGCGCACGAATTTGTCGGCTGTTTATGGGATTCCAGTGAACCGACACATACTTTGTGATGCTAGTATGCCGACAAAAGGACTGCCTTGCATCCTCCGATACGCAGACGATCCGATCAAACCGGTGAAGAAGCGGCAGATTAGATAGAATCTCCTCCCGGTACATCTGGTTGGTATCCAGATTGCCATGGATAAATTTGACCGTCTTTGCCCCGGGCAAAAACACCATCTTCTCATAGCTACTGGTCGCATAGGACACCACAATATCTGCTCCCTGGGGCCAGCAAACCTCAAGAAGTCCTTCCCCATCCCGGCGGTAGGCTTGGGCAGTGCGCATCTTTTTGCAGATGTTGCCCGCTTTCACAAGGGGATTCCATGTGGCTCGGCGACAGGAATAGTCGTAGATAAGCCGGATCCCCGCATTCTGAAACTTTTGATTCCACGTTCCATCATCGTTCTGCACGAACACAGTAATATCAAACTTGTCTTTGTTCAGAAGGGTAATCAGATCATACAGCGCCTGTTCCGTTCCGCCGCACAGGAGCCTATGGTGTACAAAAAGAATCCGAATTTTCTCCATTCCTACCCTCCTTTTTACAGCTTTTCAAGTGTCCCATCCGGGAAACGAATATGTCCCCAAGCCTTTGTGTTCCAGTCGATATCCTTTGTTTCGCTGATATTCATACGAAAAGCGGGCAAAATCAAATCCTGGTCAAAAATCATGCCAAGCTGATCCATTTCAAATAGCACCAGATAAACCTGGTATTTTCCATTGGTCAGGCCGATGGGATCGAAGCCCACCTGGTAACGGTATGCCTCGCCTGCCTTGACCTGTCCCAGAGAAATGCTCGGAACCGCCCCAATGGGAACATCGTCGCCATGCAATACCTCGATGCGCAACCGCAAATCCTCAAAATCTCGATTGACCTTCACATCCAAGATAAAACAGATAGGCTCTCCCGTAGCATACAAGGCCTCTCCCTTTCCCAACAGCTTCAGATACTGGATGCGGGCGCCACCCCTTCCGTAGGCAGAGCGTGCAGTGGAGTTCTGATAATCACACTCTACCACCCCCTCTGACCACTCGTTGTGAACGACCTTGCGACGCATATACAGTTCAATGGCTTCCTCTACATCCCCGCCAAAAATAATCTTGCCCTTCTCAAGCACCACACACCGGTCACAAAGCCGACGAATCGTGTTCATATTGTGAGAGACGTACAAAATGGTTCTACCCTCGGTTTTAGCAACTTCCCGCATCTTATCCAGACACTTTTTCTGGAACGCCATGTCGCCCACCGCCAGCACCTCGTCCATAATCATGATCTCGCTGTCCAGATGGGCCGCCACGGAAAAAGCCAATTTTACAAACATGCCGCTGGAATAGCGCTTTACCGGCGTGTCAATAAATTCCCGCACCTCGGAGAATTCAATAATATCCTCCATCTTCGCATCGATTTCCGCCTTGGTCATGCCGAGGATGGCGCCGTTCAGGTACACATTTTCCCGGCCGGTCATTTCTCCGTTAAAGCCGGTGCCCACCTCCAGCATGGAGGTGATCCGGCCGTAAATATCGATTTCACCCTCGGTGGGCGCCGTAACCCGGCACAGAAGCTTCAGCATGGTGCTTTTTCCCGCGCCATTGCCGCCGATGATGCCCAGGGCCTCCCCTTTGTATACCGTCAGGTCAATGCCGTTCAGCGCCATGAAGGTCTGCCCCACCAGACGCTGGTCCGTGCCGACGATGGTATTGGGGTCTTCCTTGCCGCGAACCCTGGCCCACCAGCTTTGCAGGTCAGCCGTCAGGGTCCCGCCGCCGATCTGGCCCAGCTTGTATTTTTTCTTGACCCCGGAAATGGAAATGGCAACTTCCCGATTGTTGTTTTCACTGCTCATTATCCATCCTCCTTACACCGTATCCATGAAGGTCCGCTCGACCTTATTGAAAATCATAATGCCAATGACCGCGACGGCAAGGGAAACCACCCAGGACAGTCCGTAGTATCCCCAATGCAACGTTCCCTGGCCCAAAACCGCATAACGCAGCATCTCTACGGCAGAGGTGACCGGATTGATCTGCACCACAGTCCGGATCCACCCCTCGTCCAACGTGGACAGCGGATAGACAATGGGCGTCGCATACATCCACAGGGAAATACCGAAGTCCACCAACACCGACAGGTCCCGGTATTTGGTGGTCATGCTGGATACGATGATGCCAAATCCCATTCCCAGAATACCAAGATGCAGCAGCTCCACAGGGATCATCAGCCAGGCCTCCCAGTGGGGATGCAGGGTCCCCTGAATCAGGAAAAAGATCATAAAGAGCATCACCAGCGCCATCTGGATCAGGAAACGGATCATTGCGGAAATCACATTGGAAATGGGCGTGGTCAGCCGGGGAAAATAGACTTTTCCAAAAACATAGGCATTTTCCGTAAAGGTACTGGCATTGCTGGTGACACAGCTGGAAAAAAACGCCCAAATTGCGTTGCTGAACAAATAGAACAGGAAGGTCGGCACACCATCCGTTCCGATCCCGGCAATGCCATTAAACACAATGGCATGCACAACACTGCTGAATATGGGGGTGAGCAGAATCCAAGCGGGGCCAAGAATCGTCTGCTTATAGGACACCACAAAATTCCGCTTGGTGAACAGGGCGATCAGGTCCCGGTATTGCCAGACCTCCTTCAGATTCAGGTTCAGCAGGCGGTGCTTTGAGGAAATGTGAATGTGGTAAGCTGCTTGCGGAGTCTGTGCCATTTTATTACCTCTTTTTTCGGATAAATTGTATCAGGTTGTGCAGTCCCTTCATGGGCGCTACCAGCCAGCGGGGCATGCCAATGTATTGTGCAATTTCGGCATTTGTACACCGGTCCATGGCGTCGCAGGTAAAGCCATACCACATGCCAAGGATGGTTTTGGGCGGGTACTTAAAATAGATTGCCTTCTCCCGGAAGAACAAGCCCGTCCCCTGTGGATTGTCAAGAAAGACCTTGTATCCGGCTTTGGTTAAGCCGTCGTCTTTATACTCCCAAATCCAAATTATATCATTAAAAAAACGAATTTTATAACCGTCATATGCCATGCGATTCCACGTGACAGCTTCCGTCATAAATTTTTCTCCCGGAAATTCCGGATATAAATAACGCCGGTGAATATTCGTATAGAAAATAAGCGCACGTTCTCCGTCTATTGCACCATACATATCAAACGCATTACCATCCAGAAACTCACCCGAAAAAAACGTATTGGGAGTATACTCTGGCGTATATCCCCGATTTGCCACAATACCGCAAAAATTTTGCTCCTTCGGCAATTCCGCTTCCCACCGGGCAACCTTTTCCAGGGCGTCGTCCGTTAGGTAATCATCCGAGTCCACCGTAAAAAACAGCTCTCCCCGTGCCTGTTCCAGGCCGCGGTTGATGGCCCGGCACTTGCCGCCATTTTCCTGTTTGAAATACCGGATCGGAAAGGGGTTTTCCTCCCGGCTCCACCGGGCAAATAAGGCCTGCGTATCATCTGAAGAGCCATCGTCCACAACCAGCCACTCAAAATCCGTAAAGGTCTGGCGCTGCAAAGAGCGGTACAGCGTTTCAATAATATAAGCCCTGTTATAGGTTGGGGTAAATACCGTAATCTTATAATCAAATTCCATAATACGCCTCATGACAACACATGGATATCCGTCAGAAAATTCAGCATTCGGCAGGTTCCCTCAAAGGAAGTCCGGGCCAGTCTCAGCAGCAAATGCTTTTTTCCGGAAAGCATATTTCCGGAGGGAAGCGGCTTTGTGTCCTCCAATGCATCATAAAGGATCCTTCGTGCCTTTTCCATCTCATCCCCGGACAAAGAACGCAGACAGCCCTGCATGGCATACAGGCAGGTGAAGAACAAATCCAGCTTTGCTTCATCCACCAATTCCGGCATATGTGCTTGCAGATATGCCAGCCGCTGCTGCTTTGCCAAAATACCGTCCAGACGCTTAAAAGGATCCAATTGGTGCATCACACTTCCCAGCTGCTGCCGGTAAGCATAACATATTTGACCGGAAAGGGCAAGCGTTTCGGCATTTCCCAATGCCTGATAAGTAAAGAACTCATCGTCAATTTTGGTTCCTTCCGGAAAACGAATGCCCTTTATGACCTCGCGGCGGTACAGCTTGTTCCAAATCAACTGACGGAATACCGTATCCCGGATATGCTCACGCATAGCATCCTGGGATGTGTAAACCGTAACAAAAGAACTTTCCCTTCCAAACTCCGCCTGATCCCCCGAGACACTTATAAAACCACACTCCGCAATATCCGCTCCCCCATCCAGCAGTTCGGAAAGATGCCGGTACATATCAGGCGCAATATAATCATCACTGTCTACAAAGGCTATTCGTTCCCCCCGCGCAATATCCAGCCCTGCATTCCGGGCTGCACCGGCGCCGCCGTTTTCTTTATGGATGACCTTAATTCGGCTGTCCTTTGCCGCCCAGGCGTCGCAAATTACGCCGCTACCATCCGGGGAGCCGTCGTCGATCAGGATGATCTCCAGATTCCGGTAGGTCTGGCCGGTAATGGAGCCAAGGCATTTATCCAAATATTTTTCCACCCCGTAAACCGGGACGATCACACTGATCAGCGGCAATTCCTGCATTTTTGCATCCCTTCGTATTCAATGCTGCTCCTGTCGCTGGAACAGCTTCACATACACCCCGTAGGCCAAATGAAAGGCCCAAGGCACATTGCAGACCATTTGCGCCAGCAAACGGTTTCTGGCCGAGAGCAGATGAAAATACGCCCTCTGGTCAATCAGCAGCTGCCTGACCCTTTCCCGGTAGCCGTCAAATTCCCGTGACAAATTCAGGGACAGCTGGCCGTAGGCAAACAGGCAGTTCCGCAGCAGTGCCCGGCGGGTATCCTCCCGCAGTTCCGGGCAGCAGTTTTCCAGGATCCTCTGCCGTACCCGGATGGGGTCAAAAATGCTGTGCGCATGGAGCTGCCGGTAAGAAGCGGAGCCATGGCGCAGAATGTAATGGTACGGGCAAATGTCCTCAAAAACAGCCCGCTCCGACTGGGCGAACAGATAATAGTTCATCAGAAAATCTTCATTGTTTTTGATGGACGGATCCATCCACCCCGCCAGGCCCTCAAATAGCTCCCGGCGGAAAAGCTTGGTGCAAAGACTGGATTCGACTAGTCCCCCGTCCAGCAAGTCCCGCAGGCCCGCCAGCTTATCCTGCTGACGGAGTACGCCCGAGTTATGTACAAACCCGACCCGTCCATCCGGAAACAGCACCTGATGGCCGCAGTGGGAAATATCCGCCCCGTAGGTTTTCGCGTTTTCCCATAACCGCGCATACATCTTCGGTTCCATTTCGTCGTCGCCGTCCATAAAGCCGATCCATTGTCCCGACGCTTCCGCCACGCCCCTCAGGCGGGCGGAGGTCACGCCGCCATTTTCCTTATGAATGGCTTTGATACAGGAATGCTCCGCTGCGTAGGTTTCCAATACCCGCTTCGTATCATCTGTGGAACCATCGTTGACCACAATGATCTCCAGGTTCCGGTAGGTTTGGGCAAGAAGGCTGTCCAGGCAGCGGGGAAGCCATGGGGCGTTATTGTAAGCCGGTACAATCACCGAAATCCGTTCCCCGTCCACGGCAAATTCCTCCCGTCAAATTCACGATCTCAATTTCAATGGGCAGCATAGCTTTCGCAATACCGCTCCGCCATATATTTGGAAGAAAAACGGGAACTGTCTATCTTTGCCTGCCGTCCCAAACGTGTCCGCAGGCCCTCATCGGCAACCAGCGTCCCGCAGGCTTCGCAGACCGCGTCCGTTTCACAGGGCACCAGCAGCGCATTCTCCCCGTTTTGCAGCATATCCGGGATCCCCCCCACCGCCGTGGCGACAATGGGAAGTCCGGTGCCCATGGCCTCAATAATTGTCATGGGATTGCCCTCATAAACAGAGGGCAAAACAAAAATATCCGCGCCGTGCAGATAAGGATGGACATCCGCCTGCATACCGAAAAAGCGGACGCAGTCCAAAAGCCCCAGTTCCTCCGCCAGCGTTTCCATATCTCCGCGCAAATCACCATCCCCCACAAGCTGCAGCTGGCACTGGGGATAGGCCGCATGGAGCTTTTGAAAGGCCTTCAGCAGTCCCGCATGGTTTTTCGGAACATCGAACCGTCCTACATGCAGAAGCGTCACAGTGTCCCCCACGGCGTAGCTGTCCTTGGGGATGCACTTTGACAGGTCGATGCCGTTGTAGATCACCGGGATTTTCCGCCGGTCAATGCCGTAAAAACAAGCGATGGACGCCTGCACCTCCGGACTCAGGGCGACCGGCACCGACCAGCCCAGACGGAAATAGGTTTTGTTGATCCACTTCTGAATGCGGCCCTCGGCCTCCTTGTCCGCCACGCTGTGCACCGTGTGAACACAGGTCCTGACCCCTGCCAGCTTTGCGGCGGCGGCAGCATATTTGATGACATCCAGATGGGTGTGCACCACATCCGGTTTTTCCCGCTTCATAAGCCTGGCCAGCTTTGGAACCATGGAACTATCCAGCCCCAGCTTTTTGTCCAGATAAAGAATCTTTACGCCCGCTTTTTCCATCCGCTCCGAAATGGGGGTGTGTTCGCCATACAGGCTGACCACACTCACCTCATGTCCCAAGTCCATAAGGGCATAGGTCAGGTTTTCGCACATGATCTCCGCACCGCCGAAGCAGAAATAGGGAATGACCTGCAGTATTTTCATGGCGCTTCCTTCCCTACCGGTAGCAGGCCGCAATGGCTTCCCGGTACTTTGGCGCATCGTTGATTCGCCCAAATTTTTCCACCGTATGCCGCGAGAGCATTTCCCGGTGGCCGGGATCGGAGATGATTTTCAGCAGCTTTTCCACCAAAACAGCATCCTCGTCATGCAGATATCCGTTGACGCCATCCTCGATCAGATCCCGCATACCGTCGGACGGGGTGCTCACTACCGGAACTCCCAGAGCCATGGCCTCCAGGGCGCACATCGGTGTCCCCTCCCAGCGGGAGGTCAAAATCATCACCTTGCTGTCATGCACCATTTTGATGGGATTGCTCTGGAACCCCAGGAAGTGCACGTTATCCTGCAGGTTCAGCTGGGCGCAAAGCTGCTTGGTTTCCGCCTCCAGCTCCCCGGTGCCGACGATGGCCACCTTCAAATCCGGTTTGCGCGCTTTCAGCTGGGCACAGACCCGCATCAGGCGCTGGGGATCCTT
Organism: Eubacteriales bacterium; assembly: GCA_030533415.1. Taxonomy (GTDB): domain Bacteria; phylum Bacillota; class Clostridia; order Oscillospirales; family Oscillospiraceae; genus Faecousia. The sequence goes on along the minus strand of JAUNJE010000003.1, from coordinate 21,344 downwards.
CTGATAGGTCAAACGGCCAACGTAGATCACATCATAGTCATACGCATTACCATCCTGGGCCTTTTTCTCGAAAATCTGCTCTGTATCGATGATATTATACAGTATACTGCTTTTTTTCGCAAACAGCTTATGAAAAAGATATCCCTCATAAGAGCTGTTGGATACCCAAAAAATATGCTTGGCCTTCACCCCCGCAAGCAGATAGGCGATGGATTTCAGGGAAAGGCCCCGGGCGTCATAAGCGTTGTTGTGGATGTGGGACACCAGAGGAATTTTGCCGCAGCACAGGGCGGAAACAAAGCTGGCCCGCATATCGTGGGCATGGATCAGGTCCGGCTTCTGCTCATGAAGGATACTGCTTAAATTTTTCGGGGTCATGCTGTCCACAGGAAGAAAGGTAACCCCCTGTTCCGCCAGCATCTGCCGCACGGTTTCGCTGTCCGGGCTGCAATAGACCATTTCCACATCCGTATTTTCAAAGGACCGGATGATCTGACAGACCACCTTTTCGGCGCCGGAATAAATCCTGGAATTCAGAACATGCATCACTTTCATGACAAGTCCTCCGCTTTTTCTCTCTTTTGCGCGGCTTCCCGCATATTCAGGCTTTCCATGCCGTAGGTTTCCCGCAGCTGCTGATAATAGCGGAAAACTTCCTCCAGCTGGGCCAAATGGGCCTGGGTATCCACCCCAATGTTATGGGGATGCCACCACAGGTGGAAGGTAAGTCCCTTCTTGGCCGCATGAAGCATCTGGCGCTTGATGCGCTTAAGCTTCACGCCCTCCAAAAACCGCAAAGGGGCAAAGATGGGCTTATACATTCTGGACCCCGTCAGGTTCCAGATGCCGTTTTCGTTCCGGGGCAGGTAGCCCCCCTGTCCCGTCAGCGGGAAATACACATCCGCCAGCCGCAGCAGCCGCAGCAGGGGGCGGAATTTGATTTTTTCGTGAATCCAGTCGTTTTCCTCATCCCGGTAGGCCGTAAAGCCGCAGTCCCGGAGCACCTGGGTATATTCCGGTTCACATTGATTCCGGGGCAGGATCACGGAGGTCAGCGCGTATCCATACTTTTCCGCGATGGCCTTTGCCGCTTCCATATCCGCCGCAAACTGCTGAGGGGTCTGCCCCTTCTCCCGGCAGTAGTAATGAGAAAAGGTGTGGCTGCCGATCTCCTGCCCCGGCGCCTGAGAGACCAGCCGAATTAAAGACGGAGCATAGAAGCAGGGAGCCTCCTGCTCATTGGCGCCGACCTTGGCAAAGTATCCATAGGGGTCCAGCTTTTTGTTTTCATAGGTGGGACGAAGGGATTCTTCCGGAAAAAAGGCGGAAAGCTCGTCATAATTCTTCGCGAACATAAAACCGACGGTTGCCCAGGTGGCATGGATGCCGTATTTCTGAAACAGCTGCAGCAGCTTCGGGACCGCCTTTCTGCCCCCCAGCACATTGTCCTGATAGTCTTCCAAGGCGCATTTGTCCAGCATCCCCCAGAACAGTTCAAAATCCAGGGAAACAATCAGCGTTCCCTCCATTGCGGCCGCCTCCTTTTGCCCATTCAAAGGCTGAGATAGATCTCTTTCATCCGTTTATGTACATTCCGGTCGTCAAACTCCAGGACCTTCTCCGCCGCGCCGCGGCCCAGAGCCGCCCGCCGTTCGGGGTCCCGGTACAGTTCCAGGATGGCCTTTGCCACAGCCTGGGGCGTATTCTCGGCAAAAACGCCGGAAACGCCATCGTCAATCAGATCCGTATTGCCCCGAATTTGGGAGCAAACCACCGGCATACCGCAGCTCATGGCCTCCATCAGCGCCACCGAAAGCCCCTCCCGGAAGGGCATAAAGGCAAACAGGTCGCTGCAGCGGTACAGCTCCGGTGCGTCCGTCCGGTAGCCCAAAAAGTGTACATGGTCGTCGATGCACAGAATCCTGGCACTGTCCGCCAACTCCTCCCACACTTCTCCACGTCCGCAGATCAGGTAGTGCATGTGGGCAAACTCCGGTTCCTCCCTCAGCAGGGAAAGGGCCTTGAGGATGGTGATATGGTTTTTGTTCCGGGTCATTTCCGCCACAGTCAAGATCAGAAAATCCCCGTCTCCAAATCCCAACTCCCGGCGCTTGTCCTGCCTGCTGTCCCGGTTTCCCCGAAATTTTCCGGTATCAATGCCCACACCGGGGACATATTCCAGCCGCTTGGCGTGCAGATGCTTCTGCGCCCGGGCGTAGTCTTCTTTGTTGATGGTGATCAGCACATCCGTTACAAAGGACAGCACCCACTCCACCGGATAGAAGCACAGCCAGTTCACCAGCGGCGCCCCCTGGAAGAAGTGGAAGCCATGGGCCGTATAAATGACCTTCGTTCCCTTTTTCCTAACCCCCAGCGCTGCCAGCCGGGCGATCAGCGCTCCCACCGGCGTATGGCAGTGTATCAGGTCAAAGTTTCCTTCCCCGATGATCCGCTTTAGCATGCGGTAAGCCTTCCAGTTCTGGCTTTTCCATGGCGTCCGCTCAAAGGGGATATCGTAATAGGTGTCGCAATAGGGGATCCGGCAGTCGGCAGGGTCTTCATAGTCGTTCCTCGCCGCCACCGCGGTTTCCCAGCCCATTTCCTGGAACATCCGCAAATAGGGGATATGGAATTGCATCATGTGGGTTTTCACCACTGTCGCCACAAACAGGACCTTTTTTTTCATAGCCGCTCTACCTCTTTGCAAACATGCCGTTCACCGGAGATGTCCCACAGGAGGGGACACGAATTCAACGATATTATACACCATTCCCGCTTTGATTTCAACCCTAATAACAAAGAGGTCAGGCAATTTACCCGGCCTCTTTCGCTCATATCAATACCCTTCGTTTTTTGATCCGCAGCAGCTCCCACAGGCCAATGGCCGCGCCAATCCCCCAGCGCAGCACCCAGGCGCCGCTGGTCAGGAAGACCAACGCCACCGCCGCCAAATACAAAGCCGCGTATTTCCCCCACAGGCGGATACCGAAGGGATATTCCCCTTTTCCCAGAAAATAACGGGTATAGACATAGTGCATTCCCAGCTGCAGAAGGTGGGAGAGCATCGTGGCCACAGCGGCCCCGGCCATGCCCAGCCGTTTGATCAAAATGTAGTTCAGCGCAAAATTGACCAGCGACGAAGTGATGGTGACCACCGCCACCGCCTTCGTCTGCTTGCGGTAATATTCATAGTTGACCGGGAAGGTGCACAGGAAATTCAAAAAATAGCTGGATACAAACACCGGAATCAGCATGGTGCTTTCCCAGAATTCCTTCTTCACATAAATATGGTAAACCTCCGTTGCCAACAAAATGAAGCCCACGGAAAGGACGGTGAACAGCTCCAGAAAATTCACCGCTTTTTCCCGCACCTTTTCCGTTTCGCCCAGGCGCATATCCTCGAAGAAGAAGGGGCACCAGGAGTTGTTCAGCGCAGAGGAAATGGCGGACATCACACCGGCCAGGTTCAGCGCGGCAGTGTAGTTCCCCACACGGGCCACATCCAGCATATGCTGCAGCATTACCTTGTCGCTTTGTCCCAAAATCAGGTCGGACAGGTTGTAAAACACTACCGGGAGCGCAAGGGTCAGACAAAATGTCCAGTATTCCTTACGGAAAAAGGTTTTTCCCTTGGCCAAAATCAAGATACAAGCCGGGATGCCGATAATGCCATAGGTGGCCGCAATGGCGACGATCCTGCCATAATACCGCTCCTGCTGGGGCAGCTGAAAAATCAGCAGCAGCGAAAGCGCCAGGGTCGTCAGCGTCACCACCAGGGACATGACCATATTTCGTCCCGCCTTGAATTCGTAGACGAATTTCATATTCAGGAAATTGACGCAGAAGGTGCCGAAGGCCTGAACCAGCATCAGGATGACCAGCAGCCGGTCCAGCTTCAAGGCACTGGAAACCGGGTTCAGGAAACAGAGCACCAGTCCGCTGCATACCAAAAATACCAGCAGCGACAGGCTCATCACCGAGGACTGGTACTTATTCTGATCCTCCTCCGGATATTCGATCCGGGCGTTGACCAGGGTTCCCTGGGTCTGCATGGTAAAGACAATGGCCAGGACCGCTACCCAGGTGTTGTAAATCTGGGTCACACCATAGCCGCTGTTCCCCAGCAGCCGGGTGAACAGCGGCGCCGTAAAGATGGAAATACCGCGCAGCAGCAGGGTGCTCAGAATATTAAAAAAAGCAACTCGGTTTTGTTTTTTCATGGCTTGTTTCGTCTCCGTTTAGGTTTCCGGCCTGTGAGAAAGGCGCCACAGCGGGCGGTACAGGCCCAAAATCAGCAGCAGGCTGCGCACACGTTCCCTCCCGCCAAAATAGGGGCTGCGCAGGATAAACAAGGTGTGTTCCCGCAGCGCCGTTCGGGAGGACTTGTACTGGTCGAAAAAACGGCTTCTCAGTTCTTCCGTCCCCTGATCCAGCAAAAGCAGAATATGGGCCAGGGAGCGCACTCGAAAATACCGGGCTTGGGCTTCAATTTTCGGATAATTGTCCCGGATATAGGGATAAATCTTGGCGGTATGCTGGGAAAAGTGGAAGGTATTCTCCGAAACCGCCGCAGTGGTAATGCTGTCCGGACGGTGAAAATAATTGTAGAGCGGCCTGTCGCACATAGCCGCCCGCTCCGCCTGAAGCACGATCCGGTACGTTACGGGAACATCCTCGCAAACCTTCCCCTCCGGATAGCGCATTTCCCGGAACAGGGAGCGGTGATACAGCTTGTCGCAGGCACTGGAATCGCAGCCGTCCCACAGGAAAATTCTGCCGGCCATTTCCTCCGCAGAAATAAGTTCCTCTTTCTGGGGGCACAGCCCAAGCTGCCGCTGTCCGGTTTTTCCGTCCACATCGTACCGGCCCCCGCAGACCAGCTTCACACCATACCTTTGGGCCAGCCCCATCATCCATCCGTAGGCCTCCGGCTCAAGCCAATCGTCGCTGTCCACAAAGGCCACATATTCCCCTTGGGCAATGTCCAACCCAGCGTTGCGCGCGCTGCTCAGGCCGCCGTTTTCCTTGTGAATGACCTTGATGCGGGAATCCCTGGCCCCATAGTCATCGCAAATTTCCCCGGAACCGTCCTTACTGCCGTCATCCACCAAAATGACCTCCAGGTTTTCATAGGTCTGCGCCAGGATGGAATCCACACACCGGGGCAGGTATGCCTCCACATTATATACCGGTACAATGACACTGAGCAAAACCGGCTGTTCCATGGTGTTCCCTCCTACGCAAGATCGTGGTAAATGGCAATCAATTCCCGCAGATTTTTTTCCGGGTCGTGGGTAACCGCAGCGTGGGCTTTGGCTGACGCCCCCAGCGCCTTCGCCCCGTCTCCCATGGCAAAGACACGCTTGAGATAGTAGGCCAGCATATAGGGCGCGGAGGACTGGTAAAGATAGCCCTCACGGTTATGGGTCATCAGATTTGCCACGCCGCCTACGTCACTGGCTACACAGGGCACCCCCAGCAGCATGGCTTCCCCCAGGGAATTGGGCGAATTTTCGATGGTGGATGGCAGGACAAAGACGTTGGCCTCCAAAAACGCTTCCTTCATCTGCGCCGCGCTCAGGCTCCCCAAAAACTCGATTTTATCCGCCACCCCATATTTCCGGGCCAATGCGGCCAGATATTTCTGGTAGCTGGTTCTGCGCAGCTTATCCGCCGTCAGAAAACTTTTCCCGGGCACCGCCAATGTGGCGCCGGGATAGTCCTTCGTTACCTCGGCAAAGGCTTCCAGAAGATAATGGAAGCCCTTCACAGGGTAGACACAGCTGGACGCGAAAATCCGGTGTTTTCTGCAACCGGCATACTGCCACTGTCCTGCATAAAACGGCTCCCGCAGGGTCTCATTGCAGAAGTGGTACCTTGCCCCAGGGCTGATCCGTCCGGTGCAGGCCTCATCCCAGTCGGTCCTTCCAATCACATGGCGGACCTTTTTCAGCGCGGCGATCTCCAATTCTCCCCGCCGGGCAAATTTTGTTTGCTGCTGCAGGATGTTGTCCTGCCGGACAGCGTCCCGGAAGGTAAATTCCCGCTGTACCCGGTAGGGAACGCCTTCCGCGTAATGCCCCGCGTAGACGGAGCACAGTCCCTGAATGCTAATCACGGTTTGTCCCAGCAAGCCCAGGGTTTCCGCCGCATTGACCATGGCAAGGGTATGACCATACTCCGTGCCCCAAATGTGGATCACATCCGGCCGGAATTTTTTCAGTTCCGCTTCAAAGTCCCTTTCCAACTCAGGCAGATAGACATAGGGAAGTCCCTCCCGGAAGGTGGTATAGCTGCACCGCTCATCCAGCGCTCCCCTGGCTCCATCGCCGGGACACAGGACATGGATGGTAAGTCCCTGCCGCCGGAGGCCGCTGAGGACGTGATCCACCCACAGGCCGCCGCTGGCGGCCTCTGCGCTAAGCTTTTCCTTTATCTTTCCGGGAACCATATTGCACAGCCACAGCAGCCGCATTTTTTCACTTCCCTTTTTTCATATTTTCCAGCATTTGCAGAATTTTCTTCGCCTGAAGCACATTGTTCTTGCGCTCTAAAATAAATTTCCTGGCCTCCATGCCCTTCTGAAACAGCGCCTCGTCGGACTGCGCCAGCACCTGCCGCAGCTTGTCCGCGATACCGTCAGCCGTTTCCTCCTCCAGCAAATATACATAGGAATGATATTCCTTCGGCATCCCAGGCAGCACAGTGGTCAGCACCGGCGTGCCAGTGGACATGTACTCCATGGTTTTGGAGGGGAAGGAATACTTCACGAAGCTTTCTCCCGTGGGCCGGGGATTGACCAGCAGGGTTGCTTCCATCTCTTTTTCCACGACCTCTGCGCTTAGGAGCATCCCGCCGTAATACACCCGGGGGTCCTCCCGCGCAATTGCTTTCAGCTCCTCCACGTAATCCCCGGGGCCGTAGATATGCAGCTGCGCGTTCTCCAGTGCGGCTTTTTGAAAGCCCTCCACCAGATTCTGAAGGCCATACTGCTTGCTGACGCCGCCTGCATAAAGGCACACCCTGGGGGAAAGCTTTTTGCCCAGGGACGGGATTTTCTTCTCCATGGTGATATCGGAATGGCCTTCTAAAATCACATAGGGCTTTCCTTCCTTATTTAAGTACCCGTTCATCGCCTCCGTCAGCAGGACATAGCCCGTACAGTGCCGGATGACAAAATTTGCCAATCCTTTGGAAAACGAGCCGCCGCCCAGCATGTCCGGAAGGTCCGTTACGATGCCGATACACGGACGCCCCCGCAGCCGCGCCGCCAACAGAGCAGCCAGCGCCGCCGTCCGGTTCAGGCAGTCCACGATCACCGCCGAATCCTTTTTCGCAAGGAACGCGGTTTTGAAAAACGTTCCCAGCCCCACACAGGCCGCCTTCAGCGCCGGATTGCGGATGGCGGGAATATAGCGGTAGCAGGCGCCGCCCTCGGTTTCCCGGGGCAGCCGGAGGACCGCCTTGTCCAAAACCGACCTGTTCACCGGAGGATTCGCCACTACATCCACCTCCGCATGGGCGGCAAGGCCTTCAATCAGCAGCCGGTGGTATTTCTGGGACTGGAAGGCGGGCTTTACCCCGATCCGGGAAAACAGCCGCTGGTAAACCCGGTCCGAGCAGGTCGTCACCGCGTAAATAATGTGCATGGATTATCTCCCGCTTTCAAAAATTTCCACATGGGCCTTGGCCATGTTTTCAAGGGTATAGGGGCGGATGGTTTCCAGAGCCGCCGCGCCCATCCGCCGGTAGTCCCCCGCCAGGACGGCGCAGATCTTCTCCGCCAGGGCTTCCTTGTCGTCCACCGGCACAAGATATCCGTTGACGCCGTTTTGAATCAGCTCCAGCCCCGCAACGCACCGGTCCGTAGTAATGACCGGAAGGCCGCAGGCCATGGCTTCGTTGATGACAAGGCCCCAGACGTCGCTTTTGGTTGGCAGTACCAGCACATCCGCCGCCATATAATACTCCGCCAGCTGCTCCTTTTTCTGAAAACCCACAAAATGGACATTGGAAAGCCCATTGTTATCACAAAACGCCAGGTGCCCGCCGGACGGTTCCCCGCCGATAAAGTACACGCCGGCATCCCGCTCCAGCATAGGCGCCGCTTCCAGCAGGTCATCCATTCCCTTGGCCCTGGTGAACCTGCCCACGTACAGCACGATCTTGCTTTCCATCATGCCGAGTTTCCGGCGAAGCTCCTGCTTATCCTCCACGGAAAGCTGCCGGGGCAGAATATCCCGCTCCCACAGGGAGGTAAACGGATAGGTCTGAACCGCTTCCCGTTTCGCGCCATAGTGCATAAGATACTCCGTCGTATGGCCGCCGCTGCTGAGCCACCGGGTCGCGGAGCCTACCAGCAGTTTTTTGAACCGGTACTTTGCCGGGGAGTCCTCCCGGATCAGGCCCCCGTCCACTTCCATATAAAAGGGGATCCTGTGCAGGCGCAGATAGGCCATGGCAAGTATCGCTGTGGGAGAGGAATAGCCGCAAATGACAATGGCGTCAAAGGGCTTTTTCAGCCAGGGGAGCACATCCCAGCAAAGATTTTCCTCCCGGTAAGAAGCGGATTTCGTCAGCTGAACCGCGGAAAAACCGCCCTCCCCCTCTTCAAACCATTGGCTGTCCCGATGTGTATTGTCTGCCGCCTGCTCGGAATAGAGCACCGTTACGTCCAGCACCTTCCCAAGCTCGTCAAAAAAATGGACCCGGTAGGGAGAGGCATAATTGGTCAGGAACAACACCCGCTTCATGGCTTCGTCCCCTCCTGCCCGGCTTCTCCAAAATCGATCTGCACAATCTGGTGGCGGTTTTCCCGCTCCTCTTCCGGCGGAAGCTGCATATAATCGCCATACATGGCAGTCAAAAACTGATCATATTCCTTGGGTCCGGGGAAGGAAACGCCTTCGAAGGAATATTCCGCCAGCTCCTCACACCAGGCCCTGTCGAAATACATGGGCACCGCCATGGCACACTGCTCGCACACCGTTTTGCCCTTCCCCACGGAACGGGCCAGGGCGTCATAGGCGCTGGCCAGCTCCTGCTGTCCGGCGAACAGGGCCTTCATCTGGTAATACAGATAACCGATCCGCTTCTTCCAAAGCATTTTGTCGTTCTCCATCCAAGGCCTATAGCCGGATTTCATCAGCTTTACCCGGTAAAGCTCCAGCAGCTTCCCGGCAAGCTCCGCCCGCCGCTCCGGCTCCTCGGGGACATCGTCAAAGGGGAAAATATCCACATAGAATCCATTTTCCCGAAGGCGGCGGGTCTTCTTGCTTTCCAGATAGACGGTATTGCGCTTCATGACCTTGCCAAAGGGCAGGCCATAATTCGGCTCCGTATACCAGGTCTGCAGGCAGTATTCCGGCTTCAGCTTGGAGGGGGCGATCCGGCAGAATTTTTCATAGTCCTCCCGCAGCATCCCCAGATCCATATCATCATCCCAGGGGATAAAGCCTCCATGGCGCACCGCCCCCAGGAAGGTTCCGTCATTCAGGAAAAAGCGGATGCCGTTTTCCTCACAGACCCGCTTGATCTCTTTGGCGATCTCCAATTGTGTCAGCTGCACTTTCCGCAGAAGTTCCCGTTCCATTGGATTTTCCTCCTTTTTTCAAAGAAAATAGCACCGGCAGGCCCCGCTCGGTCAACGCCATCATGGGAAACAGCCAGAAAAACACGTCTGCGATCAGATTCTGGGTGTTAAAGGACAGAAACAAGATTCCCAGCAACGCCAGGTTGACCCAAATGTTCCGTTTTTTCTCCCACACCAGCGCGATCCAGGCCACCACATTCAGCGTCCCCCCCAGGATACCCAATCCGGCATACAGAATCAGCGTGGAGGTGGTATTGTTTGCCGTGGAAAAAAGCACATCGGACAGCTTTGCCCCGGCCAGAGGATGGTGCAGGAAAATATCCAAGTCTGAAAAGACCGCATCCAGGCGCTCCACCGCCGAGTCCTCCCCTGGCTGAAATTTACCCAGCACCATGGTGTAAAGCTCCCAATATAGACTTCTTTGTTCCGCAACGATATGCGCCACCAAAGCGGCCAGAATCACCGCAATAATTCCAATTGCCAACCAGGCCCATTTGTTTTTATAAAGTTTTTTATCAAGGAATACCACCAGCGCCAAAAACGCCAGCGCCCCGACCCCAGCCGTGGAAAGGGTCGTCACCATAGTAGCCGCCAAAGCAAAATTGACCAGCCACAGCACCCACTGCCGTTTCCACTGTACCGTATAATTGTTCAGAAACAGCGCCAGGATCACAAAATACTGGTAAACCCCCGGCTCCCGGAAGATGCCGAAATTCCGGGTCTTAACATACCATTCCGAAACAAAGGACAGTCCGAAGTTATAGAACGTCACATCCACCTGGTTGCGGAAAACCGGCGGCATCAGAATGCCGGTATCTACCAACAGAGGGCGCAGAATCCACATCGCAACTATGGAATAGACGCCTAAGATTGTCAGAATCACCACATAGTATTTGGCCACATCCCGGTAGGAAATAAAAAAGGTCAAAAACACCGCAAAATACAGGCAGATCAAAATACTGAAATACATCATCTGCCAGTCCCGCTTGCATACCATAGGCAGAAGAACAAACACCGTGGATACAAGGACCACCGCCATGCGCTTATCAAGCACAATAGCCCTTAAGCTCCGGCGGTTTTTCACAAGAAATACCAATCCCGCAAGGAAGATAAGCCCCAGCATCAGAAACTGCGCCCTGTTAAAGCCCAGCAAAGAGGACGTCACCAGCGTATCCCTGGCCAAAAAAAGCATGGCAAACAGGAAGATGCCAAACACAGCCTTTGTCAGCGTGTTTTTGGGAAAAGGGTAATACTTCATCTATTGTCCTCCCTCATAAGCGTTTCAATGGCATCCCGCAGGTGCTCTGCCCCCTTGGGCACGGCAATGCCGCCGAACTGGCTGACCAGTTCCTCACAGGCCGTTCCCTGATAGACGATGGACTTCGTACCGCAGCACAGGGCCTCCATGACCGTCATGCCAAAGGTCTCCTCCACGCTGGGATTGACAAACACATCCGCGGCGCTGTAGGCCTGGGCCAGGGCCTGCACACTGTTGGTGCGGGGCAAGCCCAAAATATTTTTTGGAAGCAGGCGAATCTGCTCCGGCGTCAGCCCGATCAGCACGATACCGTAGCTTTCATCCAGCAGCCGGGAAAGCGCCACGAAGTCGCTCAGCCCTTTGCGCGCGTCCCAGACACTGGCCACACCCAGAATGAGCTTTCTGCCTTCCAGTCCATGCTCCCGGCGAAACGCGCTGGGGGTGGGCTTAAAAATTTCCGTGTTGACGGTATTGTAGATGACCTCTACGGAATAGTCCTTCAAAAAGCTCTCCTTCACCCGGCTTTCCAGCCAGTGGGAAGGGACCACCAGGGTCAAATCGGGAATGCCCGTAAAAAGGGCCTTCTTTTGTTCAAAATTTCTCCGGCTGTTGTCCAGCAGACAGCTTTTGGGATAACTCCCCTTCTGGGGGCAGTTCTGGCAGCAGTCCTTCCACTTTCCACAGCCGGCAAAATCAAAGTAAGCGCAGTGCCCCGTAAAGCTCCAGCAGTCATGCAGCGTCCAAAAAATCCGCTTGCCGCAGCCGCGAAGATACCGGAACAGCTCCCCGATATGAATATAATAGCCGTGCAGGTTGTGCAGCCAAATCACGTCAGGATCGTACTGCCTTACCCATGCCAAAAAGCGCCGGGTCGCGGCCTTGGAGCCAAAGCCGGAATTGTCCAGCAGGCGGCTGACAGCGCCATGGACCTTATAATCCAGCGGCCCGCCGATCCGCACCGTTGGGACATCGTCACAGCCGGCCTTTTCACGGCCAAAGGCGAGCACACATTCGTGTCCCTGTGCCATCAATTCCCGGCACTTTTCCGCAGCGATCCTTCCGGTGCTGCCGAAACCGGCCACAGAGTTGATAAACAGGTACTTCATGGGCTCGCCTCCTGATTACGATTTCCGCCAGACCATTTTATCCACCACACCGGTGTAGGACTGGATGATTTTGACCACCTTGGCAGAGACATTTTCCTCCACATAGTCGGGAACAGGAATGCCAAAATCCCCCGCCTGATTCATCTGCACCGCAGTATCCACCGCCTGAAGCAGATGGCCTTCGTCAATACCCGCCAGAATGAAGCAGCCCTTGTCCAGCGCTTCCGGGCGCTCTGTAGAGGTGCGGATGCACACCGCCGGGAAGGGGTGCCCCACACTGGTGAAGAAGCTGGACTCCTCGGGCAGGGTGCCGGAATCGGAAACCACCGCGAAGGCATTCATTTGCAGGCAGTTATAGTCATGGAAGCCCAAAGGCTCATGCTGTATGACCCGCCTGTCCAAGACAAAGCCGCTGCTTTCCAGCCGTTTCCGGGAACGGGGGTGGCAGGAATAGAGGATGGGCATATCGTACGTTTCCGCCATGGCGTTGACGGCCCCAAACAGGGACAGGAAATTCTTTTCCGTATCAATATTTTCCTCCCGGTGGGCAGAGAGCAGAATATATCTGCCCTTTTCCAGTCCCAGGCGCTTGTGGATATCCGAGGCCAGGATGGAATTTAAGTTTTGATGCAGCACCTCCGCCATGGGAGAGCCGGTCACATAGGTGCGCTCCTTGGGCAGGCCGCACTCATGCAGATACTTCCGGGCGTGCTCGGAATAGGCCAGGTTCACATCCGAGATGATGTCCACAATGCGGCGGTTGGTTTCCTCCGGCAGGCACTCGTCCTTGCAGCGGTTGCCCGCTTCCATGTGGAAGATGGGAATGTGCAGGCGCTTGGCGGAAATCGCCGACAGGCAGGAATTGGTATCCCCCAGAATCAGCACGGCATCTGGCTTGATGGAAGCCATCAGCTTGTAGGAGCAGTTGATGATGTTGCCCACGGTGGCTCCCAGGTCATCCCCCACCGCGTTCATATAGACATCCGGGTCGGCAAGGCCCAAATCCCGGAAAAAAATCCCATTTAAGTTATAGTCATAGTTCTGCCCGGTATGGGCCAGAATGCAGTCAAAATATTTGCGGCATTTGCTGATGACGGCGGCCAGTCGGATGATCTCCGGCCGGGTGCCCACAAGAATCAGCAGCTTCAGCTTTCCGTCGTTTCGGAAGGCGACGTCGGAATAATCCAGCTTCATTTCCATATTATACCACCTCAAAAAAGGTATCGGGTTTTTGGGGGTCAAAGCACTCATTGGCCCACATGAGGGTCACCAGGTCCTGGGTATCCGACAGGTTGATGATATTATGGGTATACCCCGGCAGCATGTGGACGGCTTCGATCTTGTCCCCGGAGACCTCAAAATTCAGCACTTCCTCCGTGCCGATCTTCCGCTGCTGAATCAGTCCCCGGCCGGACACCACGATAAAAAATTCCCACTTGGTGTTGTGCCAGTGCTGCCCTTTTGTAATGCCGGGCTTGCTGATGTTCACGCTGAACTGACCGCACTTCTCCGTCTTCAGCAGCTCCGTGAAGCTGCCCCGGGCGTCCACATTCATTTTCAGGGGGAACGCAGCCTTTTCCCTGGGCAAGTAGGATAGATAAGTGGAATACAGCTTCTTGGCGAAGCTGTTATTGGGAATTTCCGGCATGGTCAAAGTCGCGGGCTGGGCCTTGAAGGCGTCCAGCAGCGCCACGATCTGCCCCAGCGTTGCCCGGTGGGTCACGGGAGCGGCACAATAGCGCCCGGTTTCCGTAAATACTGTGTTCACGCCGTCAAATTCACAGTGGTGCTCCTTTCCCTCCAACGCGGCAAGCATTTCCGCCACCAGATCGTCGATATAGAGCAGCTCCAGCTCCACGGAGGGGTCATTTACGGTAATGGGCAGATCGTGGGCGTAATTATGGCAGAAGGTGGCCACCGCGGAATTGTAATTGGGACGGCACCACTTGCCGAACAGATTGGGGAAGCGGTACACCAGCACCTTTGCCCCGGTTTCGGCGGCATAGGAGAAAAACAGCTCCTCCCCCGCTTTCTTGCTTTTGCCGTACTCGCTGCCAGCATAACGTCCCATCATGGTGGCCTGAATGGAGGACGAGAGCATCACCGGACAGGGATTGCGGTGCTTTTTCAAGGTATCCAGGAGGGTGGAGGCAAAGCCAAAATTGCCCTGCATGAACTCCTCCTGGTTTTTTGGCCGGTTCACCCCCGCCAGATTGAACACGAAATCCGCGTTCTTACAGGCTTCCTCCAGCAAGGAGGCGGGAGAATCCACATCGTAGAGATACAGCCGCCCGATGGTGAGACCGGGGTGGGTACGGTCCTTGCCGTCCCGAATGCACTCCAGGGCTGCAGTCAGGTTTTTTCCCACAAATCCGGCGGCGCCGGTAATCAGAATATCCATCCAAGCATCCTCCCGTTTTTCCGTCAGGCCTTTTTCCGGGCTGCCAGCTCCTCCCGGATGTAGGCAAGCGCCATCAGCTTCTGCTGCACCTGCTCCACATCCAGCAGTTCCGTGTTGTTGCTGTTGAATTCCGTCAGCACATTGCGCTTCACGTCGCCTTCCCGGAAATACTTGTCATAGTTTAAGTCCCGCTTATCGCAGGGGACGCGGTAGAAGTTGCCCAAATCAATGGCATTGGCGCACTCCTCGTTGGTCAGCAGGGTCTCATACATTTTTTCCCCATGGCGGATGCCAATGACCTTGATCTCGTGATTGGGGGCAAACAGGCCGGTCACCGCCTTGGCCAGGGTCTCGATGGTGCAGGCCGGGGCCTTCTGCACCAAAATATCGCCGCTGACGCCGTTTTCAAAGGCAAACAGCACCAGATCCACCGCCTCTTCCAGGGACATGATGAACCGGGTCATGGTAGGCTCCGTGATGGTGATGGGATTTCCCGCCTTGATCTGATCGATCCACAATGGGATGACGCTTCCCCGGGAACACATGACGTTGCCATAGCGGGTGCAGCAGATTTTGGTTCTTTCCGGAGAAACCGTCCGGGATTTGGCCACAATGACCTTCTCCATCATGGCCTTGGAGGTGCCCATGGCGTTGACGGGATAAGCCGCCTTGTCCGTAGACAGGCAGATGACGGTCTTGACTCCCGCGTCAATGGCGGCGGTCAGCACATTGTCCGTGCCGATGACATTGGTTTTCACCGCTTCCAGGGGGAAGAACTCACAGGAGGGCACCTGTTTCAGAGCGGCGGCATGGAAGATGTAGTCCACGCCGTGCATGGCGTTCTTTACGGACTGCAGGTCCCGCACATCCCCAATGAAGAATTTGATCTTATTGGAGGCCTGGGGAAGCTTTGCCTGAAACTCATGGCGCATATCGTCCTGTTTTTTCTCATCCCGGGAAAAAACACGGATCTCCCGAATGTCCGTGTCCAGAAAACGGTTCAGCACGGCATTGCCGAAGGAACCGGTACCGCCGGTGATCATCAGGGTTTTGTTGGCAAACATACTCATGGTTTCGTCTCCTTTGTACCCTCCGGGCCAAGCAGCTGCCGGAACAGGGACACATATTTCCCGGTCCCAATCGGGGTGGTGTATTTTTCCAAATAAATGGCGCGGCACGTTTCCCGCATGGCCGCAAGCCGCTGCGGGTCTGCCCGCAGGCTGCGGATGTTATCCGCCAGTTTTTCCGGTTCGCCGTTCCGGACCCAAAGCCCGGCGCCGCTTTCAATGTTCCGGACGATGTCGCACTCGTCCATGATGGCAAGCAGGGGAATCCCCTGCATCATGTAGCTGTAGGTTTTGCTGGGAACGCACAGGCCTGTAGCCCCCTTTTCCAGAGATACCAGGGCACAGTCGCTGATGGCCAGGGCATCCATAAAATCCTGGCCATGCAGGAACTGGAAAATCGCGACGTTTTGGATTCCCTCCTCCTGGGTGATCCGCTTCAGCTTTTCCAGCTTGTTGCCATGGCCGGCGAACAGGAAAAACACATCAGGGTCATCCCTCAACACGCGGATAGCACCTAAGATGGTTTTCATATCCTGCATGGTGCCCATATTGCCAAAATAGGACACCGTAAAGCGGCCGCCCACCACGTCACGGAAGCGGTTGCTCTGCGAATCCCGGGGCTGAACTCCCTGGTCCGGGTACCAGTTTGGAATCACCATAACCCTGTCTCCGGCAATTTTCCGGCTGCGCAGGATATATTCCCTTTGCTCCGTGGACAGGGAAACCACTCTGTCCGCCCGGCGGTAGACACATTTGTTGATATGGTTCATCAGGCGGCAGATCATATTCCCCTCCCGGAGGGTACCCGTCACGGTCGCCACCTCGGGATACAGGTCATAGGAAACAAAAATCAGCTTCGTTCCGAAAAGCACCTTGGCCCAGGACGCGATCCAGGGAAGGATGGGCGGATTGGAATACACCACCACCGCTCTGTACCGGGCGATCTCATATAGATGCAGCAGCACCATGAACGTAAAGGAAAAATAGTTTACAATCCGCCCCAAAAAGCCCTTGCGGTCCATCTGGATGTACTTCAGCCGGTGAATTTGGACGCCGTCAACCTCTTCCCTGGCAGGGATATCGGCTCCGTCCAGATACTCCTGGGGATAGCCGCACAGCGCCCCCACGGAAAATCCGGCCTCCTTCAGCGCCCGAACTGTGTCATAGGGCAGCTGCGCGGAGGAAATGTATTCCGGATAAAAAAACTGGCAAAGGAATAAAACATCCTTCCTATGTTTCAACGTATTTCCCCCTTCCGCCAAACGATGTCAGGCTCAGTCCTTCTCCGTTTCCAAAACAGAATCATAAAGATTTTTCACGCAGTAATCCCGCGGGTATTTGCTCAGTTCAAAATCATAGCAAAGGCTGCCGAAGGCCTTGTCCACCATGCCCGTGGCATGGCTGAAAAGCTTCAGCGCCCAGGCCATGCCCCGTACCATAAGAATGTTCTTCCCATGGCAGTGGGCAATCAGATTCACCATGTCGCTGGTGTTCGTGTATTCATTATTCTGGGGGCAGAAGACCCCCTGGGCCTCGTCGTCCACCAGCAGGCGGACAAATTCCGCCATATTTTCCATATAAAGCATGGAGCGCTGGTTGTCCACCCAGGGAAATACCGGAAGCTTTTTCGCCAGCTTCGCCATGGTGCGGTAATTTCCCTTGCAGCCCTTGCCGTAGATCATAGGCGGGCGCAGAATGGCAACCTTGAACCCTTCCCCCGCCAGGTCATTCAGTCCCTCCTCCGCCTTGGCCTTGCTGATGCCGTAATTGTCAACGGGGTGCAAAGGGGTATCTTTCGTGATCATGACCACCTTGCCGATGGGTGCGCTGAGGCCATAAACACTGGCCGAACTCATAAACAGGAACTGCTTTACGCCGTCGGCCTTGGCCTTTTGGGCTGTTTCAATGGCAAGACGGGTATTGACCTTCTCATAAAGGGATGCCTGTTCCGGGTCATTCTTGGCCTTTTCCTGATGCACAAGGCCCGCCACATGGAACACCGCGTCATACCCCTGAAAAGAGGTTTCCCTCCAGCTGCCGCCGACCATATCCACCGTATCCACCTGGTAGCGGCCGGGCCACTGCCGCAAATGGCTTTCCACCGACATGCCCACATAGCTGCCGGCACCGGTAATCAGGATTTTTTTCATTGCTCCCTTTTCTCCTTCTTCTCCAACTGGCCCGTGCCTCCTTCCACCACGCCGTCGTGCTTTAAGACGGAAACAATGGTGCCGAAAAAGCACTTGCAGTCAAACAGAAAACTCATTTTTTCCACATACTCCCCGTCAAACCGGGCCTTCACATCAATGGACAGCTCGTCCCTGCCATTGATCTGCGCCCATCCCGTAAGGCCCGGGCGCACGTCATTGGCTCCATACTTGTCCCGCTCCGCGATCAGGTCAAACTGGTTCCACAGGGCCGGCCGGGGACCGATAATGGACATCTGCCCGGTAAAAATCTGAAAAATCTGGGGAAGCTCATCCAATGAGGCCTTCCTGAGCAGCCTGCCCACCCGGGTAATATACTGCTCCGGATGGTCCAGAAGGTGGGTAGGCATGTCCTTGGGGGTCTCCATCTTCATGGTGCGGAATTTCAAAATTTGAAAATGGGTCTTGTGAATTCCCACCCGCTTCTGGCGGAAAAACACCGGGCCGGGGTCATCAAGCTTGATGGCAGCGGCTATGATAAGATACACCGGCGCCAGGATCACAATGCCGCACCCGGACAGGATGATATCCAGCAGCCTCTTGCCAAACTTCCGGTACATAGGCCTTTCCCTTTCGAAAGTTTTTCTTTATTATACTTTTTCTTCTGCTTTTCTATTATAGGTGGGTACCATTTCCGCGACAATGTCCTTCATATTGTCCACTTCCGCCTTGCTGGCTTCTTCCAGCCGGGCAAGCTGCTCCTTAAACTTTTCGTCGTCCATTTCAATGGGCTTGCCGATATGGATCAGCTTATTGGCGGTCTCCTGCATCCCCTCTTCTTTCATCAGCAGCTCTTCATAGAGCTTTTCACCGGGACGCAGGCCGGTATACTCCACCTTGATATCCACATCCGGCTCAAAGCCGCTGAGGCGGATCATATTCCGGGCCATGGTGTCGATCTTGACCGGTTCTCCCATATCCAGGATGAAGATTTCACCGCCCCGGGCATAATGGCCCGCTTGAAGCACCAGGCTCACCGCCTCGGGAATGGTCATAAAATAGCGGATAATATCGGGATGGGTGACGGTAACCGGCCCCCCCGCCTCGATCTGCTTCTTAAACAGCGGGATGACGCTGCCGTTGCTGCCCAGCACATTGCCGAACCGGACGGCTACGAATTCGGTACCGGACTCCCGGTTCATCATCTGCACCACCATCTCACACAGACGCTTGGAAGCGCCCATGATGTTGGTGGGGTTGACGGCCTTGTCCGTGGAAATCAGCACAAAGCGCTTCACACCGTACTTCGCGGCCGCTTTCGCCAGTTTGTAGGTGCCAAACACGTTGTTTTTGATGGCCTCGTTGGGGCTGTCCTCCATCAGGGGAACGTGCTTGTGGGCGGCGGCATGGAAAATCAGGTCGGGGCGGTACTTATCCACCACAAAGTCCACACGCCCGGTATTCCGCACGGAGCCAATCAGTACCACCAGGTTCAGCTCCGGGTAAGTACGCTGAAGCTCCATCTGGATATCGTAGGCATTATTCTCGTAAATCTCAAAAATAATCAGCTGCCTGGGGTTTGCCCGGGCGATTTGGCGGCACAGCTCACTGCCAATGCTGCCGCCGCCGCCTGTGACCAAAACCACCTTGCCGGAGACAAACTCAACGATCTCATCCACATTGACCTTGATGGGGTCGCGGCCCAGCAGGTCCTGGGGATCCACATTTCGCAGCTTGCTGACGCTGACATCACCGTTGACCATCTGGAAAATGCCGGGAAGCATCTGCACTTCACAGCCGGTGGTGGTACAGATGTCCAGAATTTCCTTCCGGGTCTGGGCCGAGCAGCTGGGAATGGCAAAAATAATCTTATTGATTTTATACCGCTTTACCATCTCGGGAATGTCATAGCGGTTGCCCACGATCGGCGCGCCAACCAGGCGTTTGCCCAGTTTGACGGGATTGTCGTCGATCACGCAGGCCAAATGGTCCCGGATAAATCTGCTGTTGGTAAACTCCTGGGCCAATGTCCTGCCGGCGTCTCCGGCGCCAATGAGCATCACATTTTTCAGCCCTTCTCCATGGACTGAGTGGCTGAACCTGTGCCGGGCCGTAAGCCACAGCCGGTAGGAGAAACGGATTCCCACACTGCACACGAAGCTGAGGAGAAATCCAACCACCATACTGCCCCGGGGCATCAAAATCCCATCAAAGTGGAACAGTATCACCCCGATGATCCCCAGCACGACATACGCGCCGGTGATGCGGAATACCTCCGGGGTGCTGACAAAGGCCCAGATACTGTTGTAAAGCCGGAAAAGCAAAAAGACGATCACCGTAATTGCGCACCAAGGGCCGATGGCGGAAAGGTAGCCCGCCATATGGTCCGCCCGGATATCCGCAAAGGAAAAATCCGCCCGGAACCACAGTCCAAAGAAGAAGGAGGCCGCCGTTGCCAGCACATCCAGCATCATTATCACAGCCACCTTTGCGGCGACCGAAAAATTCCAGTTATTTGGTTTTTTGAAAACCATACACCACTCCACCCCAAACAGTTCGAACCAGGAAAATACACAGCAGGCTGAATGCACCAGTTATATTGTCTGCATAGTTCATTTTATTATAACACAATATGTCGAAGACAGCAAGGGGAAGTTTTTCTTTTGCAGCCGTCCGAACAGGGCAAAAAAGCGCCCACAGCGCAAGCCGTGGGCGGTAACCATTTATTTTGCGGCGGCAACGCAGCTGCGGACCACCTTTTCCATCTGATCCATCTTGTTCAGCATATCCTTGGCCAGGGCGATCTGGCAGCGGGTGCGGACCAGGTTGTGGTCGGGGGCGTTAATTTTGAAATACAGGTCGCCGTCAAGATAGTCCGCCAGGAAGCGGGTCGCCAGCTCCGCCGTCAGGACAAAGCAGCTTAAAGGCAGGGTCTCCACCTCTTTCTCCGTCATGGTCCCTGCGGTCATGGAGAGGAACCCTTCCGCAAAAGCCTGGAACACCTCCAGATTGACCCCGACCCTGTCATAGTCCCGGCAGTCCTCTTCCACGAAGTTCGCGGCAAACCGGATGGCATCGCCGAAATCATGGCCGATCAGGCCGGGCATTACGGTATCCAGGTCAATGACGATCATGGCGCTGTTGTCGCCGGGATGAAACAGGACATTGTTGATCTTGGTGTCATTGTGAGTCACCCGCAGGGGAAGCTCCCCCGCCAGCTGCAGGTCCGTCAGTTTACAGGCCAGCTCCTGCACAGACAGAAGATACTCAATCTCCTCCTGAACCTCCGCCGCCCGGCCCGCCCGGTCCTCCCGGATGGATTCCAGCAGCTTCTGGTAGCGCTGGCGGGTGTTGTGAAAGCCGGGGATGGTTTCCGTCAGTTCTCCGATGTCGAAATCCGACAGGTCCATCTGAAATTCGCCGAAGGCCTTGCCCGCGTTGCGCACCACGTCCAGATCCGTCACCGCATTATAGGTGATGGAGGGGACAAAATTGGTCATCCGCCAGAAATTATCACCGTCCGCCACATACGTCTTGCGGTCGGCGGTATGGTGAAAATGCAGGGCAAGCTTTCCCGGCTTCTTTCTGCGGATATGTTCCGTCACCTTGTCGATGTTCTCCATCAGGCCCACAGGGTTGCGGAACGCGTAGGTATTGACGTTCTGTACCAGAAAGGACTTGGGCACCCCCTCCGGCAGCATAAAATTGACTTTATATGTACGGTTCACGTTGCCCATCTGAATGGTTTCGTAACCAAGATACTCGTAATCAAT
>JAUNJE010000023.1 GCA_030533415.1 Eubacteriales bacterium | reverse complement strand
TTTTGCGGCGGGGTAAACCGTTATTTGCCGGGCTTGAAGCTGTCCTTCAGGCTGACGGAGCGGTTGAAAACCAGGTGCTCCGGGGTGCAGTCCTTGCTGTCGGGGCAGAAATAGCCCAGGCGCATGAACTGATAGGAAGCGGGGGCCTTGGCACTGCGCAGGGAGGCCTCCACCTTGCAGCCGGTGAGAACCTCCAGGGAGTGGGGATTCATGCAGCTCAGGAAATCCTTGCCTGCGGCGTCGGGATCGGGATCGTCGAAGAGGTTGTCATACTGGCGGACCTCGGCGTCGGCGCAGTTGTCCGCGTCCACCCAGTGGATGGTCGCGCCCTTGACCTTCCGTCCATCGGCAGGGTCGCCGCCCCGGGATTCAGGGTCGTAGGTTGCCAGAACTTCCACCACATTGCCGTTTTCGTCGGTGACACAGCCGGTGCATTTAATGAGATAAGCGCCCTTCAGGCGGCATTCAGGGCCGTCGGGATACAGCCGCTTATACTTGGGGATGGGCTGGGCAAGGAAGTCGTCGGCTTCGATCCACAGGTTCCGGGAGAAGGATACCTCCCGGGTGCCGTCCTCGGGACGGTTGGGGTTGTTTTCCACGACCACGGTTTCGGACTGCCCTTCGGGATAGTTGGTGATGGTCAGCTTGATGGGCTTCAGCACCGCCATAACCCGCTGGGCGGTTTCGTTCAGGTCCTCCCGCAGGCAGTATTCCAGAAAACCGTATTCGATGGTATTGGGGGATTTGGCGACGCCTACCCGGTCGCAGAAATTGCGGATGGCGGTGGGGGTATAGCCCCGGCGGCGCAGGCCGCACAGGGTGGGCATACGGGGATCGTCCCAGCCGGAGACATAGCCGTTTTCCACCAGTGCCCGGAGCTTGCGCTTGCTCAGCACCGTGTGGTCAATGCCCAGGCGGGCAAATTCAATCTGCCGGGGGCGGTGGGGGACGGATACATTTTCCACCACCCAGTTGTACAGGGGCCGGTGGTTTTCAAATTCCAAAGAGCACAGGGAATGGGTGATGCCCTCCAGAGCGTCCTGGATGGGATGGGCAAAGTCGTACATGGGATAGATGCACCACTTGTCCCCCTGGCGGTGGTGGTGCATGTGGCGGATACGGTAGATGACCGGGTCTCGCATATTAAAGTTGCCGGAGGCCAGGTCAATCTTGGCCCGCAGGGTATACTTGTTGTCCTCAAATTCCCCGGCCCGCATCCGGGCAAACAGGTCCAGGCTCTCTTCGATGGGACGGTCCCGGTAGGGGGAGATGGCGGGGGTGTTCAGATCGCCCCGGTATTCCTTGAACTGCTCAGGGGTCAGCTCACAGACATAGGCGAGGCCCTTTTTGATCAGCTCTACCGCGTATTCATAATCCTTTTCAAAGTAGTCGGAGCCATAGAAGAACCGGTCGCCCCAGTCAAAGCCCAGCCAGTGGATGTCCTCCTGGATGGCCTCCACAAATTCCACATCTTCCTTGGTGGGGTTGGTGTCGTCCATGCGCAGGTTACACATGCCGCCATATTTTTCCGCGGTGCCGAAGTCGATGATCAGGGCTTTGCAGTGGCCGATGTGGAGGTAGCCGTTAGGCTCCGGCGGGAAACGGGTGTGCACGGTCATGCCCGCGTACTGGCCGCCTTCGGCAATGTCCTCATCGATAAAAGCGTGGATGAAATTTTTGCTTTCAGTGATCTCAGCCATATCCAAACATCCTCTCTTACTATTACAATTTCCAATAATATGCCATTATAAACCATCTCTAACCGTTTTGCAACACAAATTCCCGCCAGATTCTTCTGTGTGGGGGAAACTGCATGTGTGAAAAATGTACAGTCCGGCGAAGATTATGAAAAATAAAAAAACATTTTAAGAAATCTTAAATTTAATGGTTGTCAATTCGGTCATCTTATATTAAAATAGGGGAGTACATGAAAGAAGCCGATAAGGAGTGAACGGATTTGCCTGAACTGAAATATAAGCGCATCCTTCTGAAGGTCAGCGGTGAGGCCCTCGCCGGCGAGGCCCACAGGGGATTGGATTTTCAAATCGTCAACCAGCTCTGCACCTCCATAAAAGCCTGTGTGGATATGGGGGTCCAGATGGGCCTGGTCATCGGAGCGGGAAACTTCTGGCGGGGCGTCAAGGATGGCGCGGACAAAATGCAGCGCTCCCATGCTGACGCCATGGGCATGCTGGGAACGGTGATGAACGCCATTGCCGTGGCGGACGCGCTGGAAAAGCACGGCGTGGACGCCCGGGTGCTCAGCGCCGTGGAGATGAATAAGTTTGCCGAGTATTTTACCCGGGATACTGCGGAGCGGTACTTAAACCAGGGAAAGGTCGTCCTGTTTGCCGCCGGCACCGGCAATCCCTATTTTTCCACCGACACCGGCGCTGTGCTGCGGGGAGTGGAGATCGGGGCGGACGCCATTTTGATGGCGAAGAATGTGGACGCCATTTACTCCGCGGATCCCGCCAAGGATCCCAATGCCGTCAGATATTCCCGCCTTACCTACAGCGAAGCCCTGGCGAAGAACCTGAAGGCCACGGACATTACGGCCATGGCTCTGGCCATGGACAATGACAAGACCATGGTCTGCTTCGGGCTGGAGGAGGAAAACAGCATCGTCCGCGTGGTGCGCGGTGAAGAAATCGGTACGACCGTGAAAAACAAGTTTTAAGGAGGACTAACAAATGAGCGTGGATTTTAAGGATTATGCAAGAAGAATGGACAAGGCCCTGGACCACCTGGACGAGGAATTTGGCGCCGTCCGGGCCGGCCGTGCCAACGCGAAGGTTCTGGACCGCATCACCGTGGAATACTATGGAAGTGAAACGCCCCTGAACGGTGTGGCGACGATCTCTACGCCCGATGCCCGCACCCTGGTGGTGCAGCCCTGGGACACCAAGCTGCTGAAGGACATTCAGAAGGCCATTCAGACCTCCGATCTGGGCATCAATCCCCAGAATGACGGCCGTGTTATCCGCCTGGTTTTCCCCCAGCTGACGGAGGAGCGCCGTAAGGATCTGGCAAAGCAGGTCAAAAAATATGCCGAGGAAGCCAAGGTTGCCATGCGCAACATCCGCCGGGACGGCATGGATTATGTCAAGAAGCTGAAGAAGAATTCCGAAATCACCGAGGATGACCAGAAGAAGGCGGAGAAGGACCTGCAGGACCTGCTGGATAAGAACATCAAGCGGGTGGACGCTGCCCTGGCTGCCAAGGAAAAGGAACTGATGAGCATTTGAGGGAAGTTGAAAATTGAAAATAGGAAATTGATAATTGTGGATTTTTCTTCGGAAATCCTTCCATTTGGTTATCGATTTTGCTCAGTAAGGCCGACTTGCAGCGCACCCAAGCCTCCCTTGTGTAAAGGCGGCCGAAGGGATTGTGCGGTAACATCTTACGGTTCTGCATCAGTTCCGGCAAATTCGTACTGCCTGCTGAGCGCTGTAAGCACCAGTGCATGACAGGCGTATTTGCTGTGTAATCCCGATAAGCATATCATGCAATATAGCCGCGCAGCGGCACCTTAATTTTCCATTTTCAATTTTTCATTTTCCATTTTATCCAATCCATCGTAGAAAGAGGTGCTTAAATGGCACTTTCTGAAAAAGAAAACCTTGCTCCGCCCCGGCACATTGCCATCATCATGGATGGCAATGGCCGTTGGGCGAAGCAGCGGGGCCTGCCCCGCACTGCGGGACACGCCGCAGGTGCGGAGGCGTTCCGGCGCATCGCGAATTACTGCCGTACCCTGGGCGTGGAATATCTGACGGTCTATGCCTTCTCCACGGAGAACTGGAAGCGTTCCCAGGAGGAGGTGGCGGGCATCATGAAACTGCTCCGCCGCTATCTGGAGGAGGCCCTGCGGGACATGGAGAAAAACCGGGTCTGCTTCCGGTTTTTTGGAGACCTGAGCCGGTTAAGCCCGGAGCTGCAAAAGCTCTGCTATGACGCCCAGCACCGCTCCGAGGAATATGACGTTCAGGTGAATTTCTGCCTGAATTACGGCGGACGGGACGAGATTGTCCACGCCGCCCGGGCCTTTGCCGCCGATGTGGCGGCGGGAACGTACCGGCCCGAAGCGCTGACGGAGGCGTTGTTTGCCTCTTATCTTTATTCCGGGGAGATTCCGGACCCGGAGCTGATCATTCGCCCTTCGGGGGAGAAGCGAACCAGCAATTTCCTTTTGTGGCAGTCCGCCTACTCGGAATATGTATTTATGAATGTACTGTGGCCCGATTTCGCTCCGGAGCACCTGGACGAGGCCATTGCAGAATATCACCGGCGGAACCGCCGCTTTGGAGGGACATAAAGAAATATGAAGACCCGTATTATCGCGGCGGCAGTTCTGGTGCCGGTTTTATTCCTGGTGGTGCTGGCAGCACCGAAAATCGCGGCGGCATTTATCTTGGGCATTCTGCTGGCCATTGCGGCGTATGAGCTTTTGTACAGGACGGGACTGGTGCAGCGCCTGCGGCTGGTGGTCTATTCCTGCGTGATGGCGTTTGGCATCTCCATGTGGAGCTATCTGGGGGCCGTTCGGGCCTATTTCCTGCTGATGCTGATGGTATTTTTCCTGCTGCTGTTTGCGGAAATGATGATGGATCATGTCAAGGTGTCCATTGAAATGCTGGGTGTCTGCTTTGTGGCTGGTCTCATCATTCCTTATATGCTCAGTTCCCTGATCCGAATTCTGACTATGAATGTCGGACGTTATGTGATTTTGATTCCCTTTATCGTAGCGTTTATGTCCGACGCGGGCGCCTACTTCGTGGGCCTGAAATTCGGCAAGCACAAGCTGGCCCCTGTGGTCAGCCCCAATAAGACCATTGAAGGGGTTCTCGGCGGAATGGCTTCCGCTGTGGTCAGCATGCTGATTTACACTGTGATCTTGGACTGGCCGCTGCAGTTTGACGTCCATTATGGCCTTGCCCTGCTGTATGGCCTGGTAGGCTCCCTTGCCGGGACCTTCGGCGACCTGTGCTTCTCCATCATCAAGCGGCAGACCGGCATCAAGGATTATGGCAATCTGATTCCCGGCCACGGCGGCGTGCTGGACCGGTTTGATTCGCTGTCGATGGTGGCACCCCTGATGGAAGCGCTGCTGCTGGTGCTGCCCATTGTGGTGGTATAAAGGTGGGCTTTTTATGGTAAAATGTGTCAGTATTCTTGGCTCTACCGGCTCCATCGGCCGGCAGAGCCTGGATGTGATCAGCCGCCTTCCCGGCATACGGGTGGCGGCATTAACAGCCGGAACCAGCGTGGAGCGCATGGCCCAGCAGTGCCGCGCGTTCCGGCCGGAGCTGGCTGTTATGGCTACTCAGGAGGCGGCGGAAGCGCTGGCAAATGGGATAAAAGACCTGCCTACCCGGGTAAGCTGGGGAGAGGAGGGCCTGATGGAGGCCGCCACCATGGAGAGCGCCGACTGTGTCATCACGGCTGTGGTGGGCATGGTGGGCCTGAAACCGACCCTTGCCGCCATCCGGGCCAAAAAACGCATCGGCCTTGCCAACAAGGAGACCCTGGTCTGCGCCGGGGAACTGGTAATGGCGGAGGCGGAGAAATACGGCGCGGAAATTGTTCCCGTGGATTCCGAGCATTCTGCTGTTTTCCAGTGCCTTATGGGCAGCGGCAGCAAAAAAGAAGTAAAGCGCCTGATCCTGACCTGCTCCGGCGGTCCCTTTTTCGGAAAGACCAGAGAGCAGCTGCAGTTTGTCACCAAGGCGGACGCCCTGAAACACCCCAACTGGAAGATGGGGGCCAAGATTACCATCGACTGCGCCACCCTGATGAACAAGGGGCTGGAGGTGATCGAGGCCATGCGGCTGTACCGGATGCCTCTGGAAAAGGTGGATGTGGTCATTCACCGCCAGAGCATTGTCCACAGCATGGTGGAATTTGTGGACGGTGCGGTCATGGCCCAGCTGGGGACCCCGGATATGCGGCTTCCCATCCAATTGGCGCTGACTTATCCGGAGCGGGTTTCCTGCCCGGTGGAGGGGCTGGATCTGCTCCGCTGCGGCCCGCTGACTTTTAGCAAACCGGATTTGGAAAATTTTCCCTGTCTGGCGTTGGCATACCGCTGCGCGGAAAAGGGCGGCACCGCCTGCCCCGCCATGAACGGCGCCAATGAGGAGGCCGTTGCCATGTTCCTGCGGGACGAAATCGGCTTCTATGACATTTACCGCCTGGTTTCCCAGGCTGTGGAGGCGGTTCCCTTTGTGGAAAATCCCACTCTGGAGGAAATTCTGGAGGCGGACCGTCATGCCCGGGAAGCGGTAAGGCGGTTATCCCAATTGTAAGCGAGGCATTCTATGAGCGTTGTTTTTGCGATTATTCTGTTCAGTATCCTGATTTTTGTCCATGAGCTGGGGCATTTTGTGGCCGCCAAGCTTTCCGGCGTCCAGGTCAATGAATTTTCCATGTTTATGGGCCCGGCCCTGTGGAAGAAGCAGGTGGGGGAGACCCTGTATGCCATCCGCCTGATTCCCATCGGCGGTTATTGCGCCATGGAGGGCGAGGATGGCGTCAGCGACAATCCCCGGGCCTTTGGCAAGGCGGCCTGGTGGAAGCGGCTGATCATTCTGGTGGCCGGCGCTGCTATGAATTTCCTGGTGGGCGTACTGCTGATGATCGTGGTCTATCTGCCTGTGAGCCGGATAGCGGTTCCCGTCATCCACAGCTTCACGGATTTCTGCACCATCAACGGGGAAAGCGGCCTGCAGGAGGGCGACCGGATTTTGGAGTTGGACGGGGAAAAAATCTATGTCCAAGCGGATTTCAGTATGATTCTGAGCCTGAACGGCGGAGACATCCACGATCTGGTTTTGGAACGGGACGGAAAAAAGATTGTTCTGGAGGATTTTGACCTGGAGGGCCACAGGTTCCCTCAGGAGGACGGAACGACGCTGGTGCGCTACGGCATCAATTTTTCCGTAGTGGATTTGGATTTCTTCGGCAGGCTGGAATATGCCCTGCGGCAGTCTGTCAATACGGTGCGGCTGGTGCGGCTGAGCCTGCAGATGCTGTTCAAGGGCCAAGTAGGGCTATCCGATATGTCCGGCCCGGTGGGCATTGTGCAGCAGATGTCGGAAGTGGCGGATTCCGCTGCCAGCCGGAAGGAAGCCCTGTTTGATATGCTCTATTTTGGCGCCTTTATCGCCATTAACCTGGCGGTTATGAACCTGCTGCCCATCCCCGCCCTGGACGGCGGCCGTGTGGTGGGACTGCTGATCACCACTGCGGTGGAGGCCGTTACCAAGAAAAAGCTGAATCCTGTCTATGAAGGATATCTGCATGGCGCGGGTATGATCCTGCTGCTGATCCTCATGGCGGTGATTATGTTTAAGGATATTTTTGTCCTGTTTAAGAGGTGATTCCGATGACCAGACAGATTCTTGTGGGAGGGGTTCCCATCGGCGGCGGAGCGCCTGTGGTGATCCAGTCCATGCTCAATACCAAAACAACGGATGTGGAAGGGAGTCTGCGCCAGCTTCGGCAATTGGCCGCGGCCGGCTGTCAGGTTGCCCGGCTGGCGGTTCCCAACAGGGAGGCCGCCCGGGGTTTTGCGGATATCTGCAAGGAAAGTCCGCTGCCCCTGGTTGCCGATATCCATTTTGATTACAAGCTGGCCATTGCGGCGGCGGAAGGCGGCGCGGCCAAGATTCGCATCAACCCCGGCAACATCGGCGGGGAGGACCGGGTCAAGGCGGTGGTGGATGTGTGCAAAGAAAGGCACATTCCCATCCGCATCGGCGTCAACGGCGGCAGCCTGGACAAACGCCTGCTGGAAAAGTATGCTCACCCCACGGCGGAGGCATTGGTGGAAAGCGCCTTCGAGCACCTGGAACTGCTGGAAAAGCAGGGCTTTTATGATACCTGCGTCTCCATGAAGTCCTCCTCCGTGCCCACCATGGTGGCCGCTGCCCGGCTGTTCCGGGAAAAATGTGATTATCCCCTTCACATCGGCGTCACTGAGACCGGCCCGGTAAAGCAGGGGTTGATCAAATCCGCCATGGGAATCGGCGCGCTGCTTTTGGACGGCATCGGAGATACCATCCGGGTCAGCCTGACCGATGACCCGGTGGAGGAGGTCTATGCCGCCAAGGACATCCTGAAAGCGGCGGGACTGCGCAAGGAGGGTGTGAACATCATTTCCTGCCCCACCTGCGGACGCACCCGAATCGACCTGATCGGTCTGGTCAACCAGGTGGATGAGGCTTTGAAGGATTGCCAAAAGCCCATCACCGTGGCGGTTATGGGCTGTGTGGTCAATGGCCCCGGCGAGGCCCGGGAAGCCGACATCGGCATTGCCGGCGGTGACGGCTGGGGAATGCTGTTTGAGAAGGGACAGCAGGTGGAAAAACTGCCCTACGACCAGCTTCTGGGCGCCCTGCTGAGAAAAATTGAAGCGTTTTGACTGTGAGATACTTATGACCGAGCGAGTTTACTTATTGACCATGTTCCCGGACTATGCGCCGCCTGAGGAGTTGTACACGGCTCTTTCTCAGGCGGCTATCGCTGCTGCGGACATTGACCCGGAGGCGCGCAGTGTCCATGTGGCCGTTCATGCGGAGCACTATATTCCCCAGCGGCTATTGAACAGGGCCGGAAGGGACATTGCCGCCCTGTATGGCCTGCGCCGCCTGGAGCTGACGGCAACCCATCCGGCCGGGGAGCTTACTAAGATTGAAAATGAGGAATTGATGCAGCTGTTTGTCTGCTGTAACTCCATGGCGAGAGGGTCTCTGGCCGGGGCAAAGTGGATATGGGAGGGCGTAAACCTGACCGTCAAGCTGGTGGCCAATGGCAAAGAGACCCTTTTGGAGCATGTTCCCACGGTGCAGAATGCCCTCCGGGAGCGCTTCGGCGTGCCGGTGGCCATTACCATCGAAGCAGGACAGGCCCTGGAAGGGAAGGCCCTGTTTGAGGCCATGGCGTCCATGCGCGGCTCCGTGCTGGAATCCATGCCCGCCGCAGCAGTAAGGCAGGAAAAGCAGGAAATAAAGTCCGCACCGCCCAGCGAAACCTTCTATGGCAAGCCCTTCAAAGGAAACTCCGTACCCATGAGGGAACTGAGCCTGGACATGGGCACCGTCATTGTAGAGGGGAAGGTATTCAATGTTGACCACAAGGAGCTGAAAAAACGCAATGCCTGGGTGGTCAAGTTCGACATGACGGACAATACCAACTCCATTCGGATCAACCGCTTTCTGGAAGCGGGAGAGGCCAAGCCCATTCTGGACAATGTCCAGGTTGGCTCCGTCCTCCGGGTTCAGGGCAAGCTGATCGAGGACCGGTTTGACAACGAAATGGTGCTCAAGCCCTATGCCATGATGCCCGGTTCCATGCCCAAGCGTCAGGATACGGCGGCGGGGGAAAAGCGGGTGGAGCTGCATCTGCACACCACCATGTCCAACATGGACGCCCTGACCGTAACGGCCGACGCGGTAAAGCAGGCGGCGGCCTGGGGCCACAAGGCCATTGCCATTACGGACCACGGCGTCGCCCAGTCCTTCCCCGACGCCATGAAGGCCGCTTCCAAGGCCAAAGTGGCGGGCACCGACCAGAATATCAAGATTCTCTATGGCTGTGAGGGCTACTACGTCAACGATGTGGACGACCGCATCGTGGTGCATGGCAGCAGGGATATGACCTTCGACCAGGAATTTGTGGCTTTCGACCTGGAAACCACGGGCCTCAGCTCCCGCAGAGACCGCATTATCGAGATCGGCGCGGTGATTCTGAAAAACGGCCAGGAGCTTGACCGTTTCCAGACCTTCGTTGACCCGGAGCGCCCCCTGGAGCGGAAAATCGTGGAACTGACGGGCATCACCGACGATATGCTGAAGGGTGCGCCAAGAATCGAAGAGGTGCTGCCCAAATTCCTGGATTTCATTGGTGACCGGGTTCTGGTCGCCCATAATTCCGATTTTGATACCGGATTTATCCGGGCGGAATGCGTCCGGCTGGGCTATGAATACAATTTTACGGCGGCGGATACACTGATTTTGTCCCAGAATCTGCTGACCCACCTGAACAAATTCAAGCTGGACATCGTCTCCAATGCCCTGAGCCTGCCGGACTTCAATCACCACCGGGCCGGGGATGATGCCATGACCTGCGGCCTGATTATGACGAAGCTGATGCAGAAGCTGGAGCAGGAGCACGACATCCATACCCTGCAGGCCATCAATCCTGCCATGGAGGGTCTCCGCTCCAAGGGCCGCATCACGGACCGCCAGGCGCGGCACATTATTCTGTTCGCGAAGAACCAGGTGGGACTGCGCAACCTCTACCATTTGATTTCCGATTCCAATCTGAAATATTTCAAGCGTGTCCCCAGAATCCCCAAGTCCGAGCTGATCGCGCTGCGGGAGGGGCTGATCATCGGCTCCGCCTGTGAAGCGGGAGAGCTGTTCCAGGCGATCATCGCGCACAAGAGCGAGGATGAGATCAAGCGTCTGGCCTCTTTCTATGACTATCTGGAAATTCAGCCCCTGGCAAACAACCGCTTTATGCTCCAGCCGGGAAAGCATGGGGAAGCGCCCATTGCGAAGGATGAGGAGGAGCTTCGGGAATTCAACCGCACGGTGGTCCGTCTGGGCGAGGAGCTGGGGAAGCCCGTTGTCGCCACCGGAGACGTCCACTTCCTGAATCCCGAGGACGAAATTTTCCGCCATATTCTGCTGGCGACCAAGGGCTTTGACGACGCCGACAAGGACAATCCCCTGTATTTCCGTACCACGGACGATATGCTGCGGGAATTCAGCTATCTGGGGGAGGAAAAGGCCTATGAGATCGTAGTGACCAATCCCAACCGGATCGCCGACATGTGCGAAACACTGCGCCCGGTGCCCCACAACCTGTTTGCCCCCAAGATCGAGAATTCCGTGGAGGACCTGAAAAATCTGGTCTACACCAAGTTCCACAGGCTCTACGGGGAAAATCCCCCGGAGCTGATGGTAAAGCGCGTGGAAACGGAGCTGCACGATATTATCAGCTGTCACTACGATGTGATCTACATGTCCGCCCAGAAGCTGGTGCAGAATTCGTTGGAGCACGGCTACCTGGTTGGCTCCCGTGGTTCCGTCGGTTCGTCTATTGTGGCCTATATGTCCGGCATTACGGAGGTCAACTCCTTCCCGCCACACTACCGCTGCCCCAACCCGGAGTGCAAGTATTCCACCTTTGACGTGCCCAAGGGCTATGGCTGCGGCGCGGACCTGCCCGACGCAGTCTGCCCAAAATGCGGCAGCAAATTCGAAAAGGACGGCTTTAACATCCCCTTCGAAACCTTCCTGGGCTTCGGCGGCGACAAGGTGCCGGATATCGACCTGAACTTTTCCGGTGAATACCAGGCCAAGGCCCACGCCTACTGCATTGAAATGTTCGGAAAATCCCATGTTTTCCGGGCGGGAACCATTGGCACCGTGGCGGAAAAGACCGCCTTCGGCTATGTGAAAAAATATCTGTCCGAGCGGGGAAAAACCGCCAGCCGGGCGGAGGAGGCCCGGCTGGCCGCAGGCTGTGTGGGCGTCCGGCGCACCACGGGACAGCACCCCGGCGGCCTGGTGGTCATCCCCCAGGAGAATGAAATCTGGGATTTCTGCCCCGTGCAGCACCCTGCCGACGATCCCAACGCCGACCAGATCACCACACATTTTGAATACCATTCCATGGAGGAAAACCTGCTGAAGCTGGACATGCTGGGCCATGATGACCCCACCATGATCCGCATGATGGAGGATATGACCGGGGTGGATGCCAAAACCATCCCTCTGGACGATAAGGATACCATGTCTATTTTCACCTCCTCCAAGGTCTTGGGCTATGAGAATGATAAAATTCTCGGTCCCACCGGGGCGGTTGCCATTCCGGAGTTCAACACCCGGTTCACCCGCGGCATGCTGATGGACACCATGCCCACCCGGTTTGATACCCTTCTGCGGCTTTCCGGCTTCTCCCATGGCACCGATGTGTGGCTGGGCAATGCTAAGGACCTGATTACCTCCAAGACTGCCACCGTTGACCAGGCCATCGGCTGCCGTGACGACATCATGATCTACCTGATCTCCTGCGGTATGCCGGAAAAGCGTTCCTTCAAGATCATGGAGGCTGTCCGAAAGGGCAGGGGACTGCCCGAGGGGGCGGAGGAGGAGATGAAAGCGGCGGGCGTTCCGGACTGGTATATCGGCTCCTGCAAGAAGATCAAGTACCTGTTCCCCAAGGCCCACGCCGTGGCTTATGTTATGATGGCTTTCCGTATCGCCTGGTTCAAGGTTTACCATCCTTTGGCGTTTTACGCGGCCTACTTCTACCGCCGCAGCCAGAAGGGCGGTTTTGATGCGGTGCTGATGACCCATGGGATCGAATCCGTCATTGCCAATATTGACGCCATTGAGAAGAATGAGGATGCCACGGCCAAGGATGAAGACCTGCTGACCACATTGGAGGTCGCGTACGAATATTACCTCCGGGGCTTTGAATTTTTGCCGTTGGACATCTATGAGAGCCACGCCACCAAGTTTCTTATCAAGGACGGCAAGCTGCTTCCGCCCTTTGTGGCCATTTCCGGCCTGGGTGAAAGCGCGGCCTGGGACCTGGTGGAGGGCCGGGAAGGGAAGACCTTCCTCTCCGTGGAAGAGGTCGCCGCCGCCTGTCCTAAGGTCTCCAAGACCCATATCCAGATGCTGAAAGAAGCGGGAGCCTTTGGCAGCCTCCCGGATACCAGCCAGGTCAGTTTTTTCTGATAAGAAATGGAAGAATGTAAAAAAGCACGGTCCGCCGGGACCTTGCTTTCAGACTGTCGATAAACCCTCTGGCGCTTATAGCGCCCAAGGCTCCCTTGTGCAAAGGGAGCTGTCACGTGAACAGCGTGACTGAGGGATTGACGCGGTAAAATGTTTCCTTTTTGCCGAAGCCCAATGCAAATTCGTAACATTTCACTGCACAATCCCTCCGAGGCGGCTTGCGCCGCCCCACCTCCCTTTGCACAAGGGAGGCTTTGGTGCAGTGCAAATTGGTAAACTTCTGAACTTACTTTTTCGACACACTGAAAGCACGGTCCGCTGGGACCGTGCTTTTTGTGGGTATCTTACCTATCCGCGGTTTTCTTAAATTTCGCGTTTATGAATACTATTTCTTGATAAAAAGTATGTTGCCTTTATTTTTTGCAGCTAGGCCGCCGAACCGCTGAATGCGCTTCGAATAAAACGGGTTCTCCGTTTTACATTTTTATATGAGATGCTTAGAGTCAACCTTAGCTTCGATTCGGCTTTTGTAAAAACACCTGATATGGTACTGCTACTTGCTCAGCCGGTGCCGTTGTGGGAGTCCCGGTATTCCTTCGGAGAAATGCCGTATTTCTGCTTAAAGGCCCGGTAAAAAGCCGAATGCTCCGTGAAGCCCACGTGCTTGCCGACCTGCTCCAGGGGAACCCCCTGGAGGATCAGTGCCTTTGCGGCAATGAGCCGCCGCTGAATGACATAGGTGTAAAAGCTGACGCCTGTTTTTTTGCGGAAGGTTTGGCTAAGGGTGCTTTTGCTGGTGGAGAAGAATTTCGCGGTGGATTCCAGCGTAATCTTTTCCGCCAGATTTTTTTCAACATAGTCCATGACCTGAAGCAGCAGGGGAGAGGTGTCCTCCATCAGAAGGGAAGTGTCCTGTTCCGCCAGTACACGAAATAGCAGGCAAAGAATGTGAATGGTGCTGGCCTGCAAAACCCGTTCCCAGTCCCGCAGACGCGCTTCACTTTCCGTGATTCCGGTTTGAAAGAGGGTTCCGATATTTTCCCATTTTTCACCTGCGGTATGCAGCAGCCGGGTGTTTCCAAAGGGATAAAGCTGTCTGCCGGGGTACAGCCGGGCCTGTTCATACAGAAAATGCTGGGTAAACCGGACCACATCCCGGACAAAGGGGGCAGTCATGACTTCCGGCAGCACGGCGCAGTGGCTGACTCCGGGAGGTATCAGCAGAACATCCCCCGCCTGCAGCGGATAGAGGGCCGCGCCGATCAGATATTTTACACCGCTGCAGGTACGGCAGTATACCAGCTCATAGAAGCCATGGCTGTGCAGCGCAATGGGAGCCGGCGTCCGGTCGGTTTTCCTGCAGGCCTGGACGGAGTAGGGGGAAAGGTCCTCGTTAAGCCAGAGACTGGCATCATAGGGATTGTATTGTCCAGCCTGTGCGGGCTGCGCGCCATTTTCCGCAAGTGTTTTCATGGGGGCCTCCATTGTTCGAATTGAACGGAATGTTTCCCTCATCATTGGGGGATTATGTTGCATTATATCATTATAAAGTTAAAAATGCAACGTAAAATATAACAAAAGTTAATTTATACGTTGTCGATTTTTGGACGTGTTTTTCATAAGCTAGTAAAAAGGAGGGGACCCATGGAAAGAATGCACAGTGAATCCTATCGAAAGCTTGGCCTGAACATTTCCTACTACCGCAAAGAACGGGGGTTATCCCAAATGCAGCTGGCGGACAAAATCGACATCAGCCGCACCCACATGTCGCGGATCGAAAACAACGACTGCGCCGTTTCGTTAGATGTCATTTTCAGCATTGCAAAGGCATTGGATATTCCGGTATGTAAGTTGTTTGAGTTTCGGTAAAACAAAATGCTGCCATCTCTTTGGTGTTTTTCTCACCGGGGGATGACAGCATTTTGTGGGTTTGCCGTATTTCTGATTCCGTAGTTTTATATTGTCTGCTTGCAAAATTGCGGCGCATATGATACTATATTTTTATACTGATATTCCATTAAAAAGCTTCATTCGTCAGAATGGAACTTTTGAATAGGAAGATCATAATGAGACACGTTTTCGTGATTTTCTGTCTCAAAAATCACGAAAACGGCACACCCACCGCAGTGGGCGTACATAGCGCCTTAGCGCGGAGTAACGCCGTCAGGCGGTGCCTTCTTTATAAAAATGAAACATTTTTATAAAGAAACAGTATTAATGTGAATCAAGAGTTGAAACAGTAAAAGCATTTTGAACGGCTGTCATCCAGAGGGTCGCCGCCAAAGGCGGCGGAGTCGAAGGATCTTCGCATTTGCTTTTTCTTGGTACGTAACTTAAGTGCCAAGATCCTTCGACTCGCTCCGCTCGCTCAGGATGACAACTGGTGTGTTTTTCCGTTTTTTCCAAACAATTCAACTCTTGATTCACATTATTAGATAAATGATACAAAGGGGGATCCATTATGCAAGATATTGGTATGCAGTATCATATTCACTGTGTGAAAGGCGACGTGGGCCGTTATGTGTTCCTTCCCGGCGATCCCGGCCGCTGCGAGTCCATTGCAGACCTGTTTGACACTCCCGTTCATATCGGTATGAACCGGGAGTATAACATCTACACCGGCACGCTGCTGGGAGAAAAGGTGTCGGTCTGCTCCACGGGCATCGGCGGCCCATCTGCCTCCATCGCCATGGAGGAGCTGGCTGCCATCGGGGCGGATACCTTCATCCGGGTAGGCACCTGCGGCGGTATTGCCATGGATGTGCTGCCCGGCGACGTGGTGGTTGCCACCGGCGCCATCCGGTATGAGCATACTTCTCTGGAATACGCACCCATTGAGTTCCCGTCTGTGGCCGACTTTGATGTCACCGCCGCGCTGAAGGCCGCCAGTGAGGATCTGGGCTACCGTACCCATATGGGGGTTGTCCAGTGCAAAGACGCCTTCTACGGCCAGCACAGCCCGGAGAAGTCGCCTGTGTACTATGACCTTTTGCAAAAGTGGGAAAGCTGGAAACGCCTGGGCGTCAAGGCCAGTGAAATGGAATCAGCGGCCTTGTTTGTGGTGGCGGCGGCCCTGGGCGTCCGCTGTGGAAGCTGTTTCCATGTGGTGTGGAATCAGGAGCGGGAGAAGGCAGGCCTTGCCATGCCCATGACTGAGGACACCAGCGGCGCCATCAAGGTGGGCATGGAAGCCATGAAGCGCATCATAGCCGCAGACAAGGCAAAAGTGGGAAAAGCGTGAGGAAGGGAAAGCTGACTGCCCCGATGGAGGAAGGGTAAGGATTCACGGAGAAATGATAAAAGCAGGACTGCTCAGCAGTCCTGCTTTTGATATTCCATAATGTATCGGGTGGAACCGACTTCCTTGACGGTTTGAAAGCCCAGCCGTTCATACAGGGACAGCGCCCGGATGTTTCTGCGGAACACATACAGAAAGATGGGAAGAAGCGTCTCTGCTTGGCATTTTTTT
Source organism: Eubacteriales bacterium (assembly GCA_030533415.1). Taxonomy (GTDB): domain Bacteria; phylum Bacillota; class Clostridia; order Oscillospirales; family Oscillospiraceae; genus Faecousia. Next base: position 27,016 of record JAUNJE010000023.1, on the reverse strand, counting down.
AAGACCGCCGTTCCGATGCCCCGGCCCCGGAATGGGGGCAGCACGAACAGGCTGTCCAGCTCCATTTTCCCGCCGGCGGGAAGCAGGCAGTAGTACCCGGCCAGCTTCCCGTCCCAATAAATCCGGGTAAAGAAGGACAGGTTCTGCTCCAGATTGCGGCGCACCCAGCGCAGGACCTTGTCATAATCGATGGATGCCAGATCCTCGAATTCTTCGATCAGCTGCTTGTTGAGCAGAAACAGCGTGCCAATATCTTCCGGTTCGGCTTTTTGGTAAGTCAGCATCAGGCCTCCAGATACTGCACGAAGCCCAGAGTCATGTAATCCAGGTAGACGTGCTTGTCCGGGGTCTTGCCCATGGTGACCCGGTGGCAGTGCACCTCCCAGACGGACTGCCCCTGAAGCTCCGTCCGCTTGATCTCGAACACATGGTTCCAGCTGCGGCCCTCCATGTATTGGGTGTCCTTCATGAACCGGATCAGCTCCAGACGGCGGAAATGAAAGGTGGGGAATGCGTTTTTGATACAGGCTTCGAACAGCACTTCAGCATCCCGAACGCTGCCAAGCTCGAATGTGCTGCGGATCATAGCGCCATAATCTTGCATAAAATGACCTCCTTTATAGTTTGCTGTATGCCTTGTCCAGAAATTTTTGACTGTTTACCAGAACGCGCTTGTGGGTGCCTCTGCCGATTTCACCAGCTTCGTCAAAGGCGTGGACCGAAAAGGTAATGGTCTTGCCATCCACGGCCGTTACTTCCGCTTCCGCCCGGACTTCCAGTCCCACCGGCGTGGCGGAGACGTGTTCGATGTTCATGGCGGTTCCCACTGTGGTTTGGGTGTCGCCGAGGGCTTCGGCAATTGCCTCACAGGCGGCGCCCTCCATCAGGGCGGCCATGCAGGGGGTGGCGTAAACCAGCAGGTCACCGGAACCGACCTCCTGGGCAGTGTCCTCCCGCTCCACCAGCGTGGAGGCGCTCCCCTTCATGCCCGGTTTGATTTCCATAAGCATCACGACCTTTCTGATGAAATACCCATGCCACATATGGCGCTGCCAAAAATGAAAGCATTTGACGCATGGGTATGATTGTGCATCAGTGCCGGTTGTCCCGTAAGAAGTGGGTGCTGGCACGGAATGAAATTCTTTTCTGTGGAGCGGATCCTTTACAATAAATATACCTGAAACTTCTCTTTATGTCAACGAAAAGGGTTGCCATTTGGGGAAATTTTCTTTATAATGGGGCCATAATAGAATTGAGGTGACTCATATGGTTGTCAACGATAAGCTGAATCTTACCATGCTCTGTGACTTTTACGAACTGACTATGGGCCAGGGATATTTTTCCAATGGCTACGCGGACCGGATTACTTATTTCGACCTGTTTTTCCGCCGCTGCCCCGATGGCGGAGGCTTTGCCATTGCGGCGGGACTGGAGCAGATCGTCCAGTATATTCAGGACCTGCACTTCTCCCGGGAGGATATCGAGTATCTGCGGGGCCGGGGGATGTTCACCGAGGATTTTTTGCAGTATCTGGCGGATTTCCGGTTCACCGGCGATATCTGGGCCGTTCCCGAGGGAACGCCGGTTTTCCCCAGGGAGCCGATCCTCACGGTTCGGGCGCCGGCCATTCAGGCCCAGCTGATTGAAACCTATCTGCTGTTGTGCGTCAACCACCAGAGCCTGATCGCCACCAAGGCCAACCGGGTCGTCCGGGCGGCGGAGGGGCGGACGGTGCTGGAATTCGGCTCCCGCCGTGCCCAGGGGGCGGACGCGGCCATTTTGGGCGCCCGGGCCGCCTACATCGGCGGCTGCCATGGCACAGCCTGCACCATTTCCGACCAGCTTTTCGGCGTCAAGGCCGGAGGCACCATGGCCCATGCCTGGGTGCAGATGTTTGACTCGGAATATGAGGCCTTCAAAGCCTATGTGCAGATGTACCCCAACAACGCGACGTTGCTGGTGGATACCTACAACACCCTGAAATCCGGCGTTCCCAATGCCATCCGGGTGTTCAACGAGGTTCTGAAGCCCAAGGGCATTACCAAGTGCGGCATCCGCCTGGACTCCGGCGACATGGCCTATCTGACCCAGCAGGCCAGAAAGATGCTGGACGAGGCGGGCTGGACCCAGTGCCAGATTTCCGTTTCCAACTCTTTGGACGAATATATCATCCGGGATGTCCTGCGCCAGGGGGCGAAGATCGACATGTTCGGCGTAGGCGAGCGGTTGATCACGGCAAAATCCGAGCCGATTTTCGGCGGCGTATACAAGCTGGTGGCGGTGGAAGAGGAAGACGGCACCGTGACCCCCAAAATCAAAATCTCCGAGAATGTGGGCAAGATCACAAACCCCCACTATAAAAGGCTCTACCGCTTCTTTGGCAACGATACCGGCAAGGCCATTGCGGATTATCTGACCGTCTACGATGAGACGGTGGATGACAGCCGGGATTTGGAGATCTTTGACCCGGAAGCCACCTGGAAAACGAAGAAAATCTACAATTTTACCGCCAAGGAATTGCAGGTGCCCATCTTCCGAAAGGGCGAGCTGGTCTATACGCTGCCCACGCTGGAGCAGATTCGGGATTACTGCGCCCGGCAGGTGGATACCCTTTGGGATGAAGTCAAACGGTTTGACAATCCCCAGACCTACTATGTGGACCTGAGCCAGAAGCTCTGGGACATCAAATACGGCCTGTTGAAGCACAATGGCAGGTAAACGCACGCCCGCAGGCGCCGTAGCCCTGGGCGGTGTCCTGGCGGCGCTGGCGGTGGTCATCATGGGGATGGGTACCCTGATCCCCGTGGCTACCTACGTCTGTCCCATGCTCTGCGCGCTGCTGCTGCAGGTGGTGCTGAAAACCTGCGGCGTCCGCATTGCCTGGGCCTGGTATGGGGCGGTGATGCTGCTGTCTGTCCTGCTGGCTCCGGATAAGGAGGCGGCCGCTGTATTCGCCTTCCTGGGATATTATCCCATCGTCAGGCCCAAGCTGAACCGTCTGAAGGGGAAATGGCTGTGGAAAGCGCTGCTGTTTAACGGCGCCACACTTCTGGCATACTGGGTCTTACTGCGCGTTTTCGGCCTTGACCGGATCGGCGAGGAGTTCCGGGAGCTGGGCACGGTCATGTGCCTGATTCTGCTGATACTGGGCAATGTGACCTTTTTCCTGCTGGACAGGCTCCTGGGGATGGAACCAAAGAGAAAACGGGAAAAGTAGATCCGGGCGGTGTTACCGCCCGGATTTTCATGGAGGAATTATGCAACCGATTTGGTATTTGTACATTCTGCGGTGTAAGGACGGTTCTCTCTACACCGGCATCACCACGGATGTGGAAAAGCGGCTGGAAGCCCACCGCGGCGGCCACGGTGCCAAATATACCCGGGGCAGAGGGCCGCTGGAGCTGGTCTACCGGGAGGAATGCGGCAGCCATTCCGACGCGCTGAAACGGGAATGGGAAGTCAAGCAATTGAAAAAATGTCAGAAGCAGCAGCTGATCGGGGAAAAGGGATAATACCATATTCCAATTGGCAGGAATAAGCAGCGTACCCGGCCAAATCCATTACATATCGTAAATTCCCATAATCAGGATGCCAAGGAAGGTCACCGCAATGCAGGCGTAATGCTTCCAGCTCAGCTTTTCCTTCAGGAACAGGCGGCTCCACAGGACGGAGGCCATGCAGTAGGAGGAAATAATGGGAGCGGCCAGAGCGGCATCCCCGCTGGCCAGAGCCATGATGTAGGTAAACTGGCCGGCGGTTTCGAAAATGGCTCCCACATACTTGGGCGCTTCCATTTTGGGCACCAGCTTCTGCTTTTTGATGACGCAGGTGTACAGGAAGCACACAATGCCGGCAACCAGGAAGGTCAGCTCATAGGCGACATTGGCGGAATCCTCGTTCAGGGTTTCCAATACCAGTTCGTCGGCAAAGGTACCGGCGGCGTCCAGCAGGCAGTAGGCAATGGGCAGCGCTAGGGCCAGCCAGCTTTTTGCGTACTTATAGTTAGAAGCCTCCTGGCGGGCGGCCCGGAGGGCGTCATCCTCGCTGGCCTCCACAAAGCCCAGTCCGATGACACCGGCGCAGGCCAGGGCGATGGCCAGGTACTGGGGCGCCTCCATAATTTCGGCGGTGCCGGTTACGATGGCGAGGATCGCCACCAGAGCGCCGCTGGCGTTGCAGATGGGGGAGGAGATGCTAAGCTCAATGTAGCGCAGGCCCACATAGCCCAGGGCCATGGAACCGATGTACAGCAAGGAGACAGGCAGATAAGTCCAAATGACCGCCCAGGAGATTTCCACGCCGTTTACGAAAATTTCGAACAGGGCGTGCAGGCCCATGACAAGGCCCACAGCCATGACCATTTTGAACTGGCTGTATTTGTCCCTGGCATCCCGGCAGCCGATCTTGGAGAAAAAGTCGGAGCCGGACCAGCACAGCAGCGTAATAATCGAAAACCAAAACCAACTCATTTTTATTTACCTCTTCTTTCTTTGAATGAACGTATTTTTCCTCTTGGATCCTTATGAAAATCCAGAAAGTTCTTCTTCTACAGTGTGACCAGTCCCGCGTCCGCCATTTTCTGCAGGCTCATCAGAATGCCCAGCTTGGCGTGGTTCCAGGTCAAACCGCCCTGGAAGTACACGGCGTAGGGGGGACGGATGGGGCCATCGGCGGAAAGCTCGATGGAGCTGCCCTGGACAAAGGCGCCGGCCGCCATGATGACCTTGTCACTATAGCCCGGCATGTCGGAGGGATAGGGGGTGGCAAAGGAATCCACCGGCGCGGCGGCCTGGATGCCCTTGCAGAAGGCGATCATGCCGGCTTCACTGCCCAGCTCCACTGCCTGAATGATGTCGTGGCGGCTCTCGGTGGCGTTGGGGACGCACTTGAAGCCCAAAGGCTCGTACAGGTTGGCGGCAAAAATGGCGCCTTTTTCCGCGCCGGCAACCACCGTGGGCGCCAGGAAAAGGCCCTGGTACAGCGCGGGCATCAGTCCGAGGTTCGCGCCCACCTCCTGGCCCAGGCCGGGGGCGGAAAGCCGGTAAGCGCAGCGGTCAACACAGGCTTTTGTTCCGGCGATGTAGCCGCCGATGGGGGCCAGGCCGCCGCCGGGATTTTTGATCAATGAGCCGACGGTCATGTCCGCGCCCACATCGGAAGGCTCCATGGTCTCCACAAATTCCCCATAGCAGTTGTCCACCATGACAATCACGTCGGGCTTGATGGATTTGCAGAAGGCGATCAGTTCCCCGATCTGCTTGACGGAGAAGGTGGGCCGGGTGGCATAGCCCTTGGAGCGCTGAATGGTGATCAGCTTGGTTTTGGCGGAAATTGCCCCGCGAATCCCTTCGTAGTCAAAGCCGCCGCCGGGCAGAAGGTCCACCTGCCTGTAAGTGACGCCGTACTCCGCCAGGGAGCAGGGACTGGGGCGGATGCCGATGACCTCCTGCAGAGTATCATAGGGCAGACCCACCGGGGACAGCAGCTCGTCCCCGGGCAGCAGGTTGGCGCTGAGGGCAACCGTCAGGGCATGGGTGCCGCAGGTGATTTGGGGCCGGACCAGGGCCGCCTCGGTGTGAAACACATCGGCGTAGACCCGCTCCAGATTATCCCGGCCAAAGTCGTCGTAGCCATAGCCCGTGGTGGCGGCGAAGCAGGCGGCGCTGACGCGGTTTTTCTGCATGGCCCACAGCACCTTTGCCTGGTTGTGCTCCGCTACCTGGTCAATGGCGGCGAAGCGCTCCTTCAGCCGTGCCAAAGCGGCTTCGCCGTAAGCATAAACCGCAGGGGAGACCCCCATCGTTTGGTATAGTTCCAGTAGTTCTTCCATATCTTTCAATCCTCTTTTTTGACGTTGTTCAGAATTTCGTTTGCCAGATTGTTCAGCACTTCGGGCCGGGAAACGATCAGGCCCGTTTCCGCTTCGCCTAAGATCAGCAGGGTATCCCCCGGCCGGATGCCGAAAAGCTCCCGGGCCTCCTTGGGAATGACGATCTGTCCCCGGTCGCCGACCTTGGCCGTGCCGAAGACCCGCTGTTTTTTCCCCTTGCCGAGGATATGTTTGCCTCCAGGCATATGCGCCCTCCTTTGATACGGATATTCCATGAATACGATTTCCTGATCCAATCAAATGATTAAATTAAGAAATAACATAAATCATATTTTTCACACTTTTCACACCAGCGGATTATACAAAATTCCGCCCCGGTTGTCAATACCGGGACGGAAAATTCTTCCACGGATGTTTTGCGGCCTTACGCTTACCGGACTGTGAAACATCGCCCGCTTTACCGTCCCACGACCCGCTCCTAACTTCTCATTCCTCACTGGTCAAGGGGTTTTCCGCAGAATTGGCAGAAATCGCCGTTGTTTCTGCCCAGCCGTTTTCCGCAGTGGGGACATTTGTTGAAAAGAAAATCCGGAATCAGGCAGGAGAATGCCACAATGAGTCCGACTATGAAAATAGGGTCATACAGATAGCCCAGCAGCATCAGGACAAATCCACCGAGCAACAATCTGTCCCGCAGCTTCCGGGCTTTTTTGACTGTCATTTTCATACCCCGGCAACCTCCAATCTGCCCGTCGTTACCCCGTAGTCATTCTTAAGAATCCTTATGATTTCTTCGGTGCTGTTTTCCACGAAGGTGTCCATCTCCCCTTTCGTCAGGTAGGGGTATTCCCGGTCCAGGTGGCCGTTTGGCTCGCGGTAAAAGGATGTGATGTAGACCCGGCGGTTGTCAAAGGCGTCGGGGGCGAACTCCGTCATGTAGGTGTTTTCAAATCCCACAGCGCTTTCGTAAACGGCAAAGGCGTGAAAATCCGGATGCTCCCGAAGAAACAGGAAATCCAAGTCGTACCAGTCATCCTTGATTTTGGGGACAAGTGGATTTTTGACGGAGGCGTTCTCGCCGATATGCTTCCGAAAAGAGGGTAAGGCGATCTTGTCCGCCCAGAGGATGTCGGTCAGCAGGTGCGTAAGATAGCCCAGGTAAAACGCATACTGTCCGCCGCTGTACGCCTTTTGCTGCTCCGGGGTGAAATACTGGCGGATATAGGCGGAAAGATCGATCTTCTTTCCAACTTTTTCCCCGGAATCTCTGCGGTAATGGGAAATGGCGGCGCTTGGTGTGAAGCTTGTCCAGTCCTCGTTGGGAACGCCGCTGTCCGGGGCAATATTGCCAACGATGAACTCTGTTTCGGATAGATTTGGGATTTGGGATAAAAGGTTGTCCGCGATCCGCAGGTGAACCATCCAGGATGCCATAAGCGTTTCCTCCTCATTCCTCCGTCAAAATGGCCCTTGCTTTTTCGTACTTTTCCTTCCAATAATGCAGCTGCTCCTGGGTCAAAGAGGAACCGACACAGCGGGTCTGGTCGGAATTATGGGCCAAATCCGCCAGCTTTACCTTTTTCGCGATGGGATTTTGCCTGATGGCGCGGACATAGTCAAAATAGTCCACACCCGGCTTGTGAGTCAGAAGTGCCACCACTGCCACCACTTCCCCGGGAAATTCCCGGCGCAGGTCGTCCAGGGTAACGGCCGTATCCTCCACCACATCATGCAGCAGGGCGGCGCAGCAGGAGATTTCCTCTTCCATCTGTTCCGCAAGGTGGATGGGATGGAAAATATAGGGGATCCCGTTATAGTCCAGCTGTCCGTGATGCGCGTTATAGGCGATACGCATGGCTTTGTTGGTCAAAGGGGTATAGATCATTTCAGCACCCCAGTCAATCCCGGCGCCGCCGGTTGCCGCCGAAAATGGCAAGAAGCCGCAAAAGCTGGGCCAAAGCCACGGCGGTGGCAGCCACATAGGTCAGCGCGGCGGCGGTCAGGGTTTTCTTAGCGCCCCGCTGCTCTTCCTCCGTCAAAAGCCCGCCCTGCTCAATGGCCTGCAAGGCCCGCCGGCTGGCATTGAATTCCACGGGCAGCGTTACCAGCTGGAACACCAGGGACAGCCCAAAACAGGCGATGCCCAGATAGATCAGCATATCCGACATGCTGCCGAAGGCGGAGAACAGAATCCCCAGCAAAATCAGAGGCATGGCAAGCTTGGAGCCGAAGTTGGTGACGGGGATAATGGCGGCCCGAAGCTTAATGGGGGCGTAGTCCTGCGCGTACTGCACCGCGTGTCCGGCCTCATGGCAGGCAACGCCGATGGCGGCGGTGGAGGTATTGCTGAACACGCCGTCCGACAGGCGGATGACATTGGTTTTCGGATCGTAGTGGTCCGTCAGATTGCCGCTGATACGCTCAATGCGCACCCCGGAAACGCCGTTGGCGGACAGCACCCGCTGGGCAGCCTCCGCACCGGTCAGCCGTCGCAGGGAATACTGCTTGGAATACTTTTTGAAGGTGGAATTGACGTTGGCGCTGGCCCAGAGAGACAGAAGGATGCAGGGCAGAACCAGAATAACATAGGTCCAGTCAAAGCCGTAGTAATAATAGGGCATAAGGTAACCTCCCAAATAAAAGGATGAACGTACGGAAATTTACAGATATTCCGGCTCCATTGCCGCGTGAAGCCGCTCTGTAATGGCACCCCGGAAAATGGAGTCCGCCTGAGAGTGCAGGGTTTGCAGGGCGCCCGCCGCCAGATTCAGCTGCAGCTTGCCGGGCATGAAAAGGTCCTGGTCGAAAATGAATTTGACCTCCTTGTCCTCCTGTCCGCCGCGCTTTACCAGCCCCGGCCCCGCGTGAAGCTTGACCCGGCAGCCGCCCCGGATTCCAAGCTCCGCATCCACGCTGCAGCGGGTGGAGGCGGATTCCGCCACATCCTCCTCTGCCAGAGGCCCCAGATAGCAGGGGGCAATCAGCTCGGAGAAGGGGACTCCCTCCAGCCCCAGCTGGGAACGGGAGATAAAATTCAGATACCGCAGGCCCACCCGCTCGAAATAGGCGGGCTTGTAGACCTGAATGAAGGCCGCCAGCGGCTTATCCAGCTTCCCGGCGAAATCCTCCCATGTGGTATATTGGGAACAGGACAGGGAAATGAACTTTCCAGTCAGGTTTACCCGCCAGATGCCGTCGGCGGAGGCAAACTGGTAGTTGATAACGGCGGGCTGGTTCTGCAGGGTCATATTTCCCGGAGCGCCGGTGATTCTGGGGGCAGGCGTTTCCTGGCGGCGGAGGAACTGGGGAAAATCCGCCCGGATCGCCTCCTGAAATTCCACGGGGGCATTGGCTTCAATGGACAAAATCTCCGGGAAGCGGAGCTGGCAGATGACCTCCGCCAGCTGGTGGGCGCCGTAGCGGCAGCGCTTTTGATTTGAAAACATATTCCATTCCTCATTTTCTGCAATTCTTTATATTTTATTATAGCGAAAAGATGCTGTAATGGCAAGGGCAGCAGAGCCGGGATTGGTGAGAAATTTGTAAACTTTTCGCATCGCGGCAAAGCTCCGGCAAAGGTGTGAAAGGGGAGGGAAGCAGATTTTGAAATATTCACAATTTGTTCAAACGGCAGGATTCCATACCTGATATACTAATTCTGTCGGGGAAATTAATACTGGTTCTTATGAAAAAGACTGAAAACCTTTTTATCGCACCGCAGGTGCGTTAAGAACTGTATGGGACGGCTTTTGTGGCGATTCGCCACAAACCGGAAGCGCCATCAGGCGGTTCCTTCTTCATAAAACCGAACGGTTTTATGAAGAATCAGTATAAGACAGAAATGAAGTGGTGAGATGAAAGATCCCTATAAAAGAAGATATTTCTATCTGATGATTTCGATTTTTGGCGCCATCAGTCTTAGTATTCTTGTTTTCTTTGCCTTGTTCCGTTTCCAAGGCATCGGGGATGCAGTAGATAAGCTCAGCGAGGTGCTGGCTCCCTTTATTTACGGCGGTGTGGTGGCATACCTGCTGCGTCCGGTGTGCAATTTCTATGAGAAGGTTTTTGCGGATATTCTGCCGCGAAAGATGAAAAAGCTTGCCAACTCCATTGCGGTTGGCCTGAGCATGCTGACGGGGATTCTGGTGGTCTATGCGCTGATCATCATGATTGCCCCCCAGCTGTTGAGCAGCATCCGTTCCCTGTGGGATTCCCTGCCGGACAAGGTCAACCAGTTCCTGGCCTGGGCCAGAGCCACCTTCGGCGCGGACGAAAAGCTGCTTTACCTGTTCGATACCATTTCCAATACCGTTTATGCGGAGCTGGATAACTGGGCGGACAACACCCTGATTCCCTATATCTCCAGTGTCGTGAGCATCGTCAGCGGGTTTGGCACCAGCGTGTATAAGCTGCTGATGTTTCTGTACAATCTTTTGATCGGCCTGATCGTGGCATGCTATCTGCTGGCCAGCCGGAAGAAGTTTGCCCGGCAAAGCGTGCTGATCGTCCGCAGCATCTTAAAGCCCAAATGGGCGGAGCTGTTTTTGAATGAAGTAAAATTCGTGGACAGGATGTTTGGCGGATTTATCGACGGAAAGCTGCTGGATTCCGCCATTATCGGTGTGCTGTGCTATATCGGCTGCGCTATTTTCCGGTTTCCCAATGCTCTGCTGATCTCTGCCATTGTGGGTATCACCAATGTGATCCCCTTTTTCGGTCCCTTCATTGGCGCGGTTCCTTCCACGCTGCTGATTATGATTGAAAACCCCATAAAGGGGCTTTGGTTCATCGTGTTCGTTCTGGCCCTGCAGCAGCTGGATGGAAACATCATCGGCCCGAAGATTTTGGGGGACCGCACGGGACTTTCCAGTTTCTGGGTGTTGTTTGCTATTGTGCTTTTTGGCGGGCTGTGGGGCTTGCCCGGCATGGTGGTCTGCGTTCCAACGTTCGCCGTGATCTATGATGTGGTCAAAAAGCTGGTACGCCGGGGCTTAGCCCGGAAGGGGAAAATCGAGGTTTGGGAGCAGTATAAAGCGGACTACCCGGATGTGGAGATTCCAAAGTAAAATAGGGATCCGTTTTCAGCCACCGCAGAATTCTGCGGTGGCCTTGCTTTCCGCTTCGAACACGGTCTGGGGTCAAGCATACAAAAGAAGATTATAGTGGAAATCGGCGCGGCGCTGTGTTATACTGTTGACAGAATGCACGCAGTCCATATTAGCCGCCATCCGGCCTGCAGGCCAGATGCTTTTAAAGTCAGGAGAGATACTATGAATTATGCCACTATCAAAAACTGTGATATCGCCAATGGACCCGGTGTGCGGGTGAGCCTGTTCGTATCGGGCTGCACCCACCGCTGCCCCGGCTGCTTCAATGAAGAGGCCTGGGACTTTAGCTATGGACAGCCGTTCACCCAGGAAACCATCGATTCCATCCTCGATATGCTGAGGCCTGCGTATATCCGCGGCCTGACCCTGCTGGGAGGGGAGCCGTTTGAACCCCAGAACCGGAGCGGCATTTTGGAGCTGCTGCGGCAGGTGAAGCGGGAGCTTCCGGAAAAAAACGTCTGGGCGTTTTCCGGCTATCTGTTTGAAAAGGACATTCTGTCCGGCCGCCTGGGGGATACCGGGGAATACTTAAGCTATCTGGATGTGCTGGTGGACGGGCCATTTATTGAAGCAAAGAAAAACCTGTCCCTCCGGTTCCGCGGCTCGGAAAACCAGCGCCTGATCGATGTTCCCGCATCCCTGGCCGCCGGGGAAACCGTCCTGTGGCGGGACTGGCAGGGCGAAGAGAAAGGAATGAAATAAATGAACCCTATCCGTGTAAAACTGCTGAGGCAGGGAGCCAAGCTCCCCACCTACGGCTCCGCCGGGGCGGCTGGAGCCGACCTGTACGCCTGTTTGGGAGAGCCGGTTACCATCCTGCCCGGTGAGACGGTATTTCTCCCTACGGGGATCGCATTGGAGGTCCCGCAGGGCTGTGCGGGGCTGGTGTATGCCCGCAGCGGCATGGCCTGCAAGCGCGGCCTGGCGCCTGCCAATAAGGTGGGGGTTGTGGACAGTGACTACCGGGGAGAAATCAACGTAGTGCTCTACAACCATGGAAGCGTTCCGCAGACCATTGAAAACGGCGAACGCATTGCCCAACTCCTGATTACTCCCGTTCTGACGCCGGATTACCGGGCAGCGGAGGAACTGTCCGATACGGCAAGAAGCGGCGGCGGATTTGGCTCTACGGGAAAATAATTGGTGCTTTTGATAAAATCGGTGTAAAGTTTTGGTAAAAATTACTCCTAATTTGTCACTGTACTTTTGCAGAGAAATTCTTTATAATGGTACTATGCCCATGCCGGGCAATCACCAAAGAGAGATTTAGGAGTTTCATATGGAGATATTTCGTGCCATTATCCAGCTTCTGGGTGGCCTCGCCATGTTCCTTTATGGCATCGAGGTCATGGGCGACGGCCTGAAGAACAGCTCCGGCGCCGCGCTGAAGCGGATACTGGAAAAAGTCACTGGCAATGTGGTGATTGGCGTTCTCACCGGCGCATTGGTCACTGCTGTTATCCAAAGCTCTACCGCAACCATCGTTCTGACGGTGGCGCTGATCGGCGCGGGGGTCCTGAACCTGAAGCAGGCGGTCTCCATTGTCATGGGCGCCAACATCGGTACCACCGTCACCGCGCAGATTATCCGCCTGTCCTCCATCGAGGCCGGGGATAATCTCATTCTGATGCTGTTTGATACCGATACCCTGGCGCCGGTTGCCCTGGTGGTGGGCATCATTCTGCTGATGTTTGTCAAGACGAAGTCCTCCAAGACCATCGGCGATATTTTTGTGGGATTTGGTGTCCTGTTTGTGGGCCTAAGCCTGATGACAGAGGGCGTCAAGCCTTTGATTGGTACGGATGCGTTTGTGGCCTTTATTGAATTTTTAAACAATCCTCTGTTTGGCATCCTGTTTGGTTTGGTGCTTACAGTCATTGTTCAAAGTTCTTCCGCAACCGTGGGCATGCTGCAAACCGTGGCTTCGGTTTCTGGCTCCGGTGTGACCTTTGCCATGGCTTATCCCGTCATTATGGGTATCAACCTGGGTACCTGCGTCACCACCGCCATGGTCTGCTCCATCGGTTCGTCCAAGGATGCCAAGCGTACCGGCGTGGTACATATTGCCTTCAATACCATTGGCACGATCCTGTTTATGGTGCTGATGACGGTTTTGCAGAAGATGTCCGCTTTTGGCGCCGGATTCTGGGTGCGCTCCGTGGACAGCGGAAGCATCGCCAATTTCCAGACGGTTTTCAACCTGCTGACCGCCGTTGTGCTGGTTCCCTTTGCGGACTGGCTGGTGAAGCTTTCCATGCTGATTGTCAAGGACGATAAGCCCTCCAAGAGCAGCCATCCCGAGCTGCATACCCTGGATGAGAAGCTGTATATCTCTCCCGCGGTGGCAGTGGCGGAGGCCGTCAAGGCGGTTGCCGCCGTGGGCAATGTGGCCCGGATCAATTTCGAAAAGGGCTGCCGCGTGCTTACCAAGTATGACCCTGTGCTGGCCAGTGAAATCGACAGGGACGAGGACAGCATTGACGAGTTCGCAGACCACACCGACCATTTCCTCATCGGCCTTTCCAAAAATGTGGAAACCGAGTGGGATGACCGCCAGCTGGATATGCTGATGCAGACGGTTCCCAATTTTGAGCGGATCGGCGACTATGCCACCAATCTGGTGGAGCTGGCCCAGCGCCTGCAGTCGGAGAACGCCACCTTCTCGGAGATGGCGAAAAAAGAGCTGAACATTATCTGCGCCGCCGTCAATGAGATCCTTCGCATCACCGTAGAGGCCTTCGCCTCCGACGACAACGAGGCGGCCAAAGCCATTGAGCCGCTGGAGGAGACCATCGACGATATGGTTCTGATCCTTCGGGACCGGCATACCAAGCGGCTGAAAAACGGCACCTGCTCCGTGGGCAGCGGCTTGGTGTTCATGGAGACCCTGACATATCTGGAGCGTGCCTCCGACCAGTGCTCTTCCATTGCTGTCATGATGCTGGCCCGCAGCAATGAGGATATCCTGCAAAACCACTATGAGTACCTGCGGGAGATCCATGCCGGCAATGATGTTGCCTATTTGGCTGAGCGGGAACGCCGCCGTGAGCAATATATCAAGCCCCTGAAAGAGATTCAATAAAAGGACGCACCCCCGAAGGCTTTTTGCCTCCGGGGGATTTTTCGCATTATTCGGATATCCAAGGGAAAGCGCGTATTTTTCCGGACAACGGCATCAAACGCACAGCGTTTCCAGCTCCTGTGCCACGCTGGCCTCACAGCTGCGCATGGCGAGAATGGTTTTTTCCATGACCTCATCCAGGGTCCAGCCCAGCCGCTCCGCTCCGGTTCGGATGACCTCCCGGGAGCAGCCCGCGGCGAATTTCTTGTCCTTGAATTTCTTTTTCAGGCTGCTGACCTCCATGTCCATGACGCTTTTGCTGGGGCGCATTTTTGCGGCGGCGCCGATCAGCCCCGTCAGCTCGTCCACGGCGAACAGCACCTTCTCCATCTGGTGTACCGGCTCCACATCGCAGCACAGGCCGTAACCGTGGGAGCAGATTGCGTGCACCATTTCCGGGCTTGCATTGATCTCCGCCAGCAGCTCCGGGGCTTTCAGGCAGTGCTGTTCGGGGTAGCGTTCAAAGTCCACATCGTGTAATAGACCGCACAGGCCCCAGAAGTCCGGATCCTCGCCTTCCTCTGCGGCAAACCACCGCATAACGCCCTCTACCGTCAGGGCGTGGAGAATGTGAAAAGGCTCTTTATTGTACTTTTGCAGCAGGGCAAGGGCCTGCTCTCGGGTCAGTGAATCACTCATAGTATACCTCCTGAACTTTTTTCCCTTATTTTACGCATATGGTTGCCATTTGTCAACCCAGGAGATATTTGTGTATGTCAGCTTTTTTCCGCTGCCTGGAAAGCTGCCTCTATTTCCGGCACAATGACGTACTCGTTGTAGGAAAGAATGGTTGTGGTGCGGAAGTCATTGATGGGATATCCGGTTGAATCGGTATATTTTACATTATACATAACAGTCCGCAGAGCGTTCCCGGCGTCCAGCACGAAGGTGATTTCGCTGGTGCTGTCGTGCATGCCTTCGGTTATCCAGCCCTTTTCAATGGCACAGGTGACCGTCTGGAATCCAACCTGATCACCTGCGGATTTCAGAGAGATTTTTGCAGTATCCCAGTCAAAGCTGTGGAGCCATTCTTCAAAATTCTGCGAAAGATCCTCACTGGATTCCCGCCATTGCAGATCATTTTCATCCTGGTCATCGTATCCGTTGTAATGAGATTCGTATTGTTTTCCGTCCACTTCTACATATTGCCATTTTTCCAGCGCTTCTTCTATGTCAATGGCCCTGAGAAAGTCGTTTCCGTTTTTCCAGAGCTTTGTGGTGCTATAGGTGTTCAGCGCATTATAGCCCTGAAAGATACTCTGGGTTGACAAATAGTAGCGGTTTTGCTTCTGAAAGCCGGTCAACGCTTCTTTACATAGCTTTAGGAGATCTTCGTCCGACCATTCATTGGTTTCTTCCGTACTCTGGGGGATTTCGTCCGCCGGGAGCGTCTCCGGCTTTGGGTTGGTCAGAAAGCATATCGCCGCAATGACAATGGCGGCAATGCCAACGGCCGAAATCCAAAAGGCAGGCTTTTTATAGTTCAGCACATTTTTCACCCGTTCCTTCACGCCCACCTCGCCAAAGGCCAGCGGGCAGGCGGTAATGCGGTGCTTTGGGATACTGCAGTTCAGCAGGGCTTCTGAGTAGGCTTTCTTGCCGGAAATGCCCATTTCCCGGACGACCCGCTCGTCACAGGCCAGCTCAATGTCCCGGCACAGCAGCACATAGGCCAGCCAGAGAAGGGGGTTAAACCAGTATACCGACAGAAGGGCAAAGCCCAGAGGCTTCCACCAGTGGTCCCGCCGCTTCAAATGCGCCCGCTCATGGGCCAGCACATGGGCCGCGTCCTTGGACGACAAACCGGAGGGAAGGTAGATTTTCGGCTTCACCAGTCCCAGAATAAAGGGGGTGTCGATGTAGTCGCACAGAGCGACCCCTTGGCCCAGGTCAACGGAGGCTTTCACGCTTCGGTACAGGCGCAAATAGGAGAAGATGGCGTAAAGAACCATCGTGGCCATGCCCACAGCCCATAGGATGCTGCAAACCGTCTGCCAGCTTGCGGTGGTGCCGCCGGACTTTGCGGAGGTGGAGGCCTTTTCGGCGATTCCGGCCGAAAGCGCCGGAAAATGGGGATGTGCATCTGTTTCCGGTGACGGGTCGGCGGCGGAGGGGACCATGGCGTTTTCTCCGGTGATTTCTCCCGGTTCGGCACTGGCCACAGTGGCAAGATATTCTTCCGAAACAGCCCGGGGCATCAGGCTCAGCCTGCTCTCAAAAGAAAAAGGGCATACCAGCCGTACCGCCACCAGCACCCACAGGGCGCAGCGGATGGCCTTAGGCGCTTTTTTCAGCGCCAGACGCAGCAGCAGAACAGCCAGGACCACCCAGCTGGCGGAGATGCTCATATTCAGCAGGGTCAAGAACAGTTTTGTCATGTCAGTCCTCCCCATATGCGTCGATCATACGCCGGATTTCCGCGACCTCCTGGGGGCTGAGCGTTTTCCGGCGTGTAAAGGCCGCAAGAAAGGCGGGCAGGGAACCGCCGAAGGTATCCGCAACAAATTGCTCCGACTGAACGGCGTAAAATTCCTCCCGGGAAATGACAGAGGATACCATGCCGTCCACATTTTGAAAAATTCCCCGCTCACAGAGCTTACGAAGCACAGTGTAGGTAGTGGGCTTTTTCCAGTTCAGCTCCTGCTGGCACAGCGCCACCAGCTCCCGGGAGGGCAGCGGTTCATGTGCCCAGATGATGTCCGCAAATTTGGATTCCACCACGCCAAGCTTCCGTTCGTCCATAAAATTACCTCCGTTTGGTTTATTGCTAATAAACTATAAATGCAGTTTATCATCTATAAACCAAAAAGTCAAGGGCATCCGTGAAATTATGGTAGAAAAATTAACAAACTTATGCTATGGTAACAAAGAGGAGGAATCACATATGGCCAATATCTTTGATTACTTAAAATGGCGCGGCGATCTGACCTTTACCCAGGATCCGGTCAACGCGGTGGATGCCCTGATTTTCTCTGCCCTTGTTTATATCCACTACAGCGGCACCGTGGAGGAAACCCCTGTCACCCTCCGGGAGGCTGCGGAGGAATTCTTTTCCCAGGATGACTTGGAGGACAGCTTCCGGGTCAAAAATGACTTGGAGCTGCTTCGCACGGCTGCGGATACCGTCCGGTTTGGTTTGGCGAAGATCTGCATGTACCGGGACCAGCTGATACCCGAGCTGGAGACACAGTTCGCGGCTTTGACCTTTCTTTTGGATGACGGCACCATGTTCCTGGCCTTCCGCGGTACGGACAGCACCCTGACAGGCTGGAAGGAGGATTTCAATATGTCCTTCCAGCAGATCGTACCCTCCCAGCGCATGGCGGTGGAGTATGTCCGGGACGTGGAAGCGGCGTATATGCTTCCCATGCGGCTGGGAGGCCACTCCAAGGGCGGGAACCTGGCAGTTTTTGCCGCCGCCCGGTCCCTGCCTGCCCGGCAAAAGCGCATTTTGGAGGTTTATAATAACGACGGCCCCGGCTTTACGGACTACATGATGGGCGACCCCGGGTATCTTGCCATGGTGCCGCGAATCCGAACCTTTATTCCCCAGTCCTCCGTCATTGGAATGCTGTTGGAGCATGAGGAGCCGTATACCGTGGTTCGCAGCAAAAACGTAGGAATTTTGCAGCACGATCCCTATTCCTGGGAGGTCATGGGCAATGGCCTGGTCACGATGCAGGAGGTCACCTACAGCTCTCAGTTCATGGATGCCACCATCAAGGCCTGGTTCGCGGAAATGACCGATCAGGAGCGGGGCCAGCTGGTGGATGAGATGTTCAGCCTGTTAGGTACCGGCGATGTGAATAAGGCGGCGGACATTTTCCATCCCAAAAATCTCCGCATCTATCTGAAAACATTGAGCGGCGACGAAAATCTGCGGCGGATCCTGTCCACGGAATTCCAGGGCCTGATCGAAGCCGTAAAAAAGACCCATATTCAGTTAGAGTCAGGCAAGGAAGCCCAGAATCTGCTGGAAGAAGGAAATCGATAATATTGGAAATATTTGTGCGGCATAAAGGCATAAAAACTGCGGGGAAGCTTGCTTCCCCGCAGTGCCTGTTTTATGGAATGAATTATCTCTGGATTCTTCCGGAGCCGTCGCCGCCTGCCAGCTTCTCCACCTCGGGAACCGTGACCATGTTGTAGTCACCCTCAATGGAGTGCTTCAGCGCGGATGCCGCCACCGCGAACTCCACCGCTTCCTGGGTGGACTTTCCGCTGAGCAGGGAGTAGATCAGGCCGCCGCCGAAGCTGTCTCCGCCGCCCACACGGTCGATGATGTGCAGGTCATATTTCTTGGAGAAGCAGTATTCATTGGACGCCACATCATACAGCATGGCGCTCCAGCCGTTGTCGAAAGCGGAGTGGCTCTCCCGCAGGGTGATGGCAACCTTCTCAAAGCCGAACTTGTCCGCCAGCTGCTTGGCCACGGACTTGTAGCCCTCGTGGTTGATGGTGCCGCCGTAGATATCGGTGGCCTCGGCCTCGATGCCGAATACGTCCTTGGCGTCCTCCTCATTGGAGATGCACACGTCGATGTACTGGGCCAGCTCGGTCATGGCCTTGTTGGCCTCGGCGCGGGTCCACAGCTTGCCACGGTAGTTCAGGTCACAGGAGATCTTGACGCCACGGGCCTTGGCCGCCTTACAGGCCTCCACGCACATCTGGACCACATTGGGGCCAAGCGCGGGGGTGATGCCGGTGAAGTGGAACCAGTCGGCGCCCTCGAAAATCTTGTCCCAGTCGAAGTCGGAAGGCTGGGCTTCCTGGATGGCGGAGTGGGCACGGTCGTAAATGCAGACGGAGCCGCGCTGGGAAGCGCCCTTCTCATTGAAGTAGATGCCCACACGGTCGCCGCCCCGGACGATTTCGGAGGTGTCCACGCCGTAGCGGCGCAGGCTGTTGACAGCGGCCTGGCCAATGGCATGGGCGGGCAGCTTGGTGACGAAAGCGGCATCCATGCCGTAGTTGGCCAGGGATACGGCCACATTGGCCTCGCCGCCGCCGAAGGTGAACTCCACATGGTCGCACTGAACGAAACGCTCATAGTTGTACGGCTGCAGGCGCAGCATCAGCTCGCCGAAGGTAATGATTCTTGCCATTATTTTCTAGCCTCCTTGACAATTTCCACAGACTTCTTGCACAGGTCAATGATCTCGTCCCACTTGCCCTCGGTGATCAGCTTGTCGGGGCACATGTAGGAGCCGCCGCAGGCCACGATAACGGGACAGGCCGCGTATTCCGCCAGATTCTTCAGATTAATGCCGCCGGTGGGCATGACCTTGAACATGGAGAAAGGAGCGGACATAGCCTTGATCTTGGCAAGGCCGCCGGACTGCTCGGCGGGGAAGAACTTCAGAACCTCCAGGCCCAGCTTGTAGGCGGTGTGGTAGTCGGTGGGGGTGGTGCAGCCGGGGAAGCAGGTGATGCCCTTTTCCTGGCAGTATTTGACGATTTCCGGATCCAGGCCGGGGGTGACGACAAACTTGCCGCCTGCGGCGATGGTCTTGTCCACCTGCTCGGTGGTCAGGACAGTGCCCGCGCCTACCAGCATGTCGGGGTGGCGCTCGACCATGATCCGCATCGCCTCATCGGCACCGGCGGCACGGAAGGTGATCTCGGCAACGGGAACACCGCCGGCGCACAGCGCGTCAGACAGAGGGCCAGCGTCACGCTGGGGATTCGTCAGCTTGATGACCGGCACTACGCCGATCTCGCCAACTCGTTTCTGCAGTTCATTCATTGGTGTATTCCTCCCTATGTATCTTACCATTCTAAGTCCGTTTTCGCTAGACTTTATGACAATATAATCATACCGAAAAAGCCATGGAAAATCAATTCTAAACCCAGAATACCGCAAATTTTTAGCACTTTGAACAAAAAAAGAAATACTTCTTTTGCTAGTCTGATACTTGACAAGGACAGTGAAACCGGGAAGCCGGACGGTGTGCGGGCTTATTTTTTAGGGGCTTTGATTTTGTTCAGCTTCGCGTTGATTTCCAGCAGCTCTTCCTTGGCGAATTTTATATTGGCCGTACCCATCATGCCCGTCAGCCGGAGCAGGGTAAAGCCGTTCAGCATTTCCATCATGCTGCCCAGCCCGGACAGGTCAAAGCCGCTGCCGCCCTTTTCTCCTTTGGGCATCTTCTTTGCCAGGAGGGACATCAGCAGCATCTTGCCCTGCAGCGTCGCCATGATGTCACCGAACTTGGAGTTCAGGGACAGGTGGTTTTCCACTTCGGTGATGTCGAACCAGTTCAGCACCGCGCCCTTTTCTCTCAGGCGGTAGGCTTCGTTGAATACTGCCACCTTGCGAAGCCTGCTTTCGTCCCGGCATTCACCGGCTACGGCGGTCAGGGTGGTTTCTCCGGCGTTGGGAACGTCGAAATAGAAGAAGTGGTCGGCTGCTTCCTTTGCGCCCAGGGAAACTCCGTTGGCAAACAGCTCCACGGAGGGCTGATTGGAATAAACGGTTACCTTCGTCACATCCTCCACACGGTCCACATAGCGCTTGCCGCAGATGTGGACGAAGGGCTCATCGCTGAGCCAGGCTTTGTAGGCGTAGAAGGCGTCTTTCTTGTATTTCCGGTCGATGGTTACCAGACCTTTGTGGTTCTGGCCGTTTTCACCGCCTTCACTGCGGGCGTCACAGCCAAAGTCAAACATGTTCCATACATGGGTGGCCCAAATGTACTTCCGGCTGAAGAACTGGCGGATCAGCTCCTCGTGGTAGTGGGCCTGGTATTCCTCGGTGTAGTCGCCCTGCTGGGGATCGGAGGTGTGCCAGTTCAGAGCCTCACAGCCGTATTCGGAGCAGCCGATGGGGGTGTTGGGATATTTCTTGTGGAACTTGTCGAACCAGGGGCCGTTCATGGAGGTGTCACCGCCATACCAGCCAAAATAGTGGTTGTAGGAAACCACGTCGGGGATGTGGATATATTCAGCGTCCATGGGGCAGACGGAAAGGGCAGCCACGGTGGTGAGCCGGGTTTTGTCCAGCCTGTGGCACAGGTCGTTCAGAATGCGGTGGTTTTCCAGCAGGTCTGGGTCATCAGCGCCTTTCATGGTGATCTCGTTGCTCAGGCCCCATACCACGATGGAAGGATGGTTGTAGTTCTGGACAATCAGCTCAGTCATCTGGCTGACGGTGTTTTCCCGGCCGCCGGGCATATGGTTAGAGATATAGGGAATCTCCGCCCAGACAACCAGGCCCCGTTCATCGCACAGGTCATAGAAGTACTGGTCGTTCTGGTAATGGGCCAGGCGAATGGTGGTGGCGCCGATTTCGCAGATCAGGTCCATATCCTCCCGGTGATGCTGGGGAAGCAGGGCATTGCCGATTTCCCAGCGGTCCTGATGGCGGCTGACACCCCGCAGAGGATATTCTTCTCCGTTCAGGAGAAAGCCCCGCTCCGGGTCAATGGCATAAGAGCGGCAGCCGAACCGGGTGGAGACGGTATCCAGCACGGCACCGTCCTGCATCAGCTCCGCCTTGCAGGTGTACAGGTAAGGGTCCTTCCGTCCCTGCCACAGGTGGGCATGTTGGATGCGGAAATTCGCTTTTTTGCCGCCCTCATAGGTGCCGATGACCTTTCCCTGCGCATTTTGCAGGCTGTAGCGCACGGTCTGCCCGTCCTTGGGGTTGGTCAGGAACACTTCCGCTTCCACCTTGGCGTCGGGACCGTCCATCACGGGGGTAACCATGATGCCGGGACCGCCGTAATAGTCTAAGTCAAAGTGGGATTCGGGAACACAGATCAGATTCACGTTCCGGTAAAGGCCGCCGTAGAAGGTGAAGTCGGCCATCTGGGGATAGACGGTTTCGTTGGGAGCGTTGTCAACGGTAATTGCCAGCAGGTTCTCGTTTTCCAGAGCGTCGGTCAGCTCCACCCGCCAGGTGGAATAGCCGCCGTCATGATGCTTTAGGTGCTTGCCGTTTAGGTAAACGTCGGCGGAGGAATTGGCGCCGTTGATTTCCAGATAGTAGGCCTGCGCCTCCGGCAGGTCCAGCTTCTGGAAGCTCTTGACATAGCAGCAGGAGCCGCGGTAGTAGTCGCCGCCGCCGTCCTGGCCGTCGATGCCGTTCCAGGTGTGGGGCAGGTTGACGAAGTTCCACAGGGTGGGCATTTCTGCGGGAGCTTGCGTAACACCCTTGGCGAAAGCCCATTTGCGGTTTAAGTTGTAGATCGTTCTCACAATGTACAGCCTCCTTCATTGATTTGACGACTTTATTCTACCATAAATGATGAAGAATGGAATAGATAAACTGTAAATTTCCTGTTGCTTTTTCACAATAGACCGATTATAATAAAATCAAACTTTTGTTTGAAGGAGAGAGGGATATGGGGCAAAGGCCGGTCACAACATTATTTATGCTGGAATCCCTGGACGGCAAAATCAGCAGTGGAGCGGGAGACAGCCTGGACGCGGACCGGGACTGGTGCCGCATCGAAGGTGTAGCGGAAGGGCTGCATCAATATTACGATATCGAACAGACCACGGACCTTTGCTCGCTGAATACAGGCCGGGTCATGGCCAAAATCGGCGTCAATGACAGAACCGGCGTGCCGGTCAAAAGCCCGTGCACGTTTGTGATACTGGACAATAGACCCCACCTGAACGAACGGGGGCTGGATTATCTGTGCCGGTGGGTCAGCAGGCTGATTTTGGTCACCACGAACCCGGAGCATCCCGCCTTTTCCCTCCGGGAAAAATATGAAAATCTTGTGATCCTGTATTACAATATCCTGGAGCTGTCAGTGCTGATGGAGGATCTGTATGCGCGGTTCGGCATCAAACGGGTAACGGTACAATCCGGAGGAAGCCTGAACGGCTTGTTTTTGCGCAGCCGTCTGCTTGACTATGTGCATATCATCGTTGCCCCGTTGCTGGTCGGCGGCAGGGAAGTGCCGACGCTGATCGATGGGGAGGCCATTACCGGCCCGGAAGAGCTAAACCGGCTTGCCGCCCTGGAGCTGATGGAATGCAGGCCCCTGCAGGATTCCTACATCGAGCTGAAATACCGGGTGAAATATCCTGGATAAATTCAAAAGGAACAACCACCTGCTTTCCCTTTGCGGCATCCTGGAACAAATCGAAAAGCATACCGCGTCATATGATACGGAAGGACTTGAAATTATAGCTGCGGAAAAAGGGAAGCTGACATAATCCCCAAAACAAATGCGGTCATGCCGGGAAGCATGACCGCAGGGCAGGAGATATTTTTTGCCTACAGGATATCGCAAGTGGATATTACGCCAGAATCATGCCGACAGCAGCTTTTCCAGCGCGGCCAGTTTCAGGCAGGTGCAAAGCACCTCCATGGCCTTTTCCAGCTCCTCCACGGGCGGCAGGCTGGGGGCAATACGCAGGTTGCTGTCATCGGGATCGTTGCGGTAGGGATAGGTGGCGCCGGCATTCGTCATGGTGACGCCCGCTTCCGCGCACAGCTGCCAGGCCCGCTTGGCGGTGCCGGGCATGGTGAACAGGCTTACAAAATAGCCGCCCTTGGGATTGTTCCAGTGGGCGAAGCCCAGAGGGGCGATCTCCCGGTTCAGGTAGTCGGACACCACCTGGAATTTGGGCGCCATGACGGAGGCGTGGAGCTTCATGATCTCCAGGGTGTGCGCCTTGTCCTTCAGATACCGGACATGGCGCAGCTGATTGACCTTGTCGTAGGAGATCATCTGCACGCCGAAAATATCGGAGAAATAGTGAATGTTGGCCTCGCTGGCCGCCATGCAGCTGATGCCGCCGCCGGCAAAGGTGATTTTGGAGGTGGAGGCAAATTCATAGACCATATCGGGGCGGCCGGCCTCGGCGCACATGGAAATGATGTCGGGGAAGGGGATGTAATCTCCCACAAACTCATGGACGCAGTAGGCATTGTCCCAGATAATGGCAAAGTCGGGAGCGGCAGGCTTCAGGTTGGCAAAGCGCCGGATGGTCTCATCGCTGAAAATGATGCCGTCAGGGTTGGAGTACTTGGGCACCGTCCAGATCAGCTTGACCTGGGGATCCTTCACATATTCCTCCACCATATCCATATCAGGCCCTTCGGGGGTCATGGGGATGGGGATCAGCTCCGCGCCGTAAAATTCCCCGATCTGGAAATGCCGGTCATAGCCGGGGGAGGGGCAGAGAAATTTGACGGTTTCTTCCTTGCACCAGGGCCGGGGGCTGTGCAGCAGACCATGGGTGAAGGCACGGGACACGATATCGCACATCATATTCAGGGAAGCGGCGCCGCCAACGAACACTTCCGAAGGCTTGCAGCCCAGCACATCCGCCCAGTAAGCCCGGGCGCAGGGAAGGCCTGACAGTTGGCCATAGTTGCGGGCGTCGATATCGCCGTCGAAGCAGTCCTCAGGTTTTTGCAGCATGGTCAGAAGTCCGCTGACCAGGTCCAGCTGCTTTGTGGCGGGCTTGCCCCGGGCCATATTCAGATTCAATCCCTGTGCTTTGCAGTGGTTGAAGGCCTCCAGTACGTTTTCGTATTCGCGCTGCAGCTCCTCCCGGCTCATGCAAGAATAGGTGCTCACATCCATCATCCTTTCGAGGTTTTTTCTAAAATATATGGGCATATTATATGCTCTGAAAGCTGAAAATGCAATATCCAGATGGCAAAAAATTCATTTTCGATTTCACTATTGGAGATTTATACAAAAGGAGGCGGACTTCTCAGACTTTTTTGAACAGTTTCACTCCTTGCATTTTCCACAATTCTCTAATACAATCTTAGTGAATATTGCTGATTTTTTGAAGAGCATCGGGCAATATGCGCGTTTGCGGCGGGATTTTTGACAGAAATCCCAAATGCAAAGCAAAGATTTCTAACTTTCATTTTTTGATTTTGAAAGGACGGGTGTCATGAGCGAGATCCTGAATGTCCCTGAAATTTTTGGCAGCGATGTATTCAATGAGGCCACCATGAAGCAGCGTCTGCCGGAGCATATCTACAAAGGCTGGAAAAACTGCATTGCCACCGGCGTGCAGCTACCGCTGGATGTGGCCAATGAGATCGCCGAAGCCATGAAAATCTGGGCCACGGAAAAGGGCGCTACCCATTATACCCACTGGTTCCAGCCCATGACCGGCATCACGGCGGAAAAGCATGATTCCTTCATTGCCCCCACCGGGGACGGGAGGGTCATTATGGAGTTTTCCGGCAAGGAGCTGGTTCGGGGAGAACCGGACGCCAGCTCCTTCCCCTCCGGCGGCCTGCGGGCTACCTTCGAGGCCCGGGGCTATACCGCCTGGGACCCCACCTCCTGCGCCTTCGTCAAGGACGGCAGCCTGTACATTCCCACCTGCTTCTGTTCCTATACGGGAGAATCCCTGGATAAGAAGACTCCGCTGCTGCGCTCCATGGACGAGGTTTCCCGGGAGGCGGTGCGGATTCTGCGCCTGTTTGGAGATTCCGAAACCAAGCGGGTCATTGCCTGCGTGGGGGCCGAGCAGGAATATTTCCTCCTGCCCAAAGACCTTTATGCCCAGCGGGAGGACCTGCGGCTGACGGGACGCACCCTTTTCGGCGCCCAGCCGCCCAAGGGACAGGAGCTGGATGACCACTATTTCGGCACCATCCGCACCCGTGTCTCCGGCTTCATGCAGGATTTGGACGAACAGCTTTGGCGTCTGGGGGTTCTCAGCAAAACCAAGCACAATGAAGGCGCGCCCTGCCAGCATGAGCTTGCCCCCATTTATACCGATGCCAATACCGCCTGTGATGACAACCAGCTGATCATGGCCATCATGAAAAAATGCGCCGCCAAGCACAATCTGGTCTGCCTGCTCCATGAGAAGCCCTTTGCGGGGGTCAACGGCTCCGGCAAGCACAATAACTGGTCCTTATCCACGGATTCCGGCAAGAATTTGTTCAGCCCCGGCAAGACACCCAGCCAGAACGCCCGGTTTCTGGTGTTTCTGGCGGCGTTCATTGCGGGCGTGGATGAATACCAGGATTTCCTGCGCTGCACTGTGGCCTCGGCCGGCAATGACCACCGTTTGGGGGCCAGTGAAGCGCCTCCCGCCATTGTATCGGTCTATCTGGGGGATGAGCTCAGCGCCATTATCCGCTCCATCATTGACGGCACCAACTACACGGAACCGGAAAAAAGCATGCTCCGCATCGGTGTGGACGTTCTGCCCGCCATTCCCCGGGATACCACTGACCGCAACCGTACCAGCCCCCTGGCCTTCACGGGCAACAAGTTTGAGCTGCGTATGCTTGGCTCTTCCCAGTCCATTGCAGGCCCCAACATCGCGCTGAATACCATCATGGCGGAGGAACTGGGCAAGTTTGCCGATGTGCTGGAAAAGGCGGAGGACTTTGACGCCGCCCTGCAGACCCTGGTCTGCCAGACCCTGACGGAGCACAGCCGCATCATTTTTGGCGGCAACGGCTACAGTGAGGAGTGGAAGGCGGAGGCCGCGAAACGGGGACTGAGCAATCTTCCCTCCACGGCCGAAGCGCTGCCGGCTTATGTTTCCCAGAAGAACATTGACCTTGTGACCCGCCACGGCATCTTCACCGAGCAGGAGTTCCGGGCGCGGTATGCCATCCATCTGGACGCCTATAACAAGATCGTCAACATCGAAGCCCGGACCATGGTGGATATGGCCCTGCACCAGATCCTGCCCGCCGCCCTGCGTTATACCCGTGACCTGTGCGATACGGTGGGCACGAAGAAAAACCTGGGCGCCGCCTGCCGTGCGGAAAGCGCTCTGATTCAGGACCTGTCCGGGCATACGGATGCCCTGTATGACGCGGTCAGCGCCCTGAAATTTGCGCTGCAGGCAGCTCCCGGAACCCCGGAGGATGCCGCAAGTTACTGCCATGAGGTGGTCATTCCCGGCATGAACATCCTGCGCAGGGAAGCGGACGCCCTGGAAACCCTGACGGATAAAGCCTATTGGCCTTATCCAACTTATTCAGATTTGCTGTTCTATTGA
>JAUNJE010000022.1 GCA_030533415.1 Eubacteriales bacterium | reverse complement strand
TATGCAAAGCGTGATATATGGACAGCCGAAACGCTGTTTCAAGCACTCCATCTCTGCGATGATCCGAGATTGGCCCTGGCATTGAATGTTTCTTTCTGCTGCTCGCTCCGTATCGGAGAAATGCTCGGCCTGACATGGGATTGTGTAGATATCTCGGAGGACAGCATTGAAAATGGCACGGCGTCGGTATATGTCAATAAAGAGCTTCAGCGAGTCAGCCGAAAAACACTGTCAGCGCTGGATGGAAAGGATGTCATGCTGGAGTTTCCGGCAACGACTTCTGTAACTTCCACTGTGCTAGTGCTAAAATCGCCAAAGACGGAGAGCAGCGTCCGCAAGGTATTCCTTCCTAAAGCTGTTGCACATATGTTGGACGAGTGGAAACAAACACAGGATGAGAAGATCGAACTGCTTGGCAGCGAATATCAGGACTTTAACCTTGTATTTGCCGGAGCACTTGGACTTCCAACAGAGGCATCTACAATTAACGCCGCGCTGCGACGCCTGATAAAAGAAAACGATCTCCCGCCGGTAGTCTTTCATAGCTTCCGCCATGCAAGTATTACCTATAAGCTGAAACTGAACGGCGGTGACATCAAAGCTGTTCAAGGCGATTCCGGGCACTCGCAGGTTAAGATGGTTACGGATATCTATTCTCATATTTTGGACGATGACCGGAAGAACAATGCTCAGCTATTTCAGGAAGCGTTTTATGATAAGAAAGATACCAAACAGCCGACCCCATCGTTTTCGCTACCGGAAGGCATTTCGCCGGAAACCCTTGAAAAAATGCTGGCAAGCCCTGAAATTACAGCTTTGCTTGAAGCGTTAGCTAAAAACATGTAAGAGGAAAGAGACGCAGCTCCTCAGAGGTTCATTCTCTGGGGAGCTGCGTTAATTATGTGCGTATCTATATCTTGCGTGTAGTCTGACACAATGGTTTGCTTTGACTCCACCTGAAAATTTACGGTTTATCTATATTTTTCATGGATGAAAGTGATACCATACACCTTACGTTAGACAAAAATGAAACACGAACGGACAAAACGTCGTTAGAAAAAGAGCACAGAAAATTAGAAGAAACATCGTTTTTATCTAATTCTGTTAGATAAAAACAAGCCCGGAAAACCGCAAAAGGCTTCCGGACTTGGCTGGCACGCCAGAAGGGATTCGAACCCCCGACACCCGCCTTAGGAGGGCGGTGCTCTATCCAGCTGAGCTACTGGCGCATATGAAATTATGCTGTATTTTCAATGGTTTCCGGTGTTTTGATGAAAGCCAGAGATCAACGATTTTATCTAACATCGCCCGCATCTTACCGGGAAATGATACCTGATGCCGATGTTAGAAAACTGGCTCGAATTAACTCCATACTTTTTCGGCCGGAAAATGCAGGGCGTAAGGTATGTCTCACGCTTAGGAGGCGGTCGCTCTATCCAACTGAGCTACGCAGACGTATATGAAATTTTAAGTAGGGGTCATCCCCCAAAAGTGTCCAATCCTCGTTCTCTTAGGAGGCGGACCCTCTATCCTGGTGAGGTACGGGGGCATTTCGAAAAAATATTCCATTTTTACTCAGAAAAGGAAACGAACGAACTGCCCCTTGGGAGGCGGTTGCGTCATCCTCTACACTGCCAAGGCACATCACGCTTATTTCTCCGGCCCTGCCTGTCCTGGTGGGCCGCCAGCGTACATACGGCTATATTCTACCCAATTTTTTCATGGCTGTCAAGAAAATCCGGCACATTTTTTACAGCTTCTTACATATACTGTCCGGTAGTCTACTTTGAAAGGAGAAATATACATGCGGGAAAGCAATACCCCCCTGGCGGATCTGGATGACCTGATCTTTGATGAGGACGCCGGCGGCCCCAGCGAGCGCTGACCGGAACCAGGCAGGAATGCCTGGTTTTTCTTTTATACTGATATTCATTTAAAAGATTTCATACTGTTTCTTTATAAAAATGTTTCATTTTTATAAAGAAGGCACCGCCTGACGGCGTTTGCACCATGTGAAGTGCAAACGCCGTCAGGCAATGTTCATCCGGTAAAGGTCGGCTATGGCCGGATAGGGGAATCAATTGTTGACACCATGGTGAAAGCCGGGGCTGCTTTCCGTCAGAGGCTGGAAGGTATAGCCGTTGTTCAGGCCCCAGACGATGATGTCCTCCACCGCTTCCACGCTGTATGCGTGAATGTCATGCTGAAGGACCAGCGAAATGCCGGTTTGTCCCACACCGTCCACAACATTGTTGAATACCGTTTCCGCCTTTCTGGCGCCGCCTGCGTCATTGCTGTCCACATTCCAGTCAAAATACTGGAAGCCTGCATTCTGAACCGCTTCGGACAGAATGGACATCAGGCCCTCATAGGTGGCACGGCTGACAGTATTGGAACTGCCGCCGGGAAAACGCATCAGGGTGGTGCGGATGCCGGTGTTTTCATAGATAATGTCCTGCATTTTATGCAGATCGGCAAAAAAGGCCTCGGGGCTGGCGTAGATTTCCCGGTAGTTATGGGTCACGGTGTGGATGCCGATGCTGTGGCCCCGGTCCACAATCTCTTTCATCACCTCATTATAGCCCGTATCGGTAACGAAAAAGGTGGCCTTTACCCCGTAGCTGTCCAGCACATCCAAAAGCTTCTGCGTATATGGCCCAGGGCCGTCATCAAAGGTCAGGTAAATGGTCTTTCCCTGGGGCCATACCGTCTGGGGACGGGGCTTGGCCGATACCTCCACTTGGCGCGTAACAACGGTAACGTTGTTATATTCATCGGTCACGGTATAGGTGATGGGATAGGTCCCGGGCTCCAGCCAGTTGACCTCCCCTTCCACGGTTACCTTCCCCGTCAAATCGCCGCCGATATTGTCGGTGGCCCAATATCCCGGCTCCGTGTAAAAGGAACCGGTGGTGATGGCATAGTATTCTCCGCCCTCCAGGTAGATTTCCGGCGGAACCGGGTCATAGATGGGAATTTCCCGCTCCACATAACAGGGGTTTCCGGAGGAATCCACCACCGCATAGGTCACCAATCCAGCGGTTTCCGTCCGCACCACCCGGTCCGTAATATCACCGTCATAGTTGTCCGTGGCGGTAAAGCCCGGCTCCTGAAAGGACCCGCCGGGCGCCAGGGAGCCTCCCTCCGCAAGCGTAATGACAGGGCATACCGTGTCGATGATCCTGACCGTTCGCCCGGCCTCCGCCCGCAATCCATAGCAGCCCGCGGAATAGAAAACGGGATACCGTCCCAGCGTATCTTCCCTCACCCCACTGTCAATTTGCAGCTGCGCGTCCTGGAGGGTTATGCCTTTCTTCCAGAAAAGCGTACCTGTTAGGATAACCTCTGCCCCCGGCTCTTCGTAAGCCTGCCCGTACTCCAACTGAACCGTCTCCTCCCCTGTCAGGTGAATGGACAGGGTGAACCGGTTGACCCGAAACAGCACAAACCAGGCTGCTGCCGCCAGCAGCGCCAGAGCCAGAAGAATCCACAAAATCCGCTTTTCCTTCCTGGGACGGGGAAAATATAAAGTCCGTTCTTCCATATCTTTTCCTCTGTTTCTCTTGTTTACATAATACTATACCCGATTACCAGAAAAAATGGAAGAGGGTTCCTGAAAAATTTTCAGGAAAATAGTGGCAGAGTTTCCTCTGCCACTCAGAGTGTCGAAAAAGTAAGTTGAAACGTAGAAGTTTACCAATTTGCATTGCACCAAAGCCTCCCTTGTGCAAAGGGAGGTGGGGCGGCGTAAGCCGCCTCGGAGGGATTGTGCAGTGGAATGTTACGAATTCGCATTGGACTTCGGCGAAAAGGAAACATTTTACCGCGACAATCCCTCAGTCACGCTGTTCGCGTGACAGCTCAGCGCAAGGCACTCCCTTCGGTCGCCTTTGCACAAGGGAGCCTTGGGCGCTCCCGCGCCAGAGGGTTTATCGACAGTCTGAGTGGCAGAGTTTCCTCTGCCACTCGACAATTATTGCAGCATGCGTATCAGCTCCGGCAAGGCCGTTTCGAATTTGATCCCATACCAATGCGCCGGGTTTCTCTGCGTGTTTTCAATGCACCGCTGTGTAAAGTCCGCAGCGATTTTTACCGATTCAAACAGCGCTTTTCCCTGCATCAGCGCCCCTGTAAAGCAGGCGGCAAAGATGTCTCCGGTTCCATGGTAGCTCCTGCCGATCCGGCGGTGGGAATAGTAGCGCTGCCGCCCTTCTTCCCGTAGGAGGACCCCCGTCTGTTCCACTTCATATCCCACCCCGGTGAGGACAACACAGCGGTGGTTCAGCGCATCCGCCAAATCGTTTACATAATTTTCGTCCAGATTGTCCCGGTAGGAAAGCCCGGAAAGCATGGCCGCCTCTGTCATATTGGGCAGGATCACATCTGCCCTGCGGCACAGTTCCCGCATTCTGAAGACATAACTTTCGTCAAAGCCGGAATACAGCCTTCCGTGATCCGCCATGGCAGGGTCCACAATGCAGATCCCGCCGGGAGCCAGCAGCGCCTCCATGATCTCCATCGCCGTTTGAACCGCCGCCGCGCTGCCAAGATAGCCCACCAAAACGGCATCGAAGGTAATGCCGTTTTGCTGCCAGTGATGCCACATATCGGTCAAAACATTGTCAAAATGGGCCGCCGCCGGCTTTCCGAAACCGCCTGTATGGGTGGAAAGCAGCGCCGTCGGCAAAATACAGGTCTCATGGCCGCAGGCGGACAGAATGGGCAGCGCCACGGTCATGGAGCACTGTCCGACACAGGATATATCCTGAATGGTCAGAAGCCGCTTATATGCCATTTAATCCACCACATCCATATCCAGTCCCAGCTCCCTGGGCTGGAACCGGGGACAAACGTTTTCCGAGGTCACGATGACTGAGGATGCCAGCATCGTACCGATCTCGCAGGCCTCCTTCAGGCTCTTTCCGTAGGTCAGGCCGATGGCCGCGCCTGCGCAGAAGGAATCTCCCGCCCCGGTCGTATCCTTGACCTCCACCTTTCTGGCCGGACAATAGCCCTTGTCTCCCCGGATATCGGCATAAACCGCGCCGTTTTCGCCCATGGTAACGATCATGCTGGGGATCCGGGCAGCCTTCACCTTTTCGGCCAGGATGACGGCCATTTCCTCCGGGGCCTTTCCGGTATAGTCACCGGAGAACAGCATTCCGGCCTCCTGGAGGTTGCAGACGAAGCAGTCCACGCTTTGAAAAAAGTCCCGGCGCTCCAGGGCAATGCTCATGTTTGCCACCACTGCGTAAACCGGCTTCCGGTATTTCTTCGCCAGCCGGAAAGTGCGCTTGATGATCTCCTTATCCAGGCAAATTTCAATAATGATGCTTTCCGCATTGGCAAAAATCTCATCTCCCTGCTCGTCCAGAATATCCGCGATGGGCAGCAGGTTCGGCCGCTTGGAAAGGGAGGCAAAGACATCGCCATCGTTGTTGAACACCGCCAGCCAAGTGCCCATACCGTCCCGGGTCTGGCGGATATAGTCGGTATTGACCTTGTGGCTTTTCAGTTTGCGGATCACATCCACCCCGGTGCCGCTTTCGTCTGTCAGACTGAGGAAGGTAGGCCGCAGCTCACAGTTGGCAATGTCCTCCGCCACATTCCGCCCTACACCGCCATGAACCTGCTCTACCCTGCCCACGTTTCTTCCCGCAGGAAGAAACGCTGCCTCCGGGTAACCCTTGATATCCACAAAAACCGCACCGATAACGACAATGCCCATTGGAAAACCTCCATTTCTATTTGTGGAATTATTATAACACAAGTCCGCCGATTTGCAACAAAATCTGTGCTTTTTCCTTTCCTTCGCCGCATTGTTCCTTGACAGGCAGGCACGTGTATGTTATGGTTTCCTTACCAGACAAAATGCGCAAGTACCGCAAAAAAAGCAAGCCTGCCAATCTGCCGAACATACACGACATAGAATCCTTCGGATTCAGCACAGTTTTTATTAGGGATTCCGAAGTGGGAGGATGAATTATGAATACACAGATAATTGTAGATTACTTGTCGGCATTAAGCATAAATAACAACCGCGAGTGGTATCATGCGAACAAGGAATATTACAAACAGGCAAATGCGGAATTTGAAGCGCTGTTGCGGGCCTTGATGTTGGAAATTGGAACCTTTGACAGCAGTATTTTACAAAACGATCCAAAGGACCTTACGTTTAAGATCGTAAGAGATACCCGTTTCAGCCGCGACAAATCTCCCTATAACCCCGCCTTTCGTGCGCATATCTCTCCGAAAGGGAAGCTGCCTGTCCCCGTTGGGTATTACCTTGTGATAAAGCCCAATAATCAGTCTTTTTTAGGCGGCGGCCTGTTTGCGGATATGTTTAAGGACGCGACAGCAATGATCCGGGATTATATTGTCCAAAACGGCGAAGAATGGGAAAGAATCATCCATGAACCGGAGTTCGAAAAGTATTTTACCGTCCGGGGGACAGCGTTAAAGAATGTTCCTGCGGGGTATGAAAAAGCACACCCGCAAGCGGAGTATCTAAAGTTTAAGAGTTGGTATCTGGAATATGCTCTGAAGGATGAAGAAGTGAATCATGCAGACGCATTTCTGGAAAAAGCAGCCGGGCTTTTCCGCATTATGAAACCATTTAACGACTACCTCAACAAAGCACTTGCAGGCTTTCAAATGCCGGCAAGGTAATGGAATCCGCAGCCGGGAACTTGCTGTCCGGTGCGGCCCGCAATTGCTTTGGCCGGCAAACCTTATTATGCCCCATGGGCATAAATTTGTCCGCAACATATGGCCAAACAAGGAAAACCGCTCTCAAAACCCCGCCAAGGCTTTGAGAGCGGTTCCTCTTACCGCTGCACGTCCGCTTCCCGACACGGAGCAAGCCATGCCGGGCGGATTTCTCAAAAATAGGATTCTATCCGAAGAATCCGCCGAACACTCTGACAACAATCAGCATAAACGGCAACGTAAACAGCTGGCTGTCAAACCGGTCCAGCACACCGCCGTGACCGGGCAGGAGCCTGCCGAAATCCTTCACCCCACAGATCCGCTTTACCACGGACATGGACAAATCCCCCAGCTGCCCCAGCACGGAACCAAGAACCGCGTAGAAAGCCAGCGCCTCAAAGCGGACGGGGATACGGCTCTTGTTCAGCCAGCAGCCGTAGGCCAGGGCGGCTACCAGGGCCAGCAGGATTCCGCCTGCCGCTCCCTCCACGGTTTTATTGGGGCTGATCCTGGGCGCCAGCTTGTGCTTCCCCAGGGCCTTTCCGACCAGGTATGCCCCTACATCCGTCGCAATGCACAGCATCACCGCGAAAATCAAATAATACAGTCCGTGCTCCTCCCAACGCAAGTATGCAATCGACTGAAACAAAATACAGATCACACAGCATACAATGGCACAGTGGCACAACCCGGCCGGTTTTTCCGCCTTCAAGCGCCTGCACAATGCGGCAAAGTATATCACAGCCGCGAAAAAAGTCACCAGCATGACCGGAAAATAGTCCGGAAAATCCGCCACGCAAAGGGCCAGCACCCCCAACAGGATCAACGCCGACACTCCCTTGTTGCGCCCGGTGCCCGTTACATGGATCACTTCCCCGGCGGCCAGCAGGCTGAGCAGCGCTACGCTTCCCTTCATTACCGCCGGAATATAGGAAAACCACGCAATCAGTCCGAGCACCAGCACGATCAGTCCGCCGGTAATGGTCCGTTTCAGCATGATCTCACCTGTTTTCCAACCTGTTTTCCCTTCCTGCCATATCCCGCCACGGCTATATCCTCCTTCGTTTTTTTACAGTATAGCATGAATTCTGCAGAAAATCACCGGACAGATCGTTTTGTTGTCGAATTTTTTCCCAAGTTTCGGATATTATTACATTTTAGGACAACGTTTTTCATTTGTCCAAAAGAATTTACATTTTTCTCATTGAAAAACCTCCCCTAACCCGATATAATAGGAGCGAATATGGAAATAATCGGCATGTTCCGGTGTGCAAATTCCCGCATCCCCTACAGTTATTTTCCATGAATCGGGAGGCTGACCCGCAGATATGGGCATGCTTCGCCTTTATTTTTCCTGTTTGGGCTTTTTCGAATGCAACGGAGGTGTATGAAATTGCCTGATTCCAGTATCACAAAGAAGGCCTTGGCCGGCGCCCTGAAGGAGCTGATGGAAGCGGAGTCCTTTTCCAAAATCAGCATCTCAGACATCTGCGAAAAATGCGACATGAACCGCAAGAGCTTTTACTACCACTTCAAAGACAAATACGATTTGGTAAACTGGATTTTTGACACCGAGTTCATTACGGTCATGAACAAAGAGGGCTACACCATCGGCTGGGATTCCCTGGAACTGCTCAGTGACTATTTTTATAAAAACAGGATATTTTACCGGAAGGCGCTGGACGTCACGGGGCAGAATTCCTTTTCCGACCACTTCCATGATTTGATGTTTTCCGCCATTTCCGTCCGTTTGCAGGAGATCATGGATATGCAGGCCATGAGTACGTTTCAGGTGAACTTCTTTACCGACGCGGTGGTACAGGCTTTCCAGCGGTGGATCATGGACAAGAATTGTATGCCGCCGGAGGAATTTACCTCCCAGCTGAAGCAATGCATTCAGTACATTGCCGCCCGTTACAGCTATCTGTAAAACACAGGGGGCCTGCTCCAATAGAGCAGGCCCTTTGCATTTTACGGCGTTTCCTTCGGAAAGGCCTGCTTCAATATCTCCCGCAGGGGCTGACGGAAAATGTTATAATCCATCCGCTCCGGCCCCTCCCGAAACATCCAGAGATTCCCCTGTCCGTCAAAACAGGCCTGGCAGGTATCCTCCGATATAACGCCGTTGACAAAGCGGCTGTCAGAAACTGCATCCCAGGGTACTGTTTTGTAAAGCTGCTGCGTTCTGGTCCGGCTGACATACTGGTAAACCTGTTCCCGCACCGCTTTCGGGCAGCCCGCATCCGCCAGGAATGCGGTAAACACGGGATGCAGAATTTCCGTGTCGTCCAGCACTTCCCCGCTGACAATCCGCGGAAGGTCACATTCCCCGTATGGGACATATACGGAATACAGAAAACGGCGCTGCCGAAGGAGCTGGCAGGCGTCGTCCGCTCCCTGGGTATACGCTACCGCAATCATCAGATTGTGCAGCGATTCCGCCTCATCCAGCAGCGCATCCGTAATTTCGCCGGGGGCACAGTACAGGATAAAGGCATAATCCGGGTATTTTCCAATCAGCGGCATGATTTTCTGCGCCTGGCCGCAGGCATAGATCTGCCAGGTGTAAATCCCCAGCGGTCTGCCCTGTTCCAGAATGGCGCAGTAGTCCTCTGCCCTGTTAAGGCAGTCGTCTCCATTTATCACAAGGGTGATCATCCAGGGAATATTGAAATGCTCCTTTTTCTCAATGGAACGGATGATCTTCGCCCCGGCAATACAGCCGTTGTATCCCAGGTTCATGCCGAAACCAATCAGCCGCTCCTGATCAATGGAAGCTACCGCATCCGGGACCATTTTATGGAAGGCGCTCTCCTCTTTTTTCAGCATCAAACGCGCTGTTTCAAAAAAGCGGTGCTGAAATTTTCCCTGGGTAAACTGAAGGGCCATATCCACCAGATTCCGGGTGCTGCGTTCCGGGGAATCCCCGGCGTCCTTCAGCGCCCTGCGGACAACGGCTTCGATCAGGATTCTGGGCATTGTATTTTTCATCGGCTCCCCCCTCCTTTTCCAGAGTACCATTACCGGGATTTTTCCAAATAATCCCCTATTTTTTTACCGTCGGCATATCCCTTGTGATACAGCTTGTCCAGGGCGGCAAAATCTCTTGTCAAAGTGCTGACGCCGCAGGTATCATCCGGCGCGACGATCAGCGCCTTTCCCTGCGCGGCGTATTGCTTCGCAAGCGCCACGCCCTCATTATACATCTGTGCCCGCAGGCAAAGCCGCTCTGCCGCCCTGGGGTACCTGTGCCGGATCACGGCGGCAACCTGTCTGTCCTTTTTCGGGTCCCGGAGCACGTTTTCCGGCCTGGTCAGGATCAGGATCACCCTGTCACATCCCAGGTCAAAAGCCTTCTGTACCGGAACAGGATCCCCCAGGGCGCCGTCAAAATAAAAGGTATCCCCCACGGCATAGGGGTGGCAGACCAAGGGAATGGCACAGGACGCCTTCATCACGCTGTAATCATCCTGTTTCACGTCCTGCTTGCTGAAATACTTCGTTTTTCCCGTTTCCGCATCTGCGGCAATGAACACCAGCTCCATGGGATTTTGAACCACAGCATCGAAATCCAGTGGATTTTCGCCGTCCGAATTGCTCAGGGTCCCATAGACATAGTCCATATCCACAAAGGAGTTTTTGGTGATAAATTTTTTCAGGCCAGCATATTCTTTCCGAAGCCCATATTCCGAATAAAACTGATAATTCCGCCGGCACTGTCCGGCCGCGAAGGAGATGATATTCGCGCTCCCTGCGGAAATGCCGATTCCCAGGTCAAAGCGAATCCCCTGATCCATGCAGTAATCCAGGACTCCCGCGGCATAAATCCCCCGGAAGCCGCCCCCAACATCGATAATTCCTGTTTTCACTGGCTTGCCGTTCCTTTCTAGCGGCCCATCTGGGCACAGCTGTTTTATTTTATAAGGGTAGTTGAAAATCCCGCATTTCACAAGGGACAAACTTTGACAATTGTCCCAAAACGTAACAGTTTTTTCTTTTGTCACATTTTCGGCACCGGAATTTGCCCTTCGTCTTTCCGCTGAATTTCATTATCGGCGCCGGATGCTTCCCGGCCCGAAGCACTAAGTAATCCTGTTTCTTTATAAAAATGTTTTATTTTTATAAAGAAGGCACCGCCTGACGGCGCTGCCGTTTTCATGACTTTTAAGATAAAATGTTCCATTCTGACGAATAAAACTTTTTAATGGAATATCAGTATAAAATCCATCAATTTTCTGCGGGTTGTCGGACTTTCGCCGGACTGCACTTTTTTGTATATTGACAGAATTTCCCCTTCCTGATATACTTATTTTTGTATAAAATAGGAAAATAATGAACTACAGGAAGGGAGCTATCCATTATGGCATTGCTGAAAATTATGCTGGCCGGCGGCGGTGAACGGGCCCAATACCTGCTCCACGAGTTCAATGACAACACCATCCGTTTCGTGCTGAACTACCCCGGACTGCCGGACCCGGATATCCTGCGCGCCGCCGTAAAAGCGGTGGTGGAAAGTGTCGATGTGCTCCACGGCACCTTCTTTTCGGACGGCACCATGGCCTACTGGCATATCAATGAGAATGTGGAGGAAAGCAGCTACTTCCATTATGTCGAGACCGCAGGGGATCCGGCGGTCACCGCCAACTCCCTGTCCCTTCTGCCCGTGCATCCCGAGGACAAGGTACAGATGCACGTCACCTTGGTGCAAAGCCGGGAGTCCAGCTCTTTGGTGGTCCGCATCAGCCACCTGTGCGTGGACGGCGGCGATGGAAAATATCTTCTTGGCAAGCTGGTGGAGGCTTATAACCTGATTCTTGAAACTGGCTCTGCCAGCGGCTTGGTTGTCAAAAACGGCAGCCGCAACCCGGAGCAGGTATACGAAAAGCTGGGCCTGAAGGACATGCACGCGCTCATGGCCAATCCCCTTTCCAGCGTGAAAACCGAGTATCCCTATCCCAGCGGGGAGCCGGGCATGATTCGCAATGTCCACGCCGTCATTCCCTCCGAAACCATGTCTGCCGCCAGAAGGAAGGCAAAGGCGGTGGATGCGACCGCCAATGACCTGCTGGTCACCGCCTGTTACCACGCCTATGCTTCCCTGCCCGGCGTTGACCCCACCGCCGCCATGAGCGTATCGTCCATGATGGATCTGCGGCGGCACTGCAAGGACGGCGATTCCGAGGGCCTTTGCAACATGTCCGGGGCGCTGCCCACCACCTTGCCCAGCGGCATTGGGAAAACCTTTGCCGATACCCTTGCGGAAATCGCTGGGCAGACCCGCGCGGTCAAGGAAGACCCGCTGGCAGGCCTGGAGGGTATGCCCATTATGCACGGCGCCACCAGGACCCTGCCCATCTGGCTACTGCTGAAGGTCATCGGGAAGGTCTACGGCAGCCTCTGCCTTGGCCTGACCAACCTTGGAAATCTTTCCTGCCAGGCACACGCGCTGGGGGACCTCCTTCCCAACGGCGGCATGTTCGGCGGTCCTCTCAAGAAAAAGCCCGGTATGCAAATATCCATCATCAGCTTTGACGGCACCTGCGTTTTGAGCGTGGTTGGCCAGTATACCAAAGAGGATGCCGCCATGCTCCAGGGAACCCTGGACGCCATGGTCAGGGAAATTGAAGCCTACGCCGCGGAATAACCACAGTCAATCATAAACGTGACCACCGTTCATTCAGAACGGTGGTCACGTTGCATTTTATACTGTTGTCCTTTGTTTTTCCTTTGCGGCGGATAGCATCAGCTTGATGCGGTTGAGCTGGTTGACCTCCGAGGCGCCGGGATCATAGTCCACGGCGGCAATGTTTGCCTGAGGGAACTCCTTTTTCAGCGCCTTAATGACGCCCTTGCCCACCACATGGTTGGGAAGGCACGCAAAGGGCTGAATGCAGACGATATTGGGGGTACCGCTTTGGATCAGCTCGATCATCTCGCCGGTCAGGAACCAGCCTTCACCATACTGGTTGCCCAGGGAGAGGAAGGGCTTGGTGATCTCGGCGATTTTCCCGATGGGCATGGGCGCCTCAAAGCGGCGGGAACGCTCCAGCGCTTCCAGGGCAGGCTTCCGAATCTGGCGGATCAGCTTCACGCCCACCTCCGACACCAGGTCGCCGGTCTTTGCGGCTCCCAGGAACTCCGTCTTGTACTTCCCATTATACAGGCAGTAATTGACAAAATCCATCAGATCCGGCACCACCGCCTCCGCGCCTTCCCGCTCCAGAAGCTCCACCAGATGGTTATTGGCCAGGGGCATGTATTTGACCAAAATCTCGCCGACCACACCTACCCGGGGCTTTCGCAGCGTCTCGTCAATGGGGAAAACGTCAAAATCCTCCACGATCTGCCCGCAGAGCTGCTTATAGCTGCGGGTGCTGTGGGGCCCGGTCAGGGCTTCGATGCAGCGGTCGCGCCACTTGGCATGAAGGGCATTGGCGGAACCGGGCACCTTTTCATAGGGCCGCACCCGGTACAGGCAGCGCATCAGCAGGTCACCATAGACCACGCCCTGCACCGCGTCAATGAGCAGTCCGGGCTTCAGCTTGAAGCCCTCGTTTTTCTCCATGCCGTTGGCATTCAGGGAAATCACGGGGATCTGAGGCAGCCCGGCTTTCTCCAGCGCCCGGCGGATGAAGGCCACATAGTTGCTGGCCCGGCAGCAGCCGCCGGTCTGCGTCATGACAACGGCCAGTTTATCGGTATCGTACTTTCCGGAGAGAATGGCCTGCATGATCTGGCCCACCACCGTGATGGAGGGGAAACAGGCGTCATTGTTGACGAATTTCAAGCCCACGTCAATGGCTTCCCGGTTGTCATTGTCCAGCAGGACGATGTTATAGCCGTATTTGCGGAACACCGGCTCCAGGATGTCAAAGTGGATGGGACTCATCTGGGGGGCAAGAATGGTATAGCCCTCCTGGAACATCTGCTTTGTAAATTCCTTGCGCGCGTAATGGATATCGGTGGGCTTTGCCTGGATCCCCATTTCCCGGCGCATATCCATAGCTGCCAGCAGAGAACGGATGCGGATGCGCACCGCGCCAAGGTTGTTGACCTCGTCGATTTTCAGAAGGGTATAGAGCTTGTTGCTTTTTTCCAGGATCTCGGACACCTGGTCCGTGGTAACGGCATCCAGGCCGCAGCCGAAGGAATTCAGCTGCACCAGTTCCAGATCATCCCGCCCGCTGACAAACTGGGCAGCGTTATACAGCCGGGAGTGGTAGACCCACTGGTCCACGACCCGCAGGGGCCGTTCCGGGTCCAGCTCCACCGGCAGGCTGTCCTCCGTAAAGACCGTCAGGCCATAGGAGGCGATCAGCTCCGGGATGCCGTGGTTGATCTCCGGGTCAATGTGGTACGGACGGCCTGCCAGGACGATGCCCCTGCCCTTGTGCGCCTCCATTTCCGCCAGAAGCCGCTTTCCTTCCGCCCGGATGTCCTCCTTGACAGCAAGCTGCTCCTGCCATGCGGTATGTACGGCTGCCCGGACTTCCTTCGCAGGGATGTTCCATTCCTCAGCAGCGGTTTTCACCAGCCGGTCCGCAGCGGTTTTTTCCGAGGTAAAGGCAATAAAGGGGCGAATATAGCGCACATCCCCGTCGGTGATGGCCTCCACATTGTTTTTCAGGTTTTCCGCGTAGGAGACCACAATGGGGCAGTTATAATGGTTTTGCGCGTCCTTCGTCTCCTGATGCTCATAAAAGACGCAGGGGTGGAAAATGGTTTTGATTCCCTGATTCACAAGCCACTGGACATGGCCGTGGGACAGCTTCGCCGGGTAGCACTCGGATTCCGACGGGATGGATTCCATCCCAAGCTCATAGACCTTGCGGTCGGAGAAGGGAGACAGCACCACCCGGAACCCCAGCTCCTTGAAGAAGGTGGCCCAGAAGGGGTAATTTTCATACAGGTTCAGCACTCTGGGAATGCCGATGCTCCCCCGGGGCGCGTTTTCCTCAGCCAGCGGCTCATAGCCGAAAAGACGGTCCCGCTTAAACTGCACCATATTGGGGGCCTTTTCCCCCTTATGGGCGTTGCCCGCCCCCTTCTCGCAGCGGTTGCCGCTGATGTGCCTGCGGCCGCCGGAGAATTTGTTGACGGTGAGCATACAGTTGTTGGAGCAGCCGCCGCAGCGGACACTGGTGGAGGTATAGGAGAGTTTCATCATCTCCTCCAGAGAGAGCATGGTGCTCTCCTGGCCCGTATAGTGGTTCCGGGCCACCAATGCGGCGCCAAAGGCGCCCATCAGGCCGGAGATGTCCGGGCAGGTAGCCTCCACCCCGGCGATTTTTTCAAAGGCCCTAAGGACCGCCTGATTGTGGAAGGTACCGCCCTGAACCACGATGTGCCTGCCCAGATCCTCTGCAGAGGCCAGCTTAATGACCTTATACAGGGCGTTTTTGATAACGGAATAGGCAAGGCCGGAGGAAATATCGCTGACGCTTGCGCCCTCCTTCTGGGCCTGCTTGACGTTGGAATTCATGAACACCGTGCACCGGGTGCCCAGATCAACAGGGGCCTTGGCAAAAAGGGCCTCCTTGGCAAAGCCCTCGGCGGTATACCCGAGAGAGGTAGCGAAGTTTTCAATGAAAGAGCCGCAGCCGGAGGAACAGGCCTCGTTCAGCAGAATGTTATCCACGGTGCCGTTTTTCAGCTTGATGCACTTCATATCCTGGCCGCCGATGTCCAGGACGCAGTCCACCTCCGGATCGAAGAAAGAGGCGGCGGTGCAGTGGGCAATGGTCTCCACAACCCCCTCATCCAGAGAAAAGGCGGATTTCAGCAGGGCCTCTCCATAGCCTGTGGAGCAGCCCCGGACGATTTTGGCGGTTTCGGGAAGCTGGCGCTTCAGTTCCCCGATGGCAAACTGGGAGGTCATGATGGGGTTGCCCTGGTTGTTGGCATAGAACTGGTACAATAGCTGCCCCTGTTCCCCGATCAGCACCAGCTTGGTGGTGGTAGAGCCGGCATCGATGCCCAGGAAGCAATTGCCCCGGTAGCCGGAAAGCGACTCTTTTTTCACTACGGCCCTGCCGTGGCGCTGACAGAATTCACCGAACTCCTGTTCATCCCGAAACAGCGGCTCCAGCCGGGGCATCTCAAAGGATACCTGCACGCCCTTTTCCAGCTTTTCAACCAGGTCGTTCAGAGCGATGGGCTGGGTGTCACCGGATTCCAGCGCCGCGCCCATGGCGGCAAAGAGATGGGAATTGTCCGGGTCCACCGTCGTCTCTTCCGTCAGCTTCAGGGTGCGGACGAAGGCGGCTTTCAGCTCCGTCAGGAAATGGAGGGGACCGCCCAGGAAGGCCACACAGC
This sequence comes from Eubacteriales bacterium, assembly GCA_030533415.1. GTDB lineage: Bacteria > Bacillota > Clostridia > Oscillospirales > Oscillospiraceae > Faecousia. The sequence continues at coordinate 27,796 of JAUNJE010000022.1, read as the reverse complement.
CCCGGATGGGCTTGCCGCAGGCAAGGCCCGAGATGGTCTGGTTTACCACCGCCTGGAAAATGGAGGCGGCCAGATCGGCCTTCGTCGCACCCTCGTTGATCAGCGGCTGGATATCGGTTTTGGCAAAGACGCCGCACCGGGCGGCAATGGCGTAAATCTGCTTATAGTCCTTGGCCGCCTCGTTCAGCCCGGCGGCGTCGGTCTGCAGAAGGGCCGCCATCTGATCGATAAAGGAGCCGGTGCCGCCTGCGCAGACGCCATTCATCCGCTCCTCCAGGCCGCCCTTGAAATAGATGATTTTGGCGTCCTCTCCGCCCAGCTCAATGGCCACATCCGTCTGGGGCGCGGCGGTTTTCAGAGCGGTGGCGACTGCCACCACCTCCTGGACAAAGTCAATGTGCAGGGCTTTCCCCAGGTTGATGGAGCCGGAGCCGGTGATTTTGGCCTGTATGGCACAGGGGCCCAGCTTCTGGCCGGCTTCTATCAAAAGAGATTTCAGCGTTCCCTGGGTGTGGGCATGGTGGCGGCGGTATTCTCCAAACAGAATCTGTCCGTCCCCGTCCAGGATCACCAGTTTGACGGTGGTAGAGCCAATATCAATACCGGCACGATAGGTTTTCATTTTCATTCTCTCCTTCCATAACAGACCCCATAAGCTACTGCACAGATTGGCAGGGCTGCCAGAACATCCAGAATGGAATGCTGCTTCAAAAATACCGTGGACAGGCTGATAAGGACTGTCAAAAGGACAAAAGCAGCGATCTTAACCGGTGAACGGAGACTCTTGGTGTTAATGGCTGCCGCCAGCACCGCAAGGGCGCCGATGGCATGCTCTGAGGGAAATACATTGGTATTCGTATCCACCGCATACAGCACTCCGACGATCCCCGCCAGCAGGTTATCCCGGGGAAACTCCGCCGGGCGAAGCTCCTGGCAGCTGGGAAACAGCAGGAAAACCGCAGTGGATATGGTTAAAGAAATAATCAGGAATTTGCTGTAGCGTCTGAATACGTCCAAATCGAATAGCATGGTATACAGGTGCATACCGACAATGGCAAGATACCAGAGCACATAAAATACCACAAAGCCCTCATGAAAGGGGATCATATCATCCAAAGGGCAGTGGATAACGGTATAGCTTTCCGCAGGGTTCAGCTGCTCCACCAGAAAATAGCGCAGCAGGTAGGCCGGCCAAATCAGCAGCAGCCACAGGTGCCGGTATTGGGGTTCGTTGATTTTTTGGAAACGGAAATTGCGGTAATCCGCCGCAAGAGCAGGATACTTCATATTTCGCATTCCTTTATGCGTTCAGTATCTGCATAAATTCGTCGCCGGTGATGGTCTCTTTCTCATATAGGTACCGGGACAGCTCCTCCAGCTTTTCCCGGTTGTCCAGCAGCAGCCGGCGCGCCTTGTCATGCTGCTTCTTTACAAGCTCCACCACCAGCTGGTCGATCCTGGTCTGGGTCTCAGCGGAGCAGGCCAGGCTGGCGTCTCCGCCAAGGTACTGGTTGGTCACGGTTTCCAGGGCCACCATATCAAATTCGTCGCTCATGCCGTATCGGGTGATCATGGCCCGGGCCAGCTTGGTGGCCTGCTCGATATCGTTGGAAGCGCCGGTGGAAATGGCTCCCACTGCAATCTCCTCAGCCGCACGGCCCCCCGCAAAGGTGGCGATCTTGTTTTCAATCTCTTCCCGGGTCATCAGGTAGTGGTTGCCCTCTTCCACCTGCATGGTATAGCCCAAAGCGCCGGAGGTCCTGGGAATGATGGTGATTTTCTGAACCGGGGCGGAGTGGGTCTGCAGGGCGGCAACCAGCGCATGGCCGATTTCATGGTAGGATACCGTCAGCTTTTCCTTGTCCGTCAAAATGGCGTTTTTCTTCTGATAGCCCGCAATGACCACCTCGATGGACTCCTCCAGATCGGACTGGTTGGCAAACTTACGCCCATCCCGGACAGCCCGGAGGGCCGCTTCATTGACAATATTGGCAAGCTCCGCGCCGCTGGCGCCGGAGGCCATCCGGGCAATGCGGTTGAAATCCACATCGTCCGCAATCCGAATCTTCTTGGCATGGACCTTCAGAATCGCCTCACGGCCCTGCAGGTCGGGCAGCTCCACGGGAACCCGGCGGTCAAAACGGCCGGGGCGGGTCAGGGCCGGATCCAGGGACTCGGGCCGGTTGGTGGCCGCCAGGATCATAACGCCGGAATTGCCCTCAAAGCCGTCCATTTCCGTCAGCAGCTGGTTCAGAGTCTGCTCACGCTCGTCATTGCCGCCCATGGCGCCGGTATTCCGCTTCTGTCCGATGGCGTCAATCTCATCAATGAAAACGATGCAGGGGGCCTTTTCCTTGGCCTGCTTAAACAGGTCCCGGACCTTGCTGGCACCCATGCCCACGAACATCTCCACAAATTCCGAGCCGGAAATGGAGAAAAACGGCACATCCGCCTCGCCCGCCACGGCCTTGGCCAGCATGGTCTTGCCGGTACCCGGAGGGCCTACCAACAGGACGCCCTTGGGCATGGAGGCGCCGATTTCCCGGTACTTGCTGGGGTCATGGAGGTAGTTCACAATCTCGGCAAGGCTCTCCTCCGCCTCGTCCACACCCTCCACATCGGAGAATTTGATGCCGTCAGAGGACTTGACATAGACCTTGGCGTTGGACTTTCCCATATTGAAGGACATGGAATTGGGGCCGCCCATCTTCTCCATCATCTTCCGGGACATCAGCTGGCCAATCCCGATAAACAGCACCAGCGGCAAAATCCAGGTCAGCAGGAAGTTCAGGATGGGAGACGTTTCCTCGATGATCTCGCTGCCAAAGGAGGTCACGCCTGCCGCGTGAAGCCGCTCGGCCAGCCCCGGATCGTACAAAATACCGGTTTTATAAATCTGCGTTTCTTCCTTATCTGTGAATACGATCTGATTGGATTGGATATCCACTCTTCCAATGTTTCCTTCATCGGTCATGGTCATGAAGGTTCCGTAGTCCACTTCCCTGACCTGCCGCTGCATCAGCCATGGCATGGCCAGGAAGTTAAACAGCATCAGCACCACGAGAACGATACAGTAGTAAAAAATCAGCGGTTTTTTCGGTTGCTTCACTTCATTCATAAAATCACCCTTTTTGCAGTTTTCTGTCGGAAGTATACCGCACCAATCTAAACGGAAACGAAACTCATGTTTTCGAAATTGTGAACAAAGCTATAAAAACAGTATTAATAAAAATTTCATCAGGAAACAGTATCAAACCGCCGGAATTCCTTCCGACGGTTCGATCCAATTTTGTATTTTCCCCTCATTTCCGCCGGATGCGCTGCTCCAGGGATTCCTGCATCTCTTTCAGATACTCGCCAAGGGGACGCTCCCCATGGAAGGGGCGGAAAAAGTGGTATTTTGCCGAAGACCGCTCCCGGGCAGCCCGAATATGGGCTTTCAAAGTCTCATATTTCACGATCACATCGTTGTCCTCGGCAAAGGCTTTCAGTTTCACCACCAGCTGGGCGGAATGGGCCACATCAATAATGAAAACGCCGAAGAACATGCCGATGAAGAAGGAAAACGCCAGGTTCCGGGACAGCCATTCCAGGCCATCCAGGATATACGGATGGACCAGGAAATAGTACATGGCCCCCAGTACCGCCCAGGCCAGAGAAAAGATAGGGCAAATGATGCCCTGGACGTTGCCCCAGAGATTCGAGTAGTCCCACAGGCGGACTTTGAAATATTTCAGGCACAGAACGCCCGCTATGTATTCGATCAGCGTCATCCCCACCGCCATGGCGAAGAACAGCACCGCCTTATTCCAGAACGGGCTGGAAATCAGGCTGTATTGCTCCAGCGAGGCCAGCAGGTACAGCACGCACAGGCCAAAGCCGTAGATCGGCAGATACGGCCCTGTGCAAAATCCGGGATTGACGATTTTCTCCCGCTTCTGGGTCAGGTTGCGGAACAGCAGCTCCAAACACCAGCCCAGAATGGAACCGATGAAAAACAAATAGGCCAATGTCAAAAAGATACTCATATTTCAATTCTCCCCTTTTCCGCCTATATCTTACTGCGGAATTCTAAACCGAAACGAAACTCATATTTTCCAAATTGTGAACTTTTTCGCGGTTTTATGCGGAAAGGCGGAAATGCAATTCAGAGTGTCGAAAAAGTAAGTTGAAACGTAGAAGTTTACCAATTAGCATTGCACCAAAGCCTCCCTTGTGCAAAGGGAGGTGGGGCGGCGCAAGCCGCCTCGGAGGGATTGTGCAGCTGAATGTTACGAATTCGCATTGGACTTCGGCGAAAAGGCAACATTTTACCGCGACAATCCCTCAGTCACGCTGTTCGCGTGACAGCTCCCTTTGCACAAGGGAGCCTTGGGCGCTCCCGCGCCAGAGGGTTTATCGACAGTCTGATGCAATTACTGGTGCTTGGGAAGCTCCACGGTAAAAATGGTGATGCTGTTGCGGCTGCTGACCTCCACGGTTCCGCCGTGCAGCTCCACCACCCGCTTGACAATGGCCAGGCCGATGCCGTTGCCCTCGGTGGCGTGGGATTCATCGCCCTGATAAAATTTGTTGAAAATTTTTTCCTGCTGCTCCTTCGGGATGGTGCTGCCGGGATTCCGGACGGAAATCCGGTATGTTCCTTCCGTCTCCAGGATGGCCACTTCGATCATGCCCCCTACGGGGCTGAATTTGATGGCGTTGTCCAGCAAGTTGATCCACACCTGCTTCAGCAGCTCCTCATTGCCCTCGATCTGATGTTCCTGGAGGGAAAGGCTGAAATCCAACTCTTTTTTCTCCCATTTGTTTTCCAGCAGCAGAATGCAGGAACGAATTTGCTCGGAAAGGTTGAAGTCCGAAACATCCGACAAAATGGTCTGATTCTCGATTTTGGTCATGTTCAGCACATTGGTGGCCATATAGGAAAGGCGCAGGGATTCCTCCTCAATAATGGCAAGGTACTCCTGCTGCTGTTCCGGCGGAAGGCTGCCCCGGCGCAGCAGCTTGGCAAAGCCCGCGATGGAAACAATGGGGGTTTTGAACTCATGGGAAAAATTATTGATGAAATCCCCCCGGAGCATTTCCGTACTTTCCAGCTGCTCCGCCATTTTGTTGAAGCTTTCCGCCACGTCCACAAAGGACGGATACCGCCGCATAACGGCGCCCACATTGACCCGGGTCCGGAAATCGCCGGAGGCCAGCCGGTCCATGCTCTCAATGAGGTTTGCAATGGGCTTTAACGGCACCCTGCTGGCCACCAGCGCCACCAGCGTACCGATGGGAATGCTGAGCAGCGTGAAAAAGCCGATCAGCTGCCCCGCGTCCGCCGCCGTGGCGCCGGTAATATTGATGACATCGCTGTGTACCAGGAGGTAAACGGTCAGCGCGGCAATGCAGGAATTCAGCAGGACCGACAGGAACACCACCAGGGAAAACATGGGCAGCAGGTCAAACCGTTTGGTGCGCTTTCTTTGCTTCATACCTTTTTCACCGCCTTATAGCCCAGTCCCCGGACGGAGACGATCTCAAATTCATTCCAGCCCTCAAAGCGCTTCCGCAGGCGCCCGATATGTACCGTCACCGTTTCCCAGCCGGTTTCGCTGTCAGCACCCCAAATTTCATCCATCAGCTGGATCCGGGTGAATATCTTGCCGGGATAGGACAAAAGCTTGTAAAGCAGCATAAATTCCTTCTGGGGAAGCTCCTGCTGCCTGCCGCCCCGGGTAACCGTCAGGGCATCATAATCCAGCACCACATCCCCAACGACGATCTTCCGCTCGCTGACGATCCTGGCCCGGCGGAGCAGGGCCTTGATGCGCAGGAGCATTTCCTCCTCGTCAATGGGCTTGGTCATGTAATCGTCGGTGCCCACCAGGAAGCCCTGCTTTTTGTCCGCAGGCAGTTGTTTGGCGGAGATCATCAGAATGGGCAGGTTATTGTCGCTTTGGCGCAGGGTCCTTGTGAATTCATAGCCGTCCATTTTGGGCATCATCACATCCAGTACCACCAGGTCAACATGGCTGGCATCCATAACGGCCAAGGCGTCCTCGCCGTTTTCCGCCGTAGAGACGGAATAATTTTCCGCTTCCAGCACGGCTTTCAGAAGCATCCGGGTATTTTTATCATCGTCCACAATCAATATCCGAAACACAGGCAGCACCTCTCAATCTTTTATCTATTATGCTTATCGGGATAATGCAGCAAATACTCCCGTCATGCACTGGTACGGGAGCGCCTAGACTAATTTGCCGAAAGTTAGGCGAAACCGTAAGATGTTACCGCACAATCCCTCCGTCACGGCTTCGCCGTGCCACCTCCCTTTGCACAAGGGAGGCTTGGGTACGCTGCAAACCAGGCTTGCTAAGCGAAGCCGATAGGCATTCAATTAATGCTTATTACTGGGTAAATCTTCCCTCGAAGCACTGGCGCGGGAGCGCCCCAGGCTCCCTTGTGCAAAGGGAGCTGTCAAAAATCTTTGATTTTTGACTGAGGGATTGTGCGGTAGGCACTCCGTGTTCGTCTGGTACCAATGCGAAGAGGGAATGCGGTAAGGGTGTACGAATTTGCCGGAACTTAGGCAAAACCATAAGATGTTACCGCACAATCCCTCCGTCACGGCTTACGCCGTGCCACCTCCCTTTGCACAAGGGAGGCTTGGGTGCGCTGCATGTCGGGCTTGCCGGGCAAAATCGATCCGCATATTTTTTATTATAACAGCCCCCACCCAAAAAGCCAATAGAGAATGTTCCAAAAATCTTAAGATACGGAAGCTTGCATTGGCCTCCGTTTCGAAGTAAAATGACACCATCAAACGCTTTCGAGGTGTACCATGAAACAAATCGCGGTCATTGACGACGATATCTACATCGGCAATCTGCTGGAAGAACTGCTGCGCCTGAATGGGTACGGCGTTCTGCGGGCCTACTCCGGGACGGAGGCTCTGATGCTGCTGTCCCGGCACCGTCCAGACCTGGTGCTGCTGGACCTGATGCTGCCCGGACTCAGCGGAGAAGAGGTTCTGCCGAAGATTCGGGGCATTCCCGTCATCGTACTCAGCGCCAAGGTGGATGTGCAGGACAAGGTCAAGCTGCTCCTGGACGGGGCGGCGGACTATGTGACCAAGCCCTTTGACACCTCGGAGCTGCTGGCCCGGATCGCGGTACAGCTGAGAAACAGCGGCGCTCCCCTTTCGGAAGTCACCACTGTGGGCAGCCTGCGGCTGGACGAAGCTTCCCATACGGTATGGGCAAACGGCGTACAGGTGCGGCTGACCAAGACAGAATATGCCATTGCCAGGCTTCTGATGCGCAATCCCGGGCAGGTCATTGCCAAATCCGTGATTCTGGACAGGATCACGGAGGATACCCCCGACTGTACGGAAAGCTCTCTAAAGCAGCATGTCAGCAACCTGCGGCGCAAGCTGCGGGAGGCCGGAGGAAAGGACTATATTGAATCGGTTTGGGGCATCGGCTTCAAGCTGGAGGGATAACGCCGCCCCACCGGGCCTTTTCCCAGCAAATCTTGACGAAATCTTTACACTTTTCTTGACCGCTTTCTTTACCTTTTCCCTGTAGACTGCGCCTATCACAGAAAAGGAGGAATCCAAATGGATTACATTCTGACCACGGAAAACCTCGGGAAACAATACCGTGGCTTCAAGGCCCTGAACGGCCTGAGCATGCACGTTCCCAAGGGGGCGGTCTACGGCTTCGTGGGCCGCAACGGCGCAGGCAAAACCACCCTGATCCGCTTGATCTGCGGCCTGCAGGAGCCGACCGCAGGAAGCTTCCGCCTGTACGGCGTGAAAAATACCAGCAGGGCCATCGTCAAGGCCCGGCGGCGGATGGGGGCCGTGGTGGAGACCCCGTCCATCTACCTGGACATGACCGCAGAGGACAACCTAAAGCAGCAGTACCGGGTGCTGGGCCTGCCCTCTTATGACGGGATCCCGGAGCTATTGAAGCTGGTGGGCCTGGAAAATACCGGGAAGAAAAAAGCAAAAAACTTTTCTCTCGGCATGAAGCAGCGGCTGGGCATCGCCGTTGCCCTGGCTGGGGACCCGGATTTTCTGGTGCTGGACGAGCCTGTCAACGGCCTGGACCCCCAGGGCATCATTGAGATGCGGGAACTGATTCTGAAGCTGAACCGGGAAAAGCAGATCACGGTGCTGATCTCCAGCCACATTCTGGACGAATTAAGCCGCCTTGCCACCCATTACGGCATCATCGACGGCGGACGGATGGTGAAGGAGCTGAGCGCGGAGGAGCTGGAGGCGGCCTGCCGCAAATGTATGCGCGTAGAGGTCACGAAAGCGTCCGCCCTGGCCCGGGTCCTGGACGGCATGGGCATCGGCTACAAGATTTTGTCCGCCACCAAAGCGGACGTGTTCGCCAAGGTGAACATCTCCCAGCTGACCCTGGCCCTGGCAAAGGAGGGCTGTGAAGTCCTTTCCATCGAAGAGCATGACGAAAGCCTGGAGAGCTATTTTGTTTCCCTGGTGGGAGGTGGCAGTCATGCGTAAGCTGTTATCCGCCAATTTCGCACGGCTGTGGAAATCCAAAACCTTCTGGTTTCTCCTGACGGCGCTGTTCGCCTTATGCCTGGCCCTGTCCCTGGATAAGATTTGGCAGGTTCGGAGCCTTCTGGCGGCGGGCTATGCGCGGGCCATAGATAAGAGCCTATTCAGCGAGGCTCCCTATATTGGCGCATTCCAGGCGGTGTTTATCAGCTTCTTCCTGGGAACGGAGTATTCCGACGGCACCATCCGCAACAAGCTGGTGGTGGGCCACCAGCGGGGACATATCTTCCTTTCCAATTTTGTTGTCTGCCTGGCCGCCTCCTATGTGTTTCTGGCGGCTTGGTGGGTGTCTATGATCCCCTATGTGACGGCGCTGGGGATGCCGGAAATGGGAGCGGGCGGCATGGCGCTGTACGCTCTGGCGGCTGTGGGCTTTACCGCCGTCTTTACCGCCCTGTACACCGCCATGGCCAGCTCATGCAGCAACAAGGCGCTGACGGTGATCCTCACCTTAGTGGTTTGGCTGGGGCTGGTCATCGCGGGCAGCGGCCTGGTTGACCGGTTGAACGAACCGGAGATGAGAGGCGGCATGGCTTACATCGACGGCGCTTTTGTAGAGATAGAACCCACCCCCAATCCCCTGTATCTGACGGGAACCGTCCGAACAGTCTGCGAATTTCTCCGGGACCTGATGCCCACCGGGCAGGTCATTTTGATGAACGACGCGGATCTGACCCACCCGCTCCCCTGCACGGCGCTGTCCGTGGTTCTGTGTGTTTGCGTCACCGCCGCAGGCGCCGCCGCTTTCCGCAGGAGGGATATCAAATGAGACTATATCAATCTTGTGGGAGGTGGCAGGAATGCTGAAACTATTATCTGCTGGTTTTTTCCGTCTATGGAAAGATAAAATCTTCTGGTTGGGCTTTTGGGTGCTGACCGCTTTTGGCGCTCTTGATAGAATCGGCGCATTTATGGATCCGACCGAAACACATTCTTTAGAGGATACCTTTTGGATTCAAGCCCTTGTAATCGGTTTCGTCCTTGCCGCTTTTATCAGCCTTTTTGTAGGTGCCGAATATGAAAACGGTACAATCAGAAATAAGATCGCATCCGGCCATTTCCGTTCCGATATTTATCTCGCGAATGTGATTGTGTGTATTGTGGCAGGATGGCTTATGTGTTTTGGATGCCTAATATCTTCACTTCTGGTGGGAATACCGGCATTGGGATTTTTCCATATAGCGTTATCCGAGATTTTTTTACAAGGGCTATGTGTATTTTCTTTAAGCGCGGCTTATGCAGCCATTTTCTGTTTTATCGCTATGTTGAACACAAACCGCGCCGTTACCGCTATTATCAGTATTTTACTCTCGTTTCTTCTTATATTTGCTGGTACGGCTGTTGCAGATCCTCTGAATCAGCCGCAGCAGTATTATATTCCGGATGCCTCGCTTGGGACCGGCGAAATTGACGATGGAGAAAATTTGAAAATGATTCTTAACCCGGATTATTTAGAGGGGACGGAACGCCGGGCCTATGAGATCGCTTTCGAGATTCTTCCCGGAGGGCAATCGATACAGCTCAGCGGAATGCTAAACGAAAATTGCAGTTATATGGAAATGTTTTTTGCTTCTTCTGCATGGGTTGTACTTTCATGTGGTTGTGGATTGGCATTTTTCCGCAAAAAGGATTTAAGATAAGGAAAATGGAGAAGCTACCATGAGAAAAATACTGTCTGCCAATTCCTTCCGGCTGCGCCGCAGCAAGGTCTTTTGGGCCCTCGCCGGGGCCATGCTTGCCTGGGGCATGATCGCCTATGGAATGATGCTCTATAATTTTGACGATCTTCAGCAGGCCGGCGCCACCCTGAACATCTACTTTTTTAACGGAAACCTCTACATCGGCGCGGCCCTGGCCATTTTCTCGGCCTTCTTCATCGGCCAGCAGCATATGGAGGGCGGGCTGCGCAGCATGCTCACCGTGGGACACAGCCGCTTTGCCATCTATCTTGCGAACCTGCTCACCTGCTGGGCCGCCGGGATCGGTTTTCTGATGGCCTACTGGATTGGGGGGCTGCTGGTGGGCCTTCCGGGCGCGGGTACCGCGGTCTTCACGGGGCTGCATCAGCCTGCGCAGGGGATCGTCTGGTCGTACATGGCCGCCCTGGGCTACAGCGCCCTGTTCTGCTTCGCCGCCATGCTGGACAGCAGCAAAGCCCGGGGCGCGGTGGTATGCCTTCTGCTGGCCGCCTTCCTGCTTGCAGGCGGGTTCGCCACGCGCAGCGGCCTGGACCAGCCGGAATTCATCACGCGGTTCGTCACGGACGATCTTCTCAGCTTTGCCGAGGAAACCATCCCGAATCCCAAATTCCTGCAAGGCGCCCAAAGAACCCTGTACGAATGCCTGGACGCCCTGCTCCCCTCCTGCCAGGCCCTGCGCCCGGCCATGCGGGACCTGGATTATCCCCTGTCCCAGCCGGCTTGGGCCGCCGCCTGGGTCCTTTCCCTGACACTCGCCGGGGGAAGCCTGTTCCAAAAGAAAAACCTACAATAGGAGAACGCTATGATTCCTGTACTGCTGGCTGTCACCGGGATTCTGGTAACCATATGGATTCATTGACTGCGGACAGGTGGTAAAGGAAATAAGTGCCACAGACTTGGAAACAGCTTGCCGAAAATGTTTCCGCATAGAGGTGTCAAATATAAAAGCTCTATCCTGTATTCTTGATGACATGGAACTTGAATACACAATTATTTCCGACAGCGAAGCGGATATTTTCGGTTCGCCCTATATAACCAATTTAACGCTTGCGTTGGCTTCAAAGGATTGCAATGTGAAATCCATATATGAGCGTAACGAAAGTTTAGAAAATTATTTTATAAGCCTTGTCGGAGGTGATAATAATGCGTAATTTGCTATTTTCAAATTTCTTTCGCCTATCAAGAAGCAAGCTTTTTAGGGGAGAAATTATAGTTATGATTTTTTCCGGAATAATTGCAGCTTTAGGAGCTTTTGCTCAATACAAAATTCATTTGGCTTATGGGAAAATAATCACCCTTGATAAAGTTTTTTATGGATATTCTTTGCTAATTGGTATTTTAACTGCTATCCTAAGCAGCTTGTTTTTGGGCAAGGAGTATAGTGATGGCACAATGCGTAACAAAGTTATTTGCGGGCATCGGAAAATCAATATTTATTTTTCAAATTTGATAACAATTATTATTGCGGCATTGCTCCTATGTGCTGCTTACCTTGTTACTATAACCGTTGTGGGAACACCATTATTGGGATTTGTTACACAAAGCTATGATGCTATTTTGTTGAAACTCTTAGGAAGTATTGCGTTAGTAATAGCATTTTCTTCCATTTTTACACTAATCAGCATGGTTTGTGTTGATAAAACCGTATCGGCAATAATCAGTGTTTTAGGTGTGGCAATTTTTACTATCATAGCTTGGCATCTTAATGATTATACAGACTGGCTAGACAGTCCGGGAACACCTGTATACTTGTGCCTTACTTTCCTTCACTCATTTCTTCCGACGGGACAAGCGGTACAATATGGAGATATAGATAATTATGCCTTACCCATTACTCATATATGGGAAATGCTGTTATCTTCACTATTTGTTGCAACTGTAACCACAGCAATCGGTAGCAGAATTTTCAGAAAAAAAGATTTGAAGTAAAGGTGGGTGAGAAATATGTTTCCTTGGATTTTGTGCGGTATTCTGCTGATAAGCGTTTTATTGCTTATCGGGAAAAATATATTGCTAAAAAGAAGTATGGACGAAATTTGTGCAGAGTTCAAGGAACATCTTTTAGTTGATACAAACACGCTTGTTTCAATATCTTCTAATGACGCTCACGTCAAAAAATTGGCATCTGAAATCAACGTACAGCTTCGGCTTCTGCGGGAGCAGCGGCACCGGTACCTCACCGGCGACCGGGAGCTGAAGGATGCCGTCACCAACATTTCCCACGACCTGCGCACCCCGCTGACCGCCATCTGCGGATACCTGGACCTGCTGGAGCGGGAGGACAAGCCGGAGACCGTGGGACGGTATCTCAGCCTGATCGAAAACCGGGTGGAGGCCATGACCCAGCTGACGGAGGAGCTGTTCCGCTACTCCGTGATCCTCTCCGTCCGGGAGCTGGAATTGGAAACGGTGCACGTCAACGGGGTGCTGGAGGAAAGCATTGCCGCCTTCTACGCCGCCCTGACGGAACGGGGCATCCACCCGGAAATCCACATGACCGGGAAGCGCATCGAAAGGTGCCTGAACAAAGAGGCCCTCAGCCGGGTGTTCAGCAACATCTTAAACAACGCCCTGAAATACAGCGAAGGCGACCTGGATATCCGGCTGCTGGACAGCGGGGAGATCTCCTTTTCCAATACCGCCCCGGGATTGAACGGGGTGCTGGTGGGGAAGCTGTTTGACCGGTTCTTCACGGTGGAGGCCGGGCGCAATTCCAACGGGCTTGGGCTGGCAATTTCCAAAACCCTGATGGAACAGATGGGCGGGACCATTTCCGCCGCCTATCTGGATGGGAAGCTGACCATTCGTGTCGGTTTCCCGGAAGGATGAAACATGGCCCCAGACGGTTTGCCGTCCGGGGCCACGTTCTATCCTATTACACCGCCTCATAGCATTCTCATTGGAAAACCTTCCATTCCAGCAAATTATTGATTTGTGGAGCATGATTATTTGTTCCATACCTTTGCCAGTGTGATGGCTTTGTCCGCCAGCTGATGTCTCATTTCTTTCGTCATACTCCACGCCCATTTGGGGTCGTCCGGCTCAGCGGGATGTATATCAGATACCATCAAAAGTGCCGCCGCTTTCAATCCAAGATACCGCGAAACGCTGAACACAGCGGATGTTTCCATATCGACACCAACAGCACCATTATCTCTCCAAAGCTGCTCCTTACGGAATGTCTGACGATATACCGCGTCAGTTGATACAATCGGATATGTTTTCATACCGAAAAGCGAGACAGTCATATCCAGCAAACTGTGATCGGGATATGATTCTTCAATAGACTCGTAATAATGCAGAGAAGTTCCTTCTTCTACAAATGCTTTTTCCGGCGTGATCGTTTCTCCTAATTGCACGCTTTGGGAGAAAGCGCCAAACATTCCAACTGCAATGATATTCCTGACGCCAAGCGCGGCAAGCGTTTCTACCGTATCTGCTGCTTGCGGAGCACCTCGGCCTCCATCCAAAAAGCAAACCTGAAACTCTTTGATTTCCCAAATCGGACAGCGATTCAGAAAGCGTGGAAACGGTTCTGCCATTTCCACGGCATCATAGCGCTCTGCCAGGTACTCTGTTCCCTTGCTCATAAAGAAAACGATCGCTGTTTGCGGTAAATGTAAATGGCATTCCCGGTGCGCGCTATGTATCTGTTCAGCAGCAGCTATGACTGATTTTGATTTATCATCCGGTAAGCACCACATAATCTCCTCCGCAAACGCCAATTTCTAATTGAGAATCCGTCTTATTCCCCGGTTTCCTGGCGGTACTGCTCCGGAAGCGCCCCTTCCCCGCCCATGAGCGCGGTCATCTCTTCAATGCGCTCCAAAGGGAACGGCGGGTTTGCCAGGGGCTTCATGGCGATGGACATGAGCTTCATGGGGTTGTCGTCTGCCAGGACCCGGTTGGAGCTCATTTCCCCGCAGCGGCGGCAGCGGTGGATAATGGCCCACTCCCCCTTATTGCGCACCCACACCGCCACAGGCTCCATCAGGCCGCCGCAGTCGGATTCCCGGTCCCCCGGCTCCACATCCACATGCAGGCTGTACAGGCAGTTGGGGCAGTGGTTGCGGTGGCCGCTGCCCGCCCCGGCGGGAACCACCAGGCGGCCGCAGTTTTTGCAGGTGAAGGATTCCTCACAGGCGTGGGTTTTGTAATAGCCCTTTTCGTACTGTTTTCGTTTGTTCTCACGGTTCATGGCGCATTCCCTCAACGTTCAAATAAAATGGATGCTTCTATTATACCGAAGTTCGGGAATCTGTCAATGCTTCTCCGGCCAGGTATTCCTCGGCATAATGAACGGCCACCGCCCCATCCGCCGCGGCGGTGATGATCTGGCGCAGGGCCTTTGTCCGCACATCGCCCACGGCAAAGACGCCGGGGATATTGGTGCAGGTGGATTCCCCGGCGGCAATGTAACCGGAGGGGTCCAGCTCCAGCTGCCCCGCCACCAGGCCGGTGGCGGGTTTTCTGCCAATGCTGACGAAAACGCCGTCACAGGAAAGCTCTCTTTCCGCGCCGGTATGCACATCCCGCAGCCGGACACCGCTGAGCTTTTCCCCGCCCAGCAGTTCCGTTACGGTGGAATTCCAGCAAAATTCCACATTTTCCGCTTCCATCAGCGGCCTATGGTAGATTTTGGTCGCCCGGAGGGTATCCCGGCGGTGGACAATTATGACCCTAGCGGCGATCCGGGACAGAAGCAGGGCATCCGCCGCGGCGGAATTGCCGCCGCCCACCACCACGACGGTTTTTCCCTTATAGAACATGCCGTCA
Source organism: Eubacteriales bacterium (assembly GCA_030533415.1). GTDB lineage: Bacteria > Bacillota > Clostridia > Oscillospirales > Oscillospiraceae > Faecousia. The sequence goes on along the minus strand of JAUNJE010000022.1, from coordinate 12,742 downwards.
CAGGCGGCGCAATAATTGACGCCCCGGCCCACCAGCTCCTTTTCCCTGGGAAGCCCCAACTCCCGGGGGCCGGCCCCGGCGGCATACACCACGGTTTTGCCAAAAAAGGTTCCTTCACTGGTTTCGATTTTTTTGGGGCTGGCCTGCAGATCCAGGGCGCGCACCTCCGCCAGCTCAGTTTTGGCGCCGAAGCGCTCCGCCCCCTGCTGCATCTTTTCCCCCAGAGTAAAGCCGTCGATTCCCTCTTCAAAGCCCGGGTAATTGTCTACCTGGGTGGTCTGGGCCATCTGGCCCCCCGCCGACAGCTGTTCCAGGACGACCACGTCCAGCCCGGCCCGGGCGGCATAGAGTGCCGCCGTATATCCTCCGGGGCCGCCGCCGATGACAACCATATCATAGATGTGGGTCATGCCGCGCCTCCTCACTTTCCGAGGGTTTCCTCAAGGAATTCCTCGATTTTCGCCTTGGATTCCGGCGCCACCATGGAGCCGAGGGCCTGGCCGCCGCGATACAGCACCAGGGTGGGAATGACCTCGATCTGCTCCTGCCGGGCAAGCTCCGGCTCCTCGTCGATATTGACCTTGGCAAACGTAAGCGCCTCCCCCATCTGCTCCGCCAGCTTGTCGTAGGCAGGGCCGATACGGCGGCAATAGGTGCACCAGGGCGCCCAGAAATCGACCAGCACAGGCTTATTGTCACCTGTCAGCTGCGTAAATTCGGATTGGCTTAGATTCAATGCTTTCATAAAATTCGCTCCTTTCTTTTTTTACAGTATGCCCAATTCGGCAGGATCCTTCCATGATGAACGCACCGGCGGAAGAAGCCCTATTAAAATCGCAGGGCGGAGTCATGACCCCGCCCTGCGATTTTTCTGTTTACTCTTCAGAGAACTGGTCCTTGCCTACAAAGCACAGGGGGCATTCAAAATCCTCGGGGACATCCTCCCACTTGGTGCCGGGGGCAATGCCGCCTTCGGGATAGCCCTGCTCCTCGTCATAGACCCAGCCGCACACATCGCATACATATTTCATAAAAATTTCTCCTTTCGGTCATTCTATTGCTGATGGCCTTAGTATATCCAAATTCCCGCCGTACTTCCGTGACTTTGTCACCAAAAGTTCCATGCCCGCCCGGGTGGGATTCCGTGCACAAAATCCATTGACTTTCCGGCAAATTCGCACTATACTGTGAACAAGGAGGCGAAAGGGTATGGACTTTGCAGAGTATTTTCCCATTTGGGGCAAGCTGACAGATTCCCAGCAGCAGCGCCTTGCCTCTAACGCGGAAGTTCTGCGGGTCAAATCCGGCACGGTGATCCATAACGGCAGTATGGACTGCCTGGGGCCGCTGGTCATCCGCAGTGGACAGCTCCGGGTCTATATTTTGTCCAGCGAGGGCCGGGAAATCACGCTGTACCGGCTGTTTGAGCGGGATACCTGCCTGTTTTCCTCTTCCTGCGTCATGCCCGATATCCAATTCGACGTGATCATTGAAGCCGAGAAGGACAGCGAAATGTGGGTGATTTCCGCATGCCTGTTCAAGCAGCTGATGGAAGAATCCGTAGTGGTTGCCAATTATGCCAACCAGCTGATCAGCAGCCGCTTTACCGAGGTCATGTGGCTGATGGGACAGATCATGTGGCAGAGCTTTGACAAGCGCCTGGCCGCATTTTTGCTGGAGGAAAGCGCCCTGGAGAATACCCCCGTATTAAAAATCACCCATGAAAAAATCGCAGGCCATATGGGCACTGCCCGGGAAGTGGTCACCCGCATGCTCCGGTATTTCCAGAGCGAGGGCATGGTCAAGCTCACCCGGGGCGCTGTGGAAATCACAGACCGGCAGAAGCTGCGGCAGCTGGCGCAGTAGCATTTCCGCGTTCTTTCCGGCCGGGTGTTATCTTTGTCCCCCGCCTGGAGGCCGGGAACTGATTTTATCAACAAAATACATTTATATATAAGGAGAAATGACAATGACCATTACCAAGGACATCCGCTATATCGGTGTCAACGACCATAAGGTTGACCTGTTCGAGGGCCAGTATGTGGTCCCCAATGGCATGGCTTATAATTCCTATGCCATTCTCGACGACAAAGTCGCCATCATGGACACCGTGGACAAAAACTTCACCCATGAGTGGCTGGATAACATCCAGAATGTGCTGAACGGACGCAAGCCGGATTATCTGGTTGTGCAGCATATGGAGCCTGACCACTCCGCCAACATCGCCAGCTTCCTGAAGGTCTATCCGGAGGCCACCGTGGTTTCCTCCGCCAAGGCGTTCGTCATGATGAAGCAGTTCTTTGGCGATGACTATGCCGAGCGCCGCATTGTGGTGGGCGAAGGCTCCACCCTCTCCCTGGGCAAGCATGTACTGGCCTTTGTGGGTGCCCCCATGGTCCACTGGCCCGAGGTCATCGTGACCTATGACACCTACGACAAAGTGCTTTTCTCCGCCGACGGCTTCGGCAAATTCGGCGCGCTGGATGTGGAAGAGGACTGGGCCGATGAGGCACGGCGGTATTATATCGGCATCGTGGGCAAGTACGGCGCCCAGGTACAGGCCCTGCTGAAAAAGGCCGCCACGCTGGATATCTCCATCATCTGCCCCCTGCACGGTCCCGTGCTGACGGAAAACTTAGGCTACTACCTCAACCTGTATGACATCTGGTCCTCCTACCGTGTGGAGAGTGACGGCATTGTCGTCGCCTACACCTCCGTCTACGGCCACACCAAGGCCGCCGTAGAGGTCCTTGCACAGAAGCTCCAGGCCAAGGGCTGTCCCAAGGTCGTGGTCCATGACCTGGCCCGGTGCGATATGGCGAAGGCCGTGGAGGATGCGTTCCGTTACGGCAAACTGGTGCTGGCTACCACCACTTACAACGCGGATATCTTCCCCTTCATGAAGGAATTCATCCACCACCTGACGGAGCGGAGCTATCAGAACCGCACCATCGGCCTGATGGAGAACGGCTCCTGGGCACCTTTGGCCGCCAAGGTCATGCGTAAGATGTTTGAAGGCAGCAAGAACCTGACCTTCACCGACACCACCGTAAAGGTGCTCTCCGCCCTGAACGACGACAGCAAGGCTCAGATCGAGGATCTGGCAAACGAGCTGTGCAAGGACTATCTGGCCCGCCAGGACGCCACCGCCAACAAAAACGACCTGACCGCCCTGTTTAACATCGGCTACGGCCTGTATGTGGTCACCTCCAACGACGGACAGAAGGACAACGGCCTGATTGTCAACACCGTGACCCAGGTGACCAACACCCCCAACCGGGTTGCCGTCACCATCAACAAGGCCAACTATTCCCACCACATCATCAAGCAGACCGGCGTTATGAACGTCAACTGCCTGGATGTATCCGCCCCCTTCTCCGTATTCCAGAATTTCGGCTTCCAGAGCGGCCGGACGGCGGACAAGTTCGCAGGCATCGACGAGCTGCGCTCCGACAACGGCCTGCGGTTCCTGCCCCGGTATATCAACTCCTTCATGAGTCTGAAGGTGGAGAGCTATGTAGACCTGGACACCCACGGCATGTTCATCTGCTCCGTGACAGAGGCCCGTGTCATCTCCGACAGGGAGACCATGACCTACACCTACTACCAGAACAATGTCAAGCCCAAGCCCCAGACCGAGGGCAAGAAGGGCTTCGTCTGCAAGGTCTGCGGCTGGATCTATGAGGGTGAGACCCTGCCCGATGACATCGTCTGCCCCCTGTGCAAGCACGGCGCCGCGGACTTTGAACCCATTTCGTAATTTCTGATACTGATTCTTCATAAAACCGTTCGGTTTTATGAAGAAGGAACCGCCTAACGGCGCTTCCGGTTTGTGGCGAATCGCCACAAAAGTCGTCCCATACAGTTCTTAACGCACCTACGGTGCTATAAAAAGGTTTTCAACCTTTTTAATAAGAACTAGTATGATATACCGCGAAACGGCTGCTTCCTTAATTGGATGCAGCCGTTTTCCTTTTACGCCGCCGAAAAAACAGGAAGCGGCGGTACAGACATGGCTTTTCACTCCAAGGTCGCGGCCGTGCACCAAAAACCAATTACGTGTCTAAAACACTTCCTAAAATGGGTATCCTGTTTTCCAGATTCGTCTGGAGGTTTTCCCTATGCACAATTATTTTTGCGGCTGGTATTTTCGCTGCCTGTCAGAGCGGCAAACGCTGGCGGTCATCCCGTCTCTTCACAAAACCGGGACATCCCAATCCTGCACCATACAGCTGCTCACCGATACCCGGGCCTTTCACGTCCAATTTCCCTTTTCCGCTTTTCAAAAAAGCGGCAGTCACATTCAAATTGCGGAAAATTGGTTTGGAAAAGAGGGCTTCTTCCTGGATATCCAAACACCTGACTTTCAGGCCACCGGCTCTGTCCGCTTCGGCGCTTTTACCCCGATTCGATACGATATTATGGGCCCGTTCCGTTTTGTTCCTTTCCTGCAGTGCAGGCACAGCGTTTACAGCATGCACCACAGGGTGGACGGAGAAATTTCCGTCAATGGCACCTCCCATGTATTTCGGGATGCCACCGGGTATATGGAGGGCGACCGGGGATGCTCATTTCCCAAGGAATATGTGTGGACACAATGCTTTTTCCCGGAGGGTTCCCTGATGCTCAGTGTCGCGGATATCCCCTTCGGCGGTTTTCATTTTACGGGGGTCATCGGAATCGTCCTTCTGCGGGGCAAAGAATACCGCCTTGCCACCTATTTAGGGGCCAAAGCGGTTAAAATAACGGACCGGGAAATCACGGTCCGGCAGGGCAAGGCCTGCCTCAGGGTAACTCCCCACGGCCCATCCGGCCATCCGCTTCAAGCCCCCATCGGCGGCGCCATGGGCCGTGTCATCCATGAGCACCCCTCCTGCGAAGTTTCCTACCATTTTGAATATGCGGGTGTCCCCTTGCTGGAGCTGGACGCGCCCAATGCGGCCTTTGAATATGAATATTGAGGGAGAACCTTTGCCGTTCTCCCTCAATTTTCAGAGCTTCAACTGCCGGAAATCCGTTACGGGCGCTTTGCAGGCGCCGTTTTCACAGAGGTAATAAACCGGGCCTTCAGCCGCGATGGGATAGTCCCGGGTGAAGGGAGCAAGCCCCGCAAGCAGCTCCGCATTGCCGGCCGTTTTCAGAAGAACACACAGATCCTCGGCCGGATGTTCCTTCAAATATGCCTCCAATTCACGGGGCAAACCGCTTTTGTGCGTGCAAACCAGTTCCCTGTGCGGATACACTGCATCCATCATGGCCAGGATGCCGAAGCAGCTGGCAGAAGGATACTCCCCGATATTCTCCGCCAGAAACCGCATTTGCCTGTCCGCAGCTGCCTGCCATTCCCTTTCCCCGGTCAGGGCCGCCAGGCTTTGCAGCACCATGGCAGCGGCGGAATTGCCCGACGGAATGGCGCCATCGTAAGTTTCCTTTGGCCGGGCGATCAGCTTCTCACCGTCGGACGCGGTCATAAAGTAACCGCCTGTTTCCCTGTCCTCAAACAGCTCCATCATCTGCTTTGCGCGCCGTACCGCCTCTTTCAGATATCCGGCGTCAAACGTAGCCCGGTACAGCTCCAGCAATGCCAGGGCATACACGGCGTAGTCCTCCAGCTGTCCCCCATGCGCGGCCTCACCATCCCGGTAGCGCAGATACAGTCGGTTGTCATCATCCGTCATTCTGGATTCAATAAAACTTTGTATCCGGACCGCCGCATTCAGGTACACCTCCTCTCCCAATGCCACCCCGGCCCTTGCCAGCCCGATCATGGTCCAGGCGTTCCAGGAGAGCAGTATTTTATCATCCTTGTGGAGCTTCGCACGATTCAGACGGTAATCATAGAGTTTTTTCAGCCTGGGATCCTCCCGGCTCCATCCCTCTTCGAAGCTGCGGATCCGGTTTGGAATGCTTTTCCCCTCAAAATTGCCGGACTGCGTGATATCATACAGGCGGCAGAATTCCCCGCCATCCGCTTCTCCCAAAACCTGTTTTCCTTCCTCAGGGGTGAACACATAGTATTTCCCCTCTACGCCGCCGCTGTCCGCGTCCTGGCCGCAGTAACAGCCGCCCTCTTCGCCGGTCAGTTCCCTCAGGATATACCGGGCGGTTCGGTTCGCTACGTCGGCAAAGCACTCCCGCTTGGTGTACTGAAAGGCTTTCGCATAGGTTATCAGCAGCAGCGCGTTGTCATAGAGCATCTTCTCAAAATGGGGCACCAGCCACATTTCGTCGGTGGAGTACCGGGAAAAGCCGCCGCCGATGTGGTCATGGATGCCGCCTCTGGCCATGTCCTCCAGGGTGGTCTGCGCCATTTTCAGCGCGTTTGGCTCCTGCATGGCGGACGCATACCGCATCAGGAACAGCAGATTATGGGGCGTCGGAAATTTGGGTGCCTCCCCAAAACCGCCCCATTGATGGTCAAATCTTCCCGCCAGCTGTGCAAAGGCCCGCTCAGCCAGCTTACGGTCAGGTTCCCGGCCGCCGGCTGTTTTCACATGGTTGATGGCCGCGCTGATTTGATTTCCCGCATTCAGAAGCGCTTCCCTGTCGTGTTTCCAAAGCTCCGCCACCCGTTCCAGCAATTCCATCAGGCCCAGCCGGCCATAACCGCCATGCTTTGGGAAATAGGTTCCCGCAAAAAACGGCTTCTGCTCCGGCGTCATAAAAATGGTCAAGGGCCATCCGCCGGAGCCGGTAACGGCCTGGCAGGCGGACATATACACGGCATCAATGTCCGGGCGTTCCTCCCGGTCCACCTTGATGCTGATGAACTGCCGGTTGAGCAGGTCCGCCACTTCCCTGTCCTCAAAGCACTCATGGGCCATTACATGGCACCAGTGGCAGGTGGAATAGCCGATGCTGAGGAACACAGGCTTATCCTCCCTCACCGCTTTCTGAAAGGCATCCGCACACCAGGGATACCAGTCCACGGGATTCTCCCCATGCTGCAGCAGATACGGCGATTTTTCCTGATTCAATCGGTTTGCCATGCCAGTCCTCCTTACATTGCTGTTTCTTTATAAAAAAGTTTCATTCTGGCGAATGAAACTTTTTAATGCGAATCAAGAGTTGAATTGTTTGGAAAAAACGGGAAAACACACCGGTTGTCATCCTGAGCGAGCGGAGCGAGTCGAAGGATCTTGGCACTTAAGTTACGTACCAAGAAAAAGCAAATGCGAAGATCCTTCGACTCCGCCGCCTTTGGCGGCGACCCTCAGGATGACAGCCGTTCAGAATGCTTTCACTGTTTCAACTATTGATTCACATTTTTAATGGAATCTCAGTATCACACCTTTTGTTTTCTCCCAATTTTTCCATGCCGGCACAGGCGGGCACGGCCTTGGGGGGTAAAACTAGTGTGCCCCAATTCCATGAGAAATTCCCCCGCTATTTTCCATGGGCGCGTATTTTTCCCTTCTTCCGGGGAAAACCAAAGAAGAAAAACCGCGCACCGCAGGAGCAAAATCCCGGTACACGGTTTTCTATTCCGCCGGCTCCGGCAGGCTTTGAAGCAGACAGCGGTAAACCAAAGCCCTTACTCCCAGCTGCGCATGAGCTTTTCCAGAAGCATACAAAGCGTCTGCTGCTCTTCCTCCGACAATGCGGCAAAACGGTGACCACCGGAAAACCTGCTTTTGGCCCTATGCTCCTCCACATCCGCCCGGCCCGCATCCGTCAGAGAGAGAAAGACTTTCCGCTTGTCCGCGCCGTCCCGCTCCCTGAGGAGCAGTCCCTTGCGTTCCAGCTTGGCGGCAATTTCACTCATGGAGCCTGGCTGAATCCCCAATTTCTCCTGAAGCGCGCCCTGGGTCATGGGGCCGTGCAGGTAAAGAATCTTCAGAATCCGCCCCTGGGTCTGGCGAGGGCCGCTGCTACCCAGCTTTTGTCCGCACCGGATCAAAAGCACATGCAGCCACTCCGCCGTCGGAATATCCGTGTGCTTGTCCCCATCCATAACACCACGTCCTTTCTTTATTGATAAAGGCAGTATACCGGATTTCAAAAAAAATGTCAAGGCGCCTTGACAAATGTGTATGGATATGATAATATTTAGGCACCTAAGTAAATAAAGGGAAAGGAAATGATGATTATGGAAAAGCAGCTATGCGATCAATGCGACAACCAGTGCCCGGTGGATGCCCTGAAATGCGGCAGGGGCCGCAGGCATTTCGGACTGGAGTCCAAAGACGACGGAAACGAAAGAATGGGCCGTGAAATGCCCAAGGGGCCCATCGGCCAGCTGAGGCAGTGCGGCCATCTGCTGCATCACGGCGGCGTCAGCGGCGACGATCTGCTGTCTGCCCTGAATCCCCAGGAGCAGGCCGAGCTGGAGCGGCTGCTGGGAACCCTGCTGGCAGATTGGAAAGCACGGGCAAATACGGATGCATCTCACGGGGGACATCATCATGGCGAAGGAAAATAAAATGGGCGTTATGCCCGTCCCGAAGCTGGTCATTACCATGGCCCTGCCTTTGATGCTGTCCCTGCTGGTACAGTCCCTGTACAACATCGTAGACGGTATCTTTGTGGCCAAAATCAGCGAGGAAGCCTTCACCGCCACGTCCCTTGCCTATCCGGTACAGCTGCTGATGGTGGCGGTTTCCGTGGGCACCGGCGTGGGTGTCAATGCCGTGGTTTCCCGGATGGTGGGGGCGAAACGGTATGAAGACGCCAACCGGGCCGCAACCACCGGTCTGGTTTTATCGCTCATCGGCACGGCAGTCTTTATGATTTTCGGGGCCTTCTTCTTAAACGTCTACCTCCGCATGTGCAGCGGCAGTGAAAATGCCCTCGCCATGTGTCAGCGTTACCTGCGAATCTGCACCCTCTTCTGCCTGGGTGTATTCATGGAAACGTTGGGCCAGCGGCTTTTGCAGGCTGTGGGAAATACGTTTCTGAGCATGATCTCCCTGATTATCGGCGCTGTGACCAACATTATCCTGGATCCCGTGCTGATTTTTGGATGCGGCATGGGCATCGAGGGCGCCGCCATTGCCACCGTGATCGGTCAATGGGTAGGGGCCGCCGTTGCCCTGGGCTTAAACGCCGCCACCAACCACGAGGTAAGATTCGTGTTCAAGGGCTTTCGGATGCGCAAGGATACCGTATGGCCGATCTATAAGGTCGGTTTGCCAACAATCCTGACCCAGGCCATGAGCGCCATCATGCTGTTCTCTATGAATGCCATCCTCGGCATTCTGCTGCCCGGCTTTGGGGCCGATGGCAGCGCCAATTCCGCACCGGCCATTGCCTTTTTCGGCGGGTATTACAAATTACAAAACTTCCTGTATATGCCCATCATGGGCCTGGGCCAGGCGGCAATCCCCATCGTAGGCTTTAACTACGGCGCAAAGAATGCCAACCGAATCAAACAGGTCCTGCGCACTGCCGTTCCCGTGGCCATTGGCATCGCCGTTGTGGGTACCATTCTGTTTGAGGCGATCCCCGGCCCGCTGCTGCGTATTTTCTCCGCCTCCGAGGCCGCGCTGGTCATCGGTATCCCCGGCCTGCGGGTCATTGCGGTGACCTTTCTTCTGGGCGCTGTCACGACCGTGCTGGGCTACACCTGCTCCGGCCTGGGCAACGGCATGGTAAACATGGCCGGTACCGCCCTGCGGCAATTCATCCCCATGGTTCCCTTGGCATTTCTCTTTGGCAAGCTGGGCGGTGTCAGCGCCGTATGGTATGCCATGTGGGTGTCCGAGGTCCTGGCGGTGCTGACCAGTATTTTCTGCACCCGCAGAGAATTCCGCAAGAAGGTTTCGCAGCTGTGCGCGGAAAAAGGATAAAACCTAAAAATGCTTCCGGCATGCCGTTTTGGGCTGCCGGAAGTTTTTTTCTGCGCCGAAGCGCAATTTCCCGGCGCTCCCGGTCTGCAGAAGCCGGAAAAAGGGGCTGCAGCTAACTTACGTTTCGCTACAGCCCCTTCTTTGGTGGACTTGAAGGGATTCGAACCCTCGACCCCCACAATGCGAATGTGGTGCGCTCCCGTATGGTTAAGAAATATGCGTTATTAAATCAGGCAGAAAATCGTCATAAAAAATCGTAAAAACACAGGAAAACGCGGAAAATGGTGCATGTCCTTGCTATATATCAGGCATCCAATCGCCTTTTACGGGCATCGGGGATGCCTTTTTCTTTTGCTCCGATTTATTCATGTCATGCAACTAAAATGCCTGACACTAGAGCTACATTTCATTACAATTATAACTTTGCTTTCACTTTTCCTTTAATTACGTTTGTGAGTTTGCCATAGAGTGTTTTCGAAAGAAAGGCAAGGAGTAGTGTGAGCACAATGATAATAATTCCCTTTATTGTAGGCGTTCCATGCTGATTTTGTATGAGAATAATAACAACCGAACTTGCAACATATGGCAACCCGAATATAACGGCAGCGATTACCTTTGCTACAATAGTAGCGAAACGCTCTTGCTGTTCAACTATCTGCTGTTTTAATCTTTCATTGTATGCAATTTCTGCATCACGATCCTCTTTTACGCGATCTAACTCCTTTCTAGTCCTGAAATGATCTTCCTTCTCAATTTGATACTTTTTTTCACCTTCGTAAATAGCGTGAGATTCGATTTGATTGTATACTTCACGCCATGTTTGATCTGTAAATTGAGCATAGTCGCCTGTGGTTGCATCCAAAAGCTTGGTTTGAACTATCGGGTGTGACCTTAAAAAAAGGAATTTCTCCTCGGTCAGACCCTCAGCGTGCTTTTTATATGCTTCATCCAGCTTAATCTTGAAAGTTGCAATCATTTGTGGTGATGGCCTGAGTAGTGCTTTGCAATCAGCCAGTAACTTCATGCTCTGATAATCGTTACTACTATCGGGAAAATCCATCCAAAGGAGTGTGCCAAATATATCAGCGGTAATGCTTGCGGGTATCTTGCTTTCCATCAATGTGTCAGCTTGCATAATATCTTTACTGACTTTCGCAATTACTCCATTAGTTGTTATGAAGATTATTTTTGCAGTCTTTATAACAGTTGCCAACGATCCTTGCCGTTTTCTCTGAACCATGACAATCGATCGCACATCAGTGCGGATACTGTTTTCATAAATCTCCTCGTTATAATATTTTAATGATCTTTTTCCATACTCTGCTTTGATTGCATTAAACAAGCTATTTTCGTCAGCTTGGAATGCATTCTCATCATCTATATAACCAGCAACGCTTCGTGTAATTCCGAGAAGATTTAATTCACTTTCAACATTTCCAATATACTCCACCATATCTTCCGGAGTCATTTCGGAATCGTGGAAATACTGTGCAACTCTATTTGCTTTGGCATTATCGTAATCTGCTCTTTGCGCCCACTTCGAAGCACGCTCCATTATACCAAGCACTTCTTCTAAATTATGATCAAAAACATGAAGCGTCATCCCTAGTGACTTTGCTTTATCAACAATATACTTAAATGCAGATTTTCTTTCTGGCGTATCCATGCCTAATAGTGCAAATACCATTGGCGTGTCGAGAAAAACCTGTAAATCTATATTCTCTGCCTGTCCATTACTGGAATAGAACAAAGTTGCTTTGACTAAATTGGCAGTACATAGACCAACCACAAAAGAGTATAGCCCTTCATTTGTTGAGTTAAGTGAAATGATATAATTGCACCAGTGATATAAAAAGGTATTTTCGGCTGTATCAATATCTTCAATATGATTAAAAATCACGCGATCGTCATATGCGTCAATAAACGAGGAAATATTATTTTCGAGATTCTCCCGGCTTATGGTATATCCCTGTTGTGTAGCATACTTACAAAAATCGTCCAATAGGACTGACCAGTTATTTTCGAAATCTTCATCCAAAATATAGTGTTGCTTTAGAACCGATTTATTTGCTACATAGTTTCCATGGACTTTTTGAACTGCGTCTTTTGCCATAGCGTTGCTAATCACCTGCCGTACAAATGTAGGCTGGAAATTTGCATGATATTTCTCATTTAATCTGGAACAGACTATATTCTCGTCAACAATTTCCATACCTTCATCTATTATTATAGTTGCAATAAAGGGCAGATATTCGTCGAGAATATTACTGGAAAGCCATTGGCTTTTTATCAGGGCATAGTTTTTTGTAAATCTGTCTGTCATATATTTCATCCCTTTACCTTAAAAATAGGCCAGATTCTTCAATGCAATGATTCTAATAAACAATTATACATTACATTTCGTGTTCAGGCAACATAATTCTCACTTTTTCTACAAATTAAATTGGTAAGATTTATTCTATCATGTCACAAAGCATAGGCCCTCGCAATCCACTTCTCGTAGTTTCACAATGGATGACAATTCCACGGAGTGCTTTCACAGAGCACTTCTTTTATGCTAAAATCAATATAAAAGGAGCAAACAGCATGAAAAGCAAAGCAATTATATTCAAAGGCGGAGTTTATGATCATTTCACCTGGTATTTCAATACGCACATAAGTCATGGTAATGACCCAGACCGAAGATGAGCCAAATCAGCAAAGTGTAGCAGACAAAAACAAGTAATAAGCCGGAGGTGAGCAGTTTGCAGAAACAAGTCTATTTTGATTATTTCTATGGTGGAGAATCGGAGTTGTTCAGTTACTATAGAATCCCCAAGCTGCTTGTGACGAGTGCCCAATTCAAAGACCTGTCCACAGATGCAAAGTTACTTTACGGCTTACTTCTTGACCGCATGAGCCTGTCCGCCAAAAATGGCTGGTATGATGGCAAGGGTCGGGTATATATCTACTAT
>JAUNJE010000060.1 GCA_030533415.1 Eubacteriales bacterium | reverse complement strand
GCGGTGACGGCGGTGACGGGCAGAATGCCATTGTCCTGATTGAAATGCTCGGTGAATGCCGCGCAGCAGTCGGAAAAATGGCGCATATAGCCCTTTTCCGTCAGAATCTTCATGAAATTCAGAAGATACGGCTGCACCTTGCCCCGGAAGCAGTCATCCAGAATCTGGCAGCGCTCCTGCTTGGACAGGTTGGGAGAGCAGAGCAGTCGGATGAATGCCGGCTCCTGCCGGAAGCTCTGCTCCAGCGGCTGCAGCTCGTCCAGAACTGCCTTGCTGAGGCCCTCGCTGAGGGCCAGCTCATACAGAGCTTCGCCGTAAACACTTCCCACTTCCGTCATACTTCATCACCCAATTCCGCGATGAAGCCGTCAATCAGGCCGGCCTGGTCGGCGTCCGTAAGCTCCCGCTCCACGACCTTGCCGGCGATGGCCATGGCCAGGCCGGAGATCTCATTTTTGGCGTCGTTGATTGCCTTCTTCTTCTCCAGGGCAATGTCGGCGGCAGCCTTGTCCATGATGGCGGCGGCATCCTCATTGGCCTTGCGGAGGATCTCCTCCTCCCGGCTCTGGGCACGGGTGACGGCCTCCTTGACGATGCGGTCGGATGTGGCGCGGGCGTCGGCAAGCTTTAGCTGGTATTCGGCCTGCAGCTCCTGGGCCTGCTGCTTGGCGCTGCCGGCCTCGGTGTACATGTCGTCGATTTCCTTCTGGCGGTCGCGGATGATTTTCAGGACCGGTTCATACAGGAAACGCTTGCCAACGTATAATACCAAGAGAAAATTGCACAGGGTGAGCAGGGCAGTCCAGAAGTTCACGCCAATAAACGCTTCAAATTTATCCACTTCTGCAGACTCCTTTCGTTTGAAATGGGAAAGGGGATTACAGAGCGAACAGGATCAGGAAAGCGATCAGCAGGGAGTAGATACCGGTGGTCTCCGCAATGGCACAGCCCAGGATCATGGTAGTACGCAGGGTGCCCGCGGATTCGGGCTGGCGGGCCATGCCGTCCAGGGCGTGGGCGACGGCGGTGCCTTCACCGACACCGGGGCCGATAGCACCGATGCCCATACACAGGCCGGCGCCGATTGCCTTACCAGCGGTTGCGATTGCAGTAGCTAATTCCATAAAAAGTTCCTCCTAAAATGTTGTATATATGATTTTTATGGTTGACAAAGGATGATCAGCCTTCCTCCGGGGGAGGGCAGGAGCCGGAAATATAGACCATGGACAAAAGGCTGAATACCAGCGCCTGGACAAATCCGGAGAACAGGTCGAAATACAGGGAAAGCACGGCGGGAATGCCCAATGCCAGAATGGGGAACCCGGAGAAAATCCCCAGGGCCTGCAGCAGCCCGAAGAAGCCCAGGGCCAGGCACAGCGCGCCGAAAACCAGCAGTCCCTTCCGGTGGTTCTTCCGGCCCCACAGCACCAGCCCCAGACCCAGCACCAGCAGCACAATGGCCACCGCCAGGCCGCTGGAGGCGATCAGGTTCAGAATCAGGCTGGAGGCCAGGGACAGGGCGTTGTAGAGGATCATGGTAATGACACCGCCGCCGGCCACATTGCCGAAATGACGGAAGGCCATGGATACGGGCTGGGCAAACTCGGAAATGATGTTCATGGGGGTCATAACGGCCACAGGCTCGGTAAAGCCCTTGAGCCAGCCCACAAAGCCGTTGTTTTTGATGTTATTGTACCAAATGATGACGGTGACCATGACGGACCAGGTAAGGGTGGTGCTGACATCCGCCGTAGCCGAGCGCAGGAAGCCCGTCATACCGATCAGGCTGCCGCAGATGCTGCTTAAGAAAATGGTGCAGATAAAGGGGAACCAGTGGGCATTGTGTTCGCCCATGGATTCGATGGTCATGTTGTAGAGCATCATAATGCCCTTTTCCACCAGGACCTGCCGGCCGTCGGGGCGCTTTTTCAGGCCCTTGCCCAGCCAGATGAAGCAGGAGCAAAGCAAAATTGTGACCACAGCAGAGGACAGCATGGTCTGCGTGACATTGATCCCGCCGAAAACCGGGATGGTAAAATAGATAAAGGGACCGGTGACATTCACACTCATGCTTTTTTCTCACCTTTCTTTCTGAAAAATTCCGCGGCGGTAATGGTGGGGCGGACAAATACAAGGGGGAGCACCAGGGCGAACAGGTCAAACCACCCGCTCTTGGCGCACAGAAACAGCACCACGAACAGCGCCACCAGGCGGAGCATGTAGGAATTGCGGATCAAAAGCTGCCCGCCCTTGACATTCTGCTGCTCGGCCTTGTCCGCGGCCAGGCTGGTGGAGACGGCCATGAAGAAAAAGTTTGCAATGGCCAGTACGCCGCCTACGGTGCCGCCCAGCAGGGCCGCCATGCTGAACCGGCCCAGCAGCCCGTAGACCCCCAGCATGATGGCAATGCAGACTGCCTCGCCGATGGCCACGATGCCGGTTTCACGAAGTACGATTTGTCGGGAATCCATGGTTTTGCCTCCGAATCAGTCGTGTTGATTAAAGGATACGGGCGGATCGTCCTTCTCCTTTTTGCCCCGGGACATCAGCTCCATGGCCTTCAGGGAATCCCGAAAGCCAACGGCGGCGCAGATCAGCCCCAAAATAAGCCCCACCCAGATGACCCAGGTGCCCCAGCCGCAGTCATTGTGCAGCCAGACCGCCAGCAGAATGAAGCCCGCCAGGGGGAAGGCCACAGAAAGTCCCAGCTGGGTCAGCCAGACAAGCAAGCTTAAATCCTTCATTCAGGCAAATACCCCCCTAATAATTCCAATTTATTATACCCGAGTTTCCCAAAAGTTTCAATAAAGAATTGGTAAAAAAAAGAAAAAGCTTTTTGTAGATTGTCACCAATCCCGGGGGCGGGGAAACAAGGCCTATTTTACATGTCCGGGGCCGGCTGGGAAAGCGGCAATTTGGGGTTTTTGTGCAAAATTGAGACACATGCCGGATTTTGTGGAAGGGAAAAAAGGCGCTGCGGCGCAAATTTGCGGAACAATTCTCCGGCTTCGCCATTGAAATTATCCCGGCTGTCATATATAATATGGAAAGAGCGGACGCCCCCGCGGCATTCACAAAATCCACCCCTGGGGCATAAACTGTCCTGAGGTGATAGCGTGGCGGGGTATATCTGTATCGGAGCGCTGGCGGCGTTTGGGGGACTGTGCGCCCTGTGGGCCTTGTTCGGCTGGCTGCTGAGCGCGGGACGGGGCGGCGTGCTGGTGTATTCCGGCATGTCGGAAGCGGGCGCCATGGCCTTTGCCCGGAGATTTTTGTGGCTGCGGGACTGGGGCGTGCTGCAGTGCGGACTGGTGGTTGTGGATTCCGGACTGAGTGAAGCCGGGAGAAAGCAGCTGCAATGGCGGGGAATTGAACTTTGCAGTCCGGCGGACCTGTCCGCCAGGCTTGGAATTGGAGCGGAAACAAATTGACAGAAGAAATGGAAATCATACAGGGCGCCATCAGCGCCGTGGTATATCAGAACTATGAAAATGGCTATGCCGTCCTGCGGCTAAATGTGGGCGGCGGCCAGAATGTCACGGTGGTGGGAACCATTCCGCTGCCGGCGGTAGGGGAACGGCTGATGGTCACAGGCCGGTGGAGCAATCACGCCAGCTATGGCAAGCAATTTGAGGCGGAATTTTTGGAGCGACTCATGCCCCAGACCAGCCTGGAGATCATGAGCTACCTGTCCAGCCGGGTCATCAAGGGCATCGGTCCCCGGATGGCCGCACGGATTGTGGAGTATTTTGGGGAAGAGACCCTGCGTATCATGGAGCGGGAGCCGATGCGCCTTGCGGAGGTTTCCGGAATCTCCCGGGAAAAGGCCAAAGCCATTGGCGAGGAATTCCGCCTGCAGGTGGGGATGCGGCAGCTGATGGAGTTTTTCGCGCTGCACCACCTCCCGGCGGAGCTGGCGGTGCGGACCTACAAATTATATGGCGACAGCACCATCGAGCTTTTATACGACGATCCGTATTTGCTGATGGAAGAGGGGCTGGAGGCCCCCTTCGGAGCGGTGGACCGTTTTGCCATCGAGCTTGGGGTAGCGGGTGATGATCCCAGGCGGGCGGAGGCCGGGCTTCTCTTTGAACTGAATTATAACCTGACGGCGGGGCACAGCTTCCTCCCGGAGGACAAGCTGGTTCCCGCCACGGCGGAGCTGCTGTCCGTAGAGGCGGAGGTGGTGAAGCAGGCCATGGCGCGGCTGCTGGAAGCGGACAGGCTGGTGCGGGAAAAGCTGGCGGGGATTTCGGTGATCTATCTGCCCCGGCTGTATGAGGCGGAGCGGGATTGCACCCAAAGCCTGCTGTCCTTCGCCGGGCAAACCTTCCCGGAACCAAGGGGCCTGGAGAAAATGATCCGCCAGGTGGCGAAGGAAAGCGGCATTGAGTATTCCGCCGGGCAGGAGCAGGCCATCCGGGAGGCGGCCACCTCCGGCCTGCTGCTGATCACCGGCGGTCCCGGCACGGGAAAGACCACCATTCTGAATGGAATCCTCTCCCTGTTGGGGCAGATGCAGCTGCGCTGCCTGCTGGCCGCGCCTACGGGCCGGGCGGCCAAGCGGCTGACGGAGGTGACCGGGGAGGAAGCCTCCACCATCCACCGCCTTTTGGAAGCCAGCATCGACCCCGGCACGGGCAAAATGTTCTTTGTCCGGGATGGGGACAACCCCCTGAAGGCCGACGCGGTCATCGTCGATGAAATGTCTATGGTGGATGTGGAGCTGCTGCATTCCCTGCTGCAGGCCGTTCCCCAGGGGAAGCGGCTGATTCTGGTGGGCGACCCCGACCAGCTTCCCCCTGTAGGCCCCGGCTTTCCTTTCAGCGATATGCTGCGAAGCGGCCAGCTGCCCACGGTGCGGCTGACGGAGATTTTCCGCCAGGCACAGCAGAGCCTGATTGTTATGAATGCCCACCGGGTGAACCGGGGGGAAATGCCGGAGCTGAAAACCGTGACCAGCGATTTCTTTTTCATGCGCCGGCAAAATGAGGACGGGGTATGCCGGCTGATCCGGGACCTCTGTACTACCCGGCTGCCCCAAAACATGGGCATTCCGGCGGAGCAGATTCAGGTGCTGTCTCCCACCCGCAAGGGCGGCGTCGGCACCATGAGCCTGAACAAAATGCTGCAGGACGCCCTGAACCCTGCCGCTCCCGGCAAAAAGGAACGCCAATTCGGAGAATTTATTTTCCGGGAAGGGGACCGGGTGATGCAAATTCGAAACAATTATGATATAATGTGGAAGAAGTGCGATGGCAGCGCTGTCGGCACGGGGATTTTCAACGGCGATGTGGGCATCATCCGGGAGATCGACCCCGGTGCGGAAACCATGAGCATCGTCTTTGACGACCGGGAAGCGGACTACGATTTCACCCAGCTGAACGAGCTGGAGCCGGCCTATGCCATGACGGTGCACAAGAGCCAAGGCAGTGAGTACCGGGCGGTGATTTTGACCGCTTGGAACGGCTCGCCGTACTTACTCAGCCGCAGCATTCTCTACACCGCCATCACCCGGGCCAGAGAGCTGCTGATCATCGTGGGCAAGGAGGAGACCGTGGCGGTGATGACCCAGAACGCCAAGAAAAACCGGCGTTACACGGGCTTAAAGCTGCGCCTGCAGGGGAAAACCGGATGAGACTGTATCACTGGATCATGCAGCTGCTGTTTCCGCCGAAGTGCGTTCTGTGCGGCGGGCTTCTGGAAAAGGAAGCGCTGGACCTGTGCCGGCGGTGCCGGGTGGACGCGCCCTGGTATCCAAACCGGAAAACGAAACTACAATTTCTTGACAGTTTCGCTGCGGTCTGGTACTATGAAGGCAGCGTAAGGAAAAGTCTCCTGCGTTATAAGTTCCGGAACGCCCGTTCCTTTGCCGGGGCCTACGGCAGGCTGCTTGCCATGAAGCTCCAGGAGGAATACCCGGAGGGCTTTGACTGCCTGAGCTGGATTCCGGTCAGCCGCCTGCGGCGTCTGCGCCGGGGCTATGACCAGGTGGAGCTGCTGGCAAAGGCCGTGGGCAGGGAATTGGGCCTGGTTCCGGTTCCCCTTCTTACAAAAGTTCGCCATAACCGTCCCCAATCCCGCATCCATGGCGCGGCGGAGCGCCGGGCCAATGTGCTGGGCGCCTACCGGGTGACAGGCCCGGAGGGGCTTGCCGGAAAGCGGGTTCTGCTGCTGGATGACATCCTGACGACGGGTGCCACCGCAGGAGAAGCGGGCAGAGTGCTGCTGACAGCCGGGGCGAAGGAAGTACATTGCGCCGTAGTCGCGGCGGCACGAAAGTAAAGTAGGTGTCATTATGTTTCTGTTTTCCAATGACCTGGGCGTCGACCTGGGTACCTCCAATGTTCTGATCTATGCCGACGGCAAGGGCCTGGTGGTCCGGGAGCCTTCCGTTGTGGCGGTGGACAAGAATACCGGCAAAATTTTGCAGGTGGGCGCGGCTGCCCGGAATATGCTGGGCCGTACCCCCGGCAACGTGGTGGCCATGCACCCGCTGAAGGACGGCATTGTCTCCGACCATGAAATGACGGTCCGTATGCTGCAGGAGATGTTCAAGACCGCCACCAAGGCATCCGTATTCACGCCCAAGCCCCGTGTGGTCATCTCCGTACCCTCCGGCGTGTCCGAGGTGGAGGAGCGGTCCGTTATCAACGCCGCCATTGAGGCGGGCGCCCGCCGTGTGTTCCTGATTGAGGAGCCTTTGGCGGCCGGCCTGGGTGCCGGATTAGATATCCGGGGCGCCAGCGGCCATCTGGTGGTGGATATCGGCGGCGGTACCACCGACATCGCGGTGCTGAGCATGAACGGCGTTGCGGTGTCCTCTTCCTTAAAAGTCGCCGGCAACTATTTTGACGAAATGATCGCCCGGTATGTCCGCCGTCAGCACAGTGTGGTCATCGGGGAGGTCACTGCGGAGAATATCAAAATTCAGATCGGCCAGGTCTATCCCCGGGATGAGGAGCGCAGCATGAACGTCAAGGGCCGGGATGCCAAGACAGGCATGCCCAAGATGGTCACCCTGACCTCCACGGAAATCTACGAGGTGCTCCGACGTCCCGCACGTCAGATTGCGGATGAGGTGCTGGCTGTGCTGGAACGGACCAGTCCGGAGCTGGTATCCGATATTTCCGAAAACGGGATCACCATTACCGGCGGCTGCGGCCAGATCTGGGGCATGGACCTGCTGCTGATGGAGCGCACGGGCATTGCCTGCATTCTGGCAGACGACCCCGATTCCTGCACGGCCTACGGCGCGGGCAAGAGCCTGGCCTGGATCAACAACATGCAGGAAGGTCCCATTAACATCGCGAGAAAACGCGCCATGCGCGGATAAGCAATACCCCCACCGGAATACGCCGGTGGGGGTTATACTATGGGATGAAAATAAGGGATTCAATGTCTACTGATACTGCTTCTTTATAAAAATATCCCCTTGTCTCATGATTTCCTTGTGTCACAATTCGCCCCGAAGCATCTTGTACAAGAGATGCTCTCCGATGGCAAGCGCGGCGCCCAGAGCCAGATAGCATGTGCCGGCGTCCGTGGGCTTCAGGTGTTCCCGAATCCCCAGGAAGGTATCCAGAAGGGCCACCAGAGCGGTGTTTACGGCCCACAGAAGGATATATTTGGGATGAAGTCTGCTGTACATGGGTGATAGCCCCCTCTCAATAGGGAATGATTTGACGGAGCATCTGACGGTCATTCCTCCGTCAGAAAATCCAGTTTCAGAGGCTTGTCCAGGTCCTCGGAGACATAGCCGCCGTTCTTTTTCCGCTGCTTGACGCATTCGGTCAGCAGATATTCAATCTGTCCGTTGACACTGCGGAAATCATCGTCGGCCCAGGCCGCAATGGCGTTGTACAGCTTGGGAGACAGCCGCAGGGGGACCTGCTTTTTCTGGTTATCGGGAGCCAATCGAAGAGGCCCCTCTTTCTTTTGCGCAGCCATCAATACAGAGAGCCGGAATTGACAACGGGCTGGGCATCCTTGTTGCCGCAGAGCACCACCAGCAGATTGGAGACCATGGCTGCCTTCCGTTCCTCATCCAACTCAACCACGCCATTCTCGTTGAGCCGCTCTAATGCCATCTCCACCATACCCACGGCGCCGTCCACGATCAGCTTTCTCGCGTCCACAATGGCGCTGGCCTGCTGGCGCTGGAGCATCACCGCCGCAATTTCGGGGGCGTAGGCAAGGTAGGTGATTCTGGCGTCCACAATTTCCAGGCCCGCTTCTTCCACCCGGGACTGGATCTCTTTTTTTATGCGGCCGGCAACCACCTCGCTGGAGCCGCGGAGGCTTCCATCGTCAGCCAGGCCATCACCGGTGGTGTCCACATTGGGGGCGGAGTCATAGGGATACAGCCGTACGATGTTGCGCAGGGCACTGTCGCATTGCAGGGACAGGAACGCCATATAATTATCCACGTTGAAGGCGGCCTTGGCGGTGTCCACGACCCGCCACATGACAGCAATGCCAATCTCTACGGGGTTGCCCAGGCAGTCATTGATCTTCTGCTTATTGTTGTTGAGGGTCATGATTTTCAGGGATATTTTTTTGCCCATTGCCCCGGTAGGCAAATCGGATTTGACGTCGCCGCTCTGGTTCAGCTGAGTGCCAGAGGCAGGGTTTACGGCGGAGCAGAAGGGATTGACCCAGTAGAAGCCCTCGCCCTTCAGGGTGCCGATGTATTTGCCGAACAGGGTCAGAACCAGGGCCTCCTGGGGCTTCAGGACCTTCAGACCCGACAGCATGACGAGGGCTGCGATGGCGGCGAATATGCACAGGATAGCCACGACCACCAGCGGGCCGGACCCGGCACTTGCCTCGATGGCAAGGCCCATGCCGGTAAAGCCGCATACTATCACGGCTAGAAGTACCAGCAGCATCACCATTCCGTTCTTGTTTTTGTTTAATATTTTTTCTGTCATAACCTGTTCCTCCTTTGACAGTTATTGGATATCTATATGATATCAGAATAATATCAAAATGTCAATCCATATTTTGCAAAGAAATGGAATTGTTTGACTGGTTTTTCCCATGGCATTGCAGGGCGGCAAAGCCCTTCGGTATCAAGGCGGTGGAGGGATGCGCGCCAAAACGTAATAAAGGATAGTTGGATGGTATTCAAAAGGGGCCGCAGCAAACTTGCGTTTCGCTACAGCCCCTTATAATATGGGAAAACCTTATTTTTTATATATTTGGTCATAATCCATGGGGATTGCTCCGTTGACAGCCTCGAATTCTTTAACGCACTGCTGTGACAGAAATTCTAACTGGGCATTAAGGGAACGCTTGCTCTGTTTGGCAACATATGCAATTTTATATAGCAGCTCTGGTTCAAAGCGTATCCCGGTTTGAATCTTATTTGTTGCCATACTAACACCTCACTTACATATTGATAACAGTATAACAACAAAAGACTTGAAATTATACAAACGAAGTGTTATCGTATTTATGGGGGGTGATTCTATGGAGAATGAGAAATTTCTTCTTACTTTATGCGAGAATATCCGTATTTTGCGACAGAGGAAGGGGCTTTCTTTGGAGGAAATGGCGGATCAGCTGGGAATTGGTATCGATATGCTTTTGCTGTTAGAAAGTGGTATCCTTCCGGAAGAACTGGAAGTCGATACTTTGGTGAGGGCCAGCAGGGTTTTTGGTATTGCGATAAATGAGCTGTTTTTTCCTTGCAGCTAGCAATGAATCCTGCTTCTTGACTCAATCGTTTGATTGAATCAAGAAGGCATCGCCATACTGGTGCTGTCATTTTCGAAAATAACGAAAAACCGTCTTGGCAGGAAGGCTTTTTATCGAAAAACAGCATTATAGAGAAGAAAAACGCCGGAGGGAAATTCCCTCCGGCAAGATTCAGCAGGTCTGGCAGCTGCCGTCTTTGTCGTTTTTGTTGTCGTCACAGCCCTGGGGTGAGAACTGCTGGGCGGGGAAGGGGATCCGGCTGAACATTTCGCAGGGATCCTCGGCACAGCCGCCTACGGCATCGCAGCATTCCTTGGTGGGGATGCTGTAGTCCAGCACCGGAATGACCAGCTGGGCGTCCCGCTCCAGGCGGACGATGGAGAACTGCCCCAAGGTGACGAACAGCCGCCGCTGTCCTCCGGAGAGCACCAGCTCCTCGTCATACAGCGAGCAGATGCCGGAGGGGATTTGGGCGGTGACGGTATCGCTGGCGCAGTCGCAGGCTTCCCGGATCTTGGAGCTGAGCACCATGGGATCCAGCACTTCCACCACGGCGGTGGGACGGTTGGCGTAGGCCCGGGTGATACCATCAGGGCCGCCGATGCGGGTGTCGCTGCGGAAGATGTGTGCCCGGCTGTCCTCCCCGCAGAGTACCGCCCGCTTGGAGAACACCGCAAGTCCGTAAAGTGTGGCGGGGCGGCAGGAGCCTACCACCGCGTCGGCCAGAATGCGGTAGTAGAAGGTGACGTCGATGCAGTAGTGGTTTCGGTCGAAGGCTACAGGCTCCACGTCAATGTAGGTGTTCAGCAGCTCCGCGCAGCGGACCCGGACATTGGCTGCGGAATCCAGCAGCTGCTGAGAGCCGCCGGTTAAGTACACCCGCAAGTCCTCGATGCAGTCCTTATCCCGGCAGGAGTCGGTGATCTTTCGTGTGTGGATGGACATGGTCTGGCGCGGATCGTTGGGGCCGCAGCGCAGGGTGTCCGTGTTTTGCTCTGACATAGGTTTAACCTCCCGTGTTGAGAATAAGCAAAGACGCTTATAGGACAGTTTATGCGTCAGTTACCGGGAAGTGCATAAACAGTTGGGAGTTAAGAGTGGGGGAGCGCCAGAGTGGTGATGTAGGGAGACTCTCGCCTGATTATTCAGAGCTTCCTTAGGAATTAAATGTTATTTTATCATTGCGGGGAACGCGGCGAGCCGGTAATCCTCTGTTATACTGAACACAAATTAAAGCGGCATAACAGTGTCTTTCCCGGCTACGTGCGAAATATTCCGATACATACTGTAAACATGCACAGCAAACTGTTCGTTGCCGGGCATTCTCCCGGAAAGAAGCGCTTTTACCGAAAAACCAAATGATTCATACAATTTTCTGGCAGGCTCATTTCCCAGCAGGGCTTCCACGCAGCACAGAGATTTCTCGGTATCTAATGCATGTGCAACCAACTGCCTGCCGATCCCTTTTCGCATCATTTCCGGCGCAACATACAGCCATGCGAGTTCTTCTTCAGAATAAGCGCAGAAACCTACGACCTGATTATCTGCCAAGGCAACTTCGACATGTTTATATTCCAACAACCCTTCTTCCGCTGCAACAGCTTCTAACGGTAAAAAGGCATCTTCCAGCGAAGCGTACCTGAGTTCTTCTTTTCTGGCCGCGTCATGTATCGCACAGATATCATTCCAGTATCGTTCGTCGTATTTTTGGATGGTTACCTTCACTTTAGA
>JAUNJE010000002.1:89026-120566 GCA_030533415.1 Eubacteriales bacterium | reverse complement strand
ACTACGCCGATCTCGCCAACTCGTTTCTGCAGTTCATTCATTGGTGTATTCCTCCTGTTGTTTTATTCATTACTTCAAAATTTCGTCGAAGCGGAAGTAATGGAGCGTATTGTTATAGCTGATATTCTCAACCATTCTGCCCAGGCTCTTCATATCAGCGGGATACTCGCCGTCCTCTACCAGCTGCCCAAAGAGGTTGCACAAAATACGGCGGAAATACTCATGGCGGGTATAGCTCAGGAAGCTGCGGGAGTCCGTCAGCATGCCGTTGAAGCTGCCCATGGCCCCCAAGCTCATCAGGCTGGTCATCTGGGCTTCCATACCGGGCTTGTGGTCATTGAACCACCAGGCGGAGCCTTGCTGAATCTTCCCAGGGATGGGGCTGTCCGTCTGGAATCCGCCCATAATCGTGCCGATGATACCGTTGTCGGCAGGATTCAGAGAATACAGGATGGTCTTGCCCAATGCACCCGCATCCTCCAGCGTTCCCAGCAGCTTCGCCAGGCCCACGGCATTGGCGGCATCGTTCATAGAATCAAAGCCGGTGTCGGGGCCGAGCTTACGGAACATTTTTCGGGAATTGTCCCGGAGACAGCCGAAATGCAGCTGGCTGACCCAGTCACGCCTGTAATATTCCTTCCCCACCGCAATCAGCAGTGCGGTGTGGTAGGCCAGCTGCTCGTCCCAGGTGATCCCCTTGCCGGCCTTCGCCCGGGCAAGAATACCGTCCAGCTCCTCTTCGGAGGCCTCCACGCAGAAGCAGTAATCCAGCGCATGGTCGGAAACACGGCAGCCATGGTCAGCAAAGTAGGCAATGCGGTCCAGCAGCGCCCTGCGCATATCCTCCATGGAGTCGATGGAATAGCCCACAACCCGCTCCAGCTGCGCAACGTAAGCAGGGAAGGTCTCCTTATCGGCGCGCATGGCCTTGTCAGGGCGGAACGCGGGCAGCACCACGGCAGGTGCCTCGGGATCCGCAGCCAGCAGCTCATGGGCCTTCAAATCATCCACGGGATCATCCGTGGTGCAGATGAGCTTGACGCCGGACTTGCGGATGATGCCGCGCACGGACATATCCGGCTGAGCCAGAATCTCGTTGCACTTTTCATAGATCTCCATGGCATTGTCGCCGTTCAAAGGCTCTGTAATGCCGAAATACCGCTGCAATTCCAGATGCGTCCAGTGGTACAGGGGATTTCCAATCAGATTGGGGATGGTCTCCGCCCACTTTTGGAATTTTTCGGCAGACGTAGCGTCCCCGGTAATGTAGTGCTCCGGCACGCCGCAGGAGCGCATGGCACGCCACTTATAGTGGTCGCCGCCAAGCCAGACCTCCGTGATGGAATCGTAGCGCTTATCCTCATAGATCTCCATGGGGTTGATGTGGCAATGGTAATCAATGATGGGCATTTTTTCCGCATGCTCATGATAGAGCTTTTTGGCCACCTCGGACTTCAGCAAAAAGTCCGCGTTCATAAAGGGCGTCATATTGTTTCCTCCTTATTGATTTTTGGGGTTATTTCTTCCCGCGCAAGCCGCCGGATTTTACGCACCACCGGTATGGCAATGGCAACGGCCGCCAGGCCGGTGCAAACATTGCTGATCATCATGGTCATTCCCACAGCCTCCGCACCGATATTGGTAAACTGCTGGAACGCCCACAGTACGGGCACCCGGAACGCAAATACCCGCGCCACATTGAGCAGCATCGTCAGCTTGGTATATCCGTACCCCAGCAGAAGCGCCAGGGTCGCCGCGTTGATGCCGAGGGTGATATACCCCAGCATCTCCCACTGGTGGATGGCGATGATCATCTGGCAGAAGGTCTCGTCAAAGTTGTTTTTGGATTGGGCGAAAATTTTCGCCAGCCAGGGAAGCGTGTTGGTCACAATCGCGATCCCCGCCACGCCAATGGCCATGTCAATGGCAAGCAGCCAGAAATACAGCTGTAGGGTCCGCCTGTACTTTCCCGCGCCGCGGTTCTGACTGATCAGCGGCGCGGCGCCGTCCGTAAAGCCGGTATGCCAGGAGGTCGTCAGGCCTCCGATATTATTGGAGATTCCCAGCGCGCCCACCGTCAATCCGCCATACATGCCGGACATGGAATTAACAATGACCTTCCCCGCCGCAAAAAGCATTTTTTCCGCCGCCACCGGGAAGGAAATGTTGAGAAGCGGCAATACTGAATCCTTCGACAGCCGGACACTGCCCGCCGAAAACCGGAAAGCGCCTTCGTCCCGGGGCATGGTCACCAGGGCATACAGCAAGACAAGCATTTGGCTGGCCAGGGTCGCCACGGCAATCAGGATCAGGCCGCCGTTCAGCACATACACAAAGAAGGCCGACATTGCCAGCTTCACAATGATGATGACCAAATTCAATACCAGGATTTTCCTGGCATGGCCCCGGCTGCGCTCAATGGCGATATACACCGTGTTGAAAAAGCTGACGACAAGGGACAGTATCTCCACCCGGAAATATCCCGCCCCGGCGGCGATCAGGTCCTCCGGCGTTTTCAGCAGCCGCAGAAACGGCTCCGCGAAGGGGATCAGCGCCGCTACCACCACCAGGCTGACAAGGATCGCCAGCGCATATACCGTCGCGACCCGCTGACGCACCATGGTGTCGTCCCCCCGGCCGTAGGCTTCGGAAATTTGAATGCTTCCTCCCACTGCCAGGCCGGTGCCAAGGGCCGTTATCATCAGGGTGATCTGGCTCAGGCAGGAAACCGCCGACACGGCATCCGCCCCGATATGCGATGCCAGAAGGGCGTCCAGAATTTTGAAGATCTGCTGCATGGCCTGGTACAAAGCCAGCGGCATGCAGGTCGTCAGCAGCACCTTCAGCGGCGGGGCATTCAGTGCGTAATCCCGAAACTGTTCATCTTTTTTGGAAAAACCAGCCATGTGATATCACTTTCTTTTATTTATCCGAAGTCACGGAGTCTCCGCCCTCCGGCTTATAGAGAAGATCCGCATACGGCGCGCCAAACCGCGCCAATTCTTCACACAAAAAGCCCGCCATCCGGATGGCTCCCTCCGGCTTGAGATGGGTATTGTCCACCGGCCAGACATACAGCGGCTTGGACGCTTCATCCCCCAGCCGGGCAAGGTAGTCCTCCGTCAGCGCCGTCAGATCCGCCACCGGAACGCCCTCCTGTTTTCCCACTTCCCGCATGGCATTGGGATATTCCCCATGGCTGCCGGGGCGGAAGGTTCCCTCCGCGTCAAAAATCCGCCGGGCAATGGGCGTTATGAGCACAGGGTATGCCCCCACCCTTTTGGCCTCCCGCAGGAAAAACCGCAGATTGTCCTGATAGCTGCCATAGGGGTCCGTATGGCGGGAGGCATCCGGTTTTTCATCGTTGTGGCCAAATTGGATGAACAGATAGTCCCCCCGGGAAAGCATCTGCTGCACCGGCACAAACCGGCCCTCATCCAGAAAGGATTTTGTGCTGCGGCCATTTTTTCCGTGAGGGATCACACGGACATGTTCCGCAGTATACAGCTCCAGCACCTGGGACATCCCCGTCTGGGGATAGGTATCAATTTTATTGAACTGTACCGTGCTGTCGCCTATGTAAAAAATCCGGTTCATCGCTTACAGCACCACGCCATCCTTGAAAATCGAAATTTCCCGGAAGCCCTTCTGCTCCGTCTTTGTCTGCCTGCCGGAGGCAACCTCCAGCACCAGCTTCATCAGATCCTGAGCGGCCTCATCCAGAGTGCGGGT
This sequence comes from Eubacteriales bacterium, assembly GCA_030533415.1. Classification (GTDB taxonomy): domain Bacteria; phylum Bacillota; class Clostridia; order Oscillospirales; family Oscillospiraceae; genus Faecousia. The sequence goes on along the minus strand of JAUNJE010000002.1, from coordinate 116,834 downwards.
GCCGTCCGCAACCACGCCGGCATTGAAATCGATCCAGCCGGACTTCTTGGTTGCCAGGGGCGTGTTGGTGGAGATTTTCATGGTAGGCGCGGGCGCGCCAAAGGGCGTGCCCCGGCCAGTGGTGAACAGCACCATATGGGCGCCGGCCGCCGTCAGCGCGGTGGAGGAAACCAGGTCATTGCCGGGTCCGTAGAGCATGTTCAAGCCCTTGGTGGTCACGACCTCGCCATAACCGATCACATCCATAATGGGGGCGCTGCCGCCCTTCTGCACACAGCCGCAGGATTTGTCCTCCAGGGTGGTGATGCCGCCGGCCTTGTTGCCGGGGCTGGGATTTTCGTAAACCACCTCGTTATGCCGCAGGAAATAGGCCTTAAAGCCGTTAATCATATTCACTGCCTTATGGAACACTTCCTCGCTGACACAGCGGTCCATCAGGAAGCCCTCGGCGCCGAACATTTCGGGGACCTCGGTCAGCACCGTGGAACCGCCCTGGGCAACCAGCATATCCGAGAAACGGCCCACGGTGGGGTTTGCGGTGATGCCGGACAAGCCGTCGGAGCCGCCGCACTTCATGCCGATGACCAGCTCGGAGGCAGGGATTTCCTCACGCCGGAACTGCCCCGCAAAGGCAGCCAGCTGTTCAAGACAGGCACGGCCCGCTTCGAATTCGTCCTCCACCTGCTGGCAGGTCAGGAATTTGACGCGGTTTTCATCATATTCCCCCAGTTCCGCCAGAAACTGCTCGTGGGTCAGATTTTCGCAGCCCAGGCTCAGCACCAGCACCGCGCCTGCATTGGGATGCCGGGTCAGAGCCGCCAGAAGCTTTCTGGTCTGGGCATGGTCATCGCCCGTCTGGGAGCAGCCAAAGGGATGGGTAAAGGTATACAGCCCGTCAATGCTGCCCTGAACCAGGTCCTGGTTCTGCTTTACCAGGGCCTTGGCCACATCATTGACACAGCCGACGGTGGGGATGATCCAGATCTCGTTCCGGATTCCCACCTTGCCATCCCGGCGCCGGTAGCCCTGGAAGGAAGCGGGTTTCACCGGCTCAGGGAAGCGCAGCTTGGGGTTATAGGTATATTCTATCTCACCGGAGAGGTTCGTCTTCATGTTGTGGGTATGTACCCAGTCGCCGGGGGCAATGGCCGCAGTGGCATGGCCAATGGAGAAGCCATACTTTATGACCTGATCGTTTTCGGCCATCGGGCGGATGGCCATTTTGTGGCCTTGGGGAATGTCCATGTTCGCGGTAACGCCTTCATACACCGTACCCGCAGGAATCGGTTTCAGGGCTACCACCACATTGTCCGAAGGGTGGATGTGGATCAATTTAGGCATAGGGAACTCTCCTTTGTGTTTGCAAAAATAGGACACGGGCCTGCCGCTTCACGCAGCAGACCCGTTTCATTGGTTTTACAGGCAGGAAGCGTAAGCGGCAATGGCGCCTTCTTCACGAATCTTCTTAAGATTGCCAACGGTTGCGGCCTCAAAGCCGGGAACCTGCGTCAGGTCCTGACCCCACATCTGCTCGTTGGTCATAACGGCGTGGACCAGATCCTCCACGCTGTCATTCCTGTGGGCATAGTAGAATTCCAGTGCCCAGCGGTCGTCGGAGCAGACATAGGTATTGCCCTTGGGACGGCGGCAAACCAGGCCCGCGTCGGTCAGCTCCTGAATGTCATTGGAGAAGAACGCAATGTAAGCGGCAAAGCTCATGGTCAGACATGCAGGCAGCTGTCCCTTCAGCTCCACATACTCCAGGAAGCTGGGCATGTTTCTTGCACGCCACTTGGAGGTGGAGTTCAGGGAAATGCTCATCAGCTCATGGTTGATGAAGGGATTGTTGAAGCGGTCCTGTACGGCGGCAGCGAAGCTTTCCACATCCTCCTTGGGCAGGGGCAGAATGGGCAGGATCTCGTCGAACAGCATCTTGTTCATATAGCCCCGGATGGTATCGTCAAACATGCAGTCGCGGACGATGTCATAGCCGCCCAGGTATGCGCCCAGGACAAAGCCGGTGTGGGCGCCGTTCAGGATGCGGACTTTACGCTTCTTATAGGGGGTGACATCAGGAACCACGATGCAGTTGACCCCCGCGCGCTGGAAGGGCAGCTTCTCTCCCAGCCATTCGGGACCTTCGATGTTCCAGACGCCAAAGACCTCGCCCACGTCCGTCAGCGGGTCGGTGTAGCCGTTCTCTTCCTCCAGGCGGGCCACTTCGGCGGCATCCCGGATCCGGCCGGGCACAATCCGGTCCACCAGCGTGGAGCAGAAGGTGCACTGCTCATTGACATAGGCCTTGAATTCTGCTTCCAGCTCCCACTGATCCACATACTGGTTGACGCACTTGAGCAGCTCCTTGCCGTTGTTGTCGATCAGCTCGCAGGAGAGAATCACCAGGCCGCCCTTGCCGGCCTGCCACCGCTTATACAGCACCTGGGTCAGCTTGCCGGGGAAAGAGGATGCAGGCTCGTCCGCCAGTTGACAAGCAGGATCGTAGACGATGCCGGCCTCGGTAGTGTTGGAAACCACATATTCCAGATCATCGGAGACCGCGACTTCCATCATGGCGTCGAAATCCGCTTTTTCATAGGGATTCAGGCAGCGGGAAACGGAGGAGATAACGCGCTTGCGGTCAACCTTCTGGCCGTTCTCCGTGCCGCGCAGGTACAGGGTGTACAGACCCTCCTGCTCGTTGATCAGCTTGGCAAGGCCAGGCGCAATGGGCTGCACCAGAACGCATTTTCCGTTCCAGCCGGCCTTCTCGTTGGAAACGTCAAACCAGTAGTTGACAAAGGCCCGCAGGAAGTTGCCTTCTCCAAACTGCAAAACCTTTTCGGGCGCGTCCTTCAGGATGTAACCCTTATAACCGGATTTCTCGAGTACTTCGTAATTCAGTTTTTCCATAGAAAATAACCTCCAAACAGGCCAGCGCCTGTGTATTGATAAGATCATTATAATAGCAATGTTATTCTCTTAAAATAGTTTATTTTGCGGCAAAACATTGCAGATATTGTGCTTTTGCGGTTGACGCGGCGGCGGCTTTTCTGTATGATAGACGCAGGCGCAAATTGTGAAAGGCAGGTGGTCCCCATGGCGCTCAGGCCCATGCACTTTGATCCCCGGCAGCAGATGCAGCAGCAGGATTTTGAGCTGCAATACAAGCTGGATTCCTATCTGATCGATGTAGACCTGCATCACCATGACTTTTATGAACTGTACTTCCTGGTTTCCGGTGACGTGACCTACACCATCGAGAGCAAGCTCTATAAGGTGCTGCCAGGAGATGTGCTGCTGATCAGTCCCAGAGAACTGCACCAGGTACATATCCAGGCAGAGCATGCCGCCTACGAGCGGTATGTGCTGTGGATCCACCCACAGCTGATCCGCCAGCTTTCCACAGAAGCCACGGATCTGGGCCAGGCGCTGGACCCCACCCGTCCGGGCTACGGCAACCAACTGCGCCCGCAGCTGCCGGAGCAGCAAAAGCTGCGGAGCCTGATGGAGCAGCTGTACCAGGAATCCCGGGGAACGGGCTTCGGCTCCGGCCTGCTGGCCAGGAGCCTACTGACTCAGCTGCTGGTGTGCATCAACCGTCTCGCGCTGCGGGAGGACTGCCACTTGGAGGACAGCGTCCGTTCCAGTGAAACCGTTTCCCGCGTGGTGGAATACATCAACCTGCATTACAGCGAACCGCTTTCCCTGGAGCTTCTGGCGGAAACATTTTACATCAGCAAATATCACCTGAGCCATGAATTCCAGCGGCAGGTGGGTACTAGTATCGGCCGGTACATCCAGAAGAAGCGGCTGCAAATCGCAAGGCACCTGCTCTCTCAGGGCAGCAAGCCAAACAGCGTGTACAGCTGCTGCGGTTTCGGCGATTACACCGGCTTTTACCGGGCTTTCAAGGCCGAGTACGGCACATCCCCCCGGGAGTTTTACCGCTTCGTCAACGCACAGCCCTGATTATCACATAGGAAGCGCCGCAAGAAAAGACTCTTGCGGTGCTTATTTTCTTACGGCTGCTTGCCAATATAGGCCAGGATGCCGCCGTCAACGTACAGGATGTGGCCGTTGACAAAGTTGGAGGCGTCGCTCGCCAGGAATACGGTAGGCCCTACCAGGTCCTCAGCGGTGCCCCAACGGCCGGCCGGGGTCTTGCCAATGATGAACTGGTCAAAAGGATGCCGGCTGCCGTCCGCCTGGCGCTCCCGCAGCGGAGCGGTCTGCTGGGTGGCAATATAGCCGGGGCCGACGCCGTTGCACTGGATGTTGGCGCCGCCGTATTCGGAGCAGATATTCTTTGTCAGCATCTTTAGGCCGCCCTTGGCTGCGGCATAGCCGGAAACCGTCTCCCGGCCCAGCTCACTCATCATGGAGCAGATGTTGATGATCTTGCCGTGTCCTTTGGCAATCATGCCGGGGATAACGGCCTTGGCACAGATGAAGGGCGCGATCAGGTCAACATCGATGACCTTGGAAAAATCCTCCACGCTCATATCGGTCATGGGGATGCGCTTGATGATACCCGCGTTGTTCACGAGGATATCCACAGTGCCGACCTCTTCCCCGATCTGGGCGATCATCTTCTTGACAGCTTCCTCATCGGTGACATCGGCCACATAGCCGTGTACCTCTACGCCGGCTTCAGCATAGGCCTTCATTCCCCGCTCCCGGCTGGATTCGCTGGAGCAGTTAAAGCAGACCTTGGCCCCCGCCTGTGCCAGGCCGACGCCCAGGGCAAAACCGATGGAGTGCGCGCCGCCAGTGACCAGGGCAACCTTGCCCGTCAAATCAAACATATTCATTTTGAAGCTTCCTCCTTATTTGAAAGCAATAATTCCGTGTAACACATCAGGAACGGCGCCAGACCCTTGGCGTCGTTTTCCACCACAGGCTCGGAGATATAGTATTCATAGCTTCCGTCTCTGCGGCGGTTGTTTTCGGGACCAAGTCCGGCGACCAGGCAGATGCCGCCCAGATTCAGCTTTCCATCCGTCTCCGTCAGGTAGCGGTCGCAGATGCTCTGGAAAATCCCCGCGCCAACAGGGGCATAGGATTCGTCCAGAATGCCCAGCCGGGCCCCCTTTAAGTAGAAATAGGCCACCATGGCGGAGCCGGAGGTTTCCGGATAGTTGCCCTCCCTGCCCACCTGGTTGGGCACCTGCCAGAGCATGCCGCTTTCAGAATCGATATAAGGCAGCAGGCTCTTGGCCAGTTCCCGGGCAATGGCTGCCATTTCCTCGCGGAACTCCTCATTTCCCGGGGCGATCTCCGCGGTAACATCGATCAGCGCCGCACTGAACCAGCCCAGGCTTCTCAGCCAGGGATTCTTTGAGCGGCCGTCCTCCCCTGCCCAGAATGCGGTACGGCTGGCATCATAGCCATGGCGGTACAGCCCTGTAGCGGGATCGTACATTTTTTCACGGACGGTACGGAACTGCCTGCGGATATCGGCATAGGCGGCTCCGTTTTCAAATTCCGTGGTATAGCGGGCATAAAACACCTGGGCCATGTAAAGTCCGTCCAGCCAAACCTGGTTGGGATAAATGGCCTTGTGCCAGAAATTCCCCTCGCTCGTACGGGGCTGGCGCAGGAGCTGTCCATGGAGCGTCTCCATGGCTCTGCGGTATTTTTCCTTGCCGCTCATGCGGTAAACGTCGAACAGGACCCGTCCTTCACAGATATTGTCCAGATTATAGTCCGATTCCTTGAACCCCCGCAGGGACCCGTCCTCAAAGACATAGTAATCCAGGAAATTTTCCGCGAAATCATAATACTTCCGGTCGCCGGTGATCTTATGCAGGTTCAGCAAAGCGATCATCATGCATCCGTCAATATAGTTCCAGCCGTTGACCTTCCCCTGGTGAATCTTTTCGATGTTCCACAGGGGCTTATCCGGCGTGGACTCCTTCATAATGCGGTCCACATAGCGCTCAATAGTATTCATTCGTCCATCACCTCATCCACATTGATGGTAATCAGCCTTTCGCCGCTCTGGCCGGTCATGGCCACATTTTTTAGGGAGACCTTCCTTACGCAGTTGAAATACAAGCCCCGCTTGCATTCCTCTTCGATATAGTCCATCATAGCGGGACGGCCGGAGGAGGCGTTTTCCTTGAAGGTGAAGTTCACATTTTCAATGGTGACACTTCCGATGGGCTGTTCGGTCAGTCCATAGAAGTAGCCCGCTGCCCACTCACAGTCCGTGCATTCCATATCCCGGAACAGGAACGACCCCAAATACGGCGTGGTGTCATCCACAGGGTGCGGCTCCTTACTCCAGACAATCTGCTCGTGCCCGTCGGGATCGCAGAAATAATACATGTTCATGACCAGGGGCGCCATCACATTGTCCATGCGGATATTGGAAAACTCCACGCCATCGATCACCGCGTACTTGCCCCGGCCCCGGCGGGTCTTGATCCGCAGGCCCCGGTCCGTATGCTTAAAATAGCACTGGCTGACGGTCAGCTCCTTCACGCCGCCGGACATCTCGCTTCCCAGCACCATGGCACCATGCGCGTACTCCATCAGGCAGTTGCGCACCACATGGTTGATCGCCGGCGTCTGATATTTCATTCCCATATACATCTTGCCGGACTTGATGGCAATGGCGTCATCGCCCACGGAGAACCGTACGCCAATATAACGCACATCGTCACAGGATTCCGGATCGGTACCGTCGGTATTGGGGCTGTCCTTGGGGGCCTCCACCGCGATGTTATAGAAGTACACATGCTTGCAGAAGAAGGGATGGAAATTCCAGCAGGCGGAATTCCTGCCCAAAATCCCATGAAAGCAGATGTTTTCACACTGGTTGAAAAATACCAGCTTGGGCCGCCCGATCTTACGGGTCTTCACATCGTTCCACCAGGTCGAGTTGACAGCGTTGCCGTCAATAACGCCCTGTCCCACGATGGCAATGTCCTCAGCGAAATGGGCGCTGAGAAAACTCTGGCGGCAGGGGTAAGGATTTCCTTCCCAGGAGCTGATCTGGATCTCCCTGCCCGTAGCGCCATCGCGAATCTCGCCGGGGAGCAGCGGATAATGCTCCTCACAGGTGTCACCCAGGAGGATGGCGTTTTCCTTCAACTCCAGCGTCATATGGGATTTCAGCACCAGAGGGCGCACATAGTATGTACCGGCGGGAACCAGCACTCTGCCGTTTTTGGGGCAGGCATTGATCGCGCCCTGGAGCGCATCCGTATCGTCCGTAATTCCGTCTCCCGCCGCCCCAAAATCCCGGGCATTGACACAGCCGCTTTCCGTCAGCGTGGTGAAGCAGACCTTGTCTGCGCCAACCTCAACAAAATACTCCGTTCCGGGGCACAAATCGAACAGGGAAAAAACATTGGTGCGCACGCCCTTTAGGGCGGGCGCACCATTCACAGTCACGTCAAAGGCTTCTTCCGCATAATACGGGGATGTGTTTTCCAGTTCAAAACAGGCGGAAACGGAGGAAACATACAGAGTATGAAACTTCATATCCTATTCCTCAAATTGCGTCTCGTTTTCGTTGTGTTGCATTCCTTATTGGGCGGAGCTGACCAGTTCCTCCGTGGTGATAACCATCTCCGTTTCGGCATCAAACAGATAGGTGCTTTCCACAGGAATGGAGAACACGATATCCGAGTCCGTCGCGGGAGTGTCATGGGGGTTGACCTTCAGAATTGCGTTGCTGCTGCCGATATTGACATACACGTTGGTGTTATCACCCAGCATTTCCGTCAGCTCCACATTGGCGCCCAGAACATAGGCGTTTTCCTGCTGGCCCAGCGCAACCGCCTCGGGTCGGAAGCCAAAGTAGATTTCCTTGCCCTCATACTCCTTGGCATGGGCGCCCAGATTCGGGGTGATATTCAGCTTTTTGCCGCCGATCTCCACGCAGCCGTCCTGAACCTTGCAGCGAATGAAGTTCATGGGAGGCTCGCCAATAAAGCCGGCCACAAAGAGGTTAACGGGCTTAAAGTAAAGCTCATAGGGCGTGCCAACCTGTTGGATACGGCCTTCCTTCATAATCACGATCCTGTCGGCAAGGGTCATAGCCTCTGTCTGATCGTGGGTAACGTAGATGGTCGTCGCGCCGGTCTGACGGTGGATCTGGGCAATCTCCGCACGCATGGTAACACGCTGCTTAGCGTCCAGGTTGCTGAGGGGCTCGTCCATCAGGAAGATACCCACCTTCCGGATGATGGCGCGGCCCACCGCGACACGCTGGCGCTGGCCGCCGGAAAGCGCGCGGGGCATACGGTCAAGATAATCGGTCAGTCCGAGAATATGGGCCACATGCTTGACCTTCTCGTCGATCACATCATCGTCAACCCCCTGCAGCGTCAGGCCAAACGCGAGATTGTCATACACAGACATCTGCGGATAGAGCGCATAGCTCTGGAAGACCATGGCGATCTCTCTGTCCCGAGGGCTTTTGTCGTTGGCATAAACCCCGTTAATCAGGAGTTCACCTTTACTGATATCCTCCAGACCGGCAATCATACGCAGTGTCGTGGACTTGCCGCAGCCGGAAGATCCAACAAACACAATGAATTCACCCTTTTCAATTTCAAGGTTGAAATCATGCACCGCATGAAAGCCATTCGGATAAATCTTATTTATTCCTTTCAGCGTCAAATAAGCCATATTCCGATACTCCTTATTAAACAAGTCGATAATCTATGGGGGTTCCTCTGAAAAAAGGCCCGAACCAGAGCAGGAAGCTTATTCGGTCTCAGCCTGGCCTTTCTTTTCGCGTGAATTCACTGTCTGCTTGGCGTCGGAGACGATTCTTTTCATCAGCTGCTTGATGCCAACGAACAGCATATCAAACGCCATGCAAAACACGCCGAATAGTATGGGTTCCACACCCAGGGGGACGGTATCCGTATTTCCGGTCAGTCCGGTAATCGCGTAATTCAGAACATTATACAGAAAATATACACAGACAATGATCAGCAGACAGTAGAGGATGTTCAGAAAAAAGCTCATCATTCCCTTTTGGGGAAACATCAGCCACTTGTCATTTTCCCCAGGGGTTTTCTCAATAAAACGGATCACATTGTTTACAAGCAGGTCCGTCACGATGCCAAATACGACACCCAAAATGAACAGCATATCGATCATGCTGGAAACGTAGGTGCCCAGCCCCCACAGGAAGAAGAAGCACACTGCCCCGGCAAACCAGGCCTTGATGAACAGGATCTTCACGGCATGGGGAATCCGCACCCAGGACCGGGAACGGTATTTCCCCAGCTCTTCCTGAGAGTACTGCGGAGTCTCTTCGGAATCCGCATTGGCCAGGGCGTCCACCGCATCGCTTTTCAGTTCATAATTTTTGGCAGCACGGGCTTTCTCCGTGTTTTTTTGTTTTTTATCCATTGTAACTGTATTTCCGCGTATAGAAGGAACCGGTGCGGATTATTCGTTGATCTCGATCTCCGCCATGGAGCCGTTGTCCTCCACCGCGACAGATGTATTGATCTTTTTCAGCAGCTTGCTGTAGACGGGCAGCAGAACCACCAGGACAGCGGTAACCACCATCATGACAATATGGCTGTTGAGCATATTGTAGGCATAGGCGATGTACGCAGTGGTGTCGTTCAGCTGGATCGGGCTTTCCGTGCGGTTCAATGCCGCGTAAATCGCATTCATGTAATGCACGTCACAGTAAATAATAATCGCAAACATGAGGAACATCAGAACGACCATCGGGATGTTTGCTTTCTTGCGGCGGGGGAACGCATTGAGCATGCAAACCAGGGAAAGCAGGGAGAACAGCATAATGCAGAACTGGGCAAGGCCCATACCCGCACCCTGGATTTTTGCCGTGCTGTCCGACATATCCGTCAGATTCAAAGAATAGACCAGGAAGGACAGAAGCAGCATCACAAGAGGAATGGACTGGGGATTGCGCTTGAGCGCTACCAGGAATTTCCGAAAGGACTCCTTTACTCTGGCGCCGAAGCCGGCGGAAGTCTTATTTTTGCCGCTCATGCTCACACCTCCATTCTGATGGCGTTGGTGGTTTCCTTGTCAAAGAAGTGCTTCTTTGTGATGGAAATCGAAACCACATCGTCTGCCTTATAGTCACACCAGCCGTTCAGCTTACAGGTGATTCTCTCGCCCTGTCCTTCCCGTCCGATATGACCATGCACAAGGGTGTTCATACCCAGGTTCTCATTGTTCAGAACCTTCATTTCAAAATCATTGCCCACGCTGGTGTTCTCAGGGCGGAAGCCCAGAACGATCTCCTTGCCGACATAAGGCGCAAGGGTCTTTTTCTCGGCCCCGGTCACCGGCAGGGTAAAGTGCTTGGCAACCAGCTTATCCGCCTCCACCTTGACATCCAGGAAATTCATGGGGGGCAGGCCAATAAAGCTGGCGACAAAGAGATTGGCAGGAGAATCGTACAGCTCCAGCGGTGTGCCGATCTGCTGTACATGTCCCATAGACATACACACGATTCTGTCCGCCAGGGTCAGAGCCTCGGTCTGGTCGTGGGTAACATAGAGCATTGTCGCGTTCAGGCGCTTGTGCAGAAGGAGGATCTCTCTTCTGGCGGCGCTTCTCAGCTTTGCGTCCAGGTTGCTGAGGGGCTCATCAAACAGGAACAGCTGGGGATTGCGGACAATGGACCGGCCCATGGCCACACGCTGCCGCTGGCCGCCGGAGAGCTGAGCAGGCTTCTTGTTGAGCTGCTCCGTCAAACCAAGGACTTCGGCAGCCGCCAAAACCTTCTTGTGGATCACATTGGGGTCTTCCTTACGCAGCGTCAGAGAGAATGCCATATTTTCATAGATGGTCATATGGCCGTACAGTGCATAGTTCTGGAAGACCATGGCGATGTCCCGGTCCTTTGCAGGCGCGTCCGTGACATCCTTCCCGTTGAGCAGCATCTTGCCCCGGGTAATATCTTCAAGTCCCGCAACCATTCTCAGGGTAGTCGATTTTCCGCAGCCGGAGGGACCGACCAGAACGATAAGCTCTCCGTCTTTCACGTCGAGATTAAAGTCGAATACGGCCTGAACATTGTTGTCATAGACTTTTTCTAAATGCTGTAAGCTCAGTTCTGCCATAACAATCTACCTCTCATGCGGATTGATTTTCTAAGGAACGCATGTAGTCTGCCAGGGTCTTGTTATTGTTGTAGCTCGTTACAGCGGCAACAATACAGCAGGCCGCCGACACAGCCAGACATACGATCGCAAAGATATACTTTCCATCTCCCATGGCAAGCACTTCCTGGCCATTCACGACCACGGCCGTGGAATGGGCCTTCGCGGGCAGATAGAATATACGGACGATTTGCATCACGCCGATAAAGATGAGCATGCCGGTAAAACCGGTCTTGCGGTTCTTTACACCTTCGGATGCCAGGAACGCAGACAGCAGGAAAAGCAGATTATAGATAATGGAAGCGCCGATCACCCAGTTGTAATAGTAGGAACCGACATCGGTCTGGTAGACAGCCACAAAGTACAGCGCGTCCAATACAATCGCCAGCAGGATCAGATTGGCAGACAGGGAATCTTTGGTATAACGCATGCGGTCTTTCTTGATCATCAGGTCTTCCTGAGTCATACGGCAACCTCCTCCCCTTTCTGGATGAGCTGCTGCTCACCGCGCATCATAGCAATTTTCCAGGCCGTATTTGCCAGCAGAACGGCTACAGAGATAACCGCAATGGCGGCAACCACATAATGCAGATCCAGCCAGAAGGTGGATTCAATATAGGTCTTGCCCCACTGCTCGGCAAAGCTTTTCAGCGCCTCAAAATCCACGGTGGTCAGATACTGGACCCTAAAGGCCGCAATCTGAATGTGGGACCACACGGTCACGCCGATGGTAGCCACGCAGTACAGACCAATAGCCACATAATTTCCGATATAATATCTCCTGCGGATCTGGGTGTTGGTGATCATGAGCAGGCAGGCCAGCAGGATCAGCCCAATGCTCAAATCCACAAACAATTTGTTGAAGTTCTGCATGTCGTAGTAGATAATCGAGCCGGGAACAAAGGTCTGCGTCAGATCATTGGGATTCATCATGGTTGGATACAGGCTGTCATAAATGTCAGTCAGAATGCCAAGCGCATACATGAACGAAATGGCGGCTGCGATTATGGAAAACAGGCATGCAAATTTTTGAAAGCGCAACTGTTTTTTATACATAATGACCTCCCCGTTGAGGCAAATCCCCTTCAGGGGATGCATGGTCCCCTGAAGTATGGATTTTGCCAATCAACTGATTTGGAAAAGGTTTCTCGCCTTTGCCGCGGCTGATGAGGATTTCACAGCAGCCGGGCCCCTGGGGTAACAATTAGCCGTTGAGGGATTCGTAATAAGCGGTCAGACGCTCCCATGCCATTTCCTTCAGCTGCAGGTACTGGGTGCCGCCCATGGACTCGGAAACGGTCTTGACGGCTTCCGCGGCAGAGCCCATGCCCTCCTCGCTGTAACCGGAAGCGATAATGGAAACGAAGGAGTTGGCATCACCCTTGGAGGAGCTGAATTTGGTCTTCAGATCGGTGAAGCTGTTGATCATATCGTTCTCCACGGTGGTGGTGGGCAGAACGGTGGGAACGGAGGTGTACCAGGGATTCTCAGTCAGGGCCAGTTCCACATGCTTGATGGTGCCCAGGCCAATGGCGGTGGAGATATAGCCCGCGCCTTCCCGGCCGACCTCATGGGTGCACTGGTACTCGAAGGCCTGGCTCTTGGCGAAGGACAGGGTGGAGCCCAGATACATACGGGCGTAGTTGGTGTAGTTGCCGGAAGCCTTCTCCCACAGTTCGTCGTAGGTCTCGTCGGCGATGACGGGCATTTCGGTGCCGTTGAAGTTGAAGGTAACATAGCTGCCGTCGGCGTTGGTCTTGATGAAGGCATCGGGACCGTAAGACATCAGGATCTGGCCTTCGGGGCTGTAGGCGTAATCGATGAGCTTCAGGCAGGCGTTCAGTTTGTCCTGGTCATTGCCGATGCCGGCGACGGACAGGCCCCAGCCATCGGTCTTAACGCTGCGCCAGGATTCGGTAAAGCGCATGTAGACGCCGTCTGCGTTGGTTCCATCATACCAGCGGGCGACAGGAACCATAGCGGCCATGTACTTCTCGCCTTCCTGCAGCTTGGTGGCGTTGTAAACGGTCTGGGTCTGGTTGTAGTCATAGTGCATGAAGCCCAGGTCGTTTTCCAGATAGGTAGCGGTGGATTCGCTGGAGCTGTCCAGGAATGCCTTGGAAATCAGGCCTTCCTGTGCCATGGCGTTCATTCTCTCCAGAGCCAGGTAAGCATCCTCTTCGATACGGGCGTCATGCAGGCTGCCGTCGCTGCCGACGTACAGGTAATCCTGACGGGACTCCAGGCCACGGACACCGAACAGGATGCCGGCGAACCGGAACATATCGACACGGCGCTGGTTGTTGTCGTCCTCACGGGAGAACAGGCCCTGCACAGAATCGGTGCCGTTGAGGGTCTGGGCGTTGGAAACCACGCAGCGCAGCAGGGCGACCAGCTCATCGGCATCCCAGGCAGCGTTCTGGCCCACGAACAGGTTGGAGCGCTCGGTGCCGTAGTAACCATTGTAAGCCTCGTCGATGTAAGTACGCAGCATGTTGACGGCGGTAACGCCATCGATCTTGCCGGCCTCGTTCATCTTGGCGACGATGTTGCCGGCGGTGTCGTAATCCTTGGTGACGGTCTCGGTGCCGGTGCCGTCCAGAGTGACGACATCAACCGTGACCTTGCCGGAGGTGGGCATGTAAGGCTCGTAAACGGCGGCCGCCAGATTACCGGACTTCTCAGCAGTGAACTCACCTTCGCCGTCCAGCAGCTTCTGGACCCAGTCGGTACGCATCAGGGGCATACGCTCGATGTCGTTGACACCGTCAAAGTAGGGAGAGAAGTAGATGGCACCGGTGGTGGTGTTGCCGGTGATGGAGAGGCGGACGATGGGGTTGGCTTCCAGATAGGCCTTGAAGTTGGGCATCAGATCCAGGTAAGCAGCCAGATCGATGATGCTGCCGGCTTCACCGTACTCGGTCAGAGTGGAGGCGGTGCCGCTGACCATGTCAACCTCGCTCAGACGGTCTTTCCAGTATTCAAACTCCTTGGCAGCGCTGTTGCCCTGGTACTTGTTCTCAAAGACCATGCCCAGACGGTTCTGGACCTCAACCCAGGTGGGCTTCAGGTCGCCTGCCTGATAGGTCACGCCGTCGGCCAGGACAATGCCGTCGCCAGCGGTTTCCGCGTCAAAGAACAGACCGGTCTTTTCACTGTTGTAACCGGTGGCCATACGCAGGACGGTTCCCTGCGCGAAGGTCAGGGCGTCAGTCTGCTCGACGGGTGTCGTTTCTCCGCCGGAGGTTGCGGCGGGCGGGTTGGTATTGGTGTTGGTCTGTGCGACATCCAGTTTCTTGCCGCAGCCCGCGAAGCAGAGTGCAACCAGGCAGATAGCAAGAACAGCAGAAATGATACGCTTTGTATTCTTCATTGTGATTCTCCTTTTCCTTTGCGATTTTGAATTTCATAATTAACCGTATGCAAACCGGTAATTATACAAATGGATTATTCCTTCACGCCGCCAACATTGACGCCCTTGGCAAAGTACTTCTGAATAAAGGGGTAGATGATCAGAATCGGTACGATAGAGCAGACAATGAGTGCGTAGATAACGGAATCAGACGAATAGACCTCGTTCCAGCCGGCCATGGCCTCCGGATCGGTGTACTGCTCCAGCTTCAGACGGATAAACACCTGCAGGGGATGCTCGTTGGAGTTGGAGATCATCTGTCTTGCCCAGAAGTAGCCGTTCCAGCGGGAAATCGCGAAGAACAGCGCTACCGTGGCAATGGTGGATTTGGACATGGGGATAAAGACCTTGGACAAAACCTGGAACTCGGACGCACCGTCCACGATGGCCGCTTCCTCGATATCGGAGGGAACGCCTTCAAAGGAGTTCCGCAGCAAAATGATGTTCATGGCCGCCATACCCATGGCAATTACGACCAGCCACTTGTCGTCCGTGATGCCCACAGCGTTGAATACATCCTTGGTGCTCAAATAGTTCAGGTACTGGGGCACGATGCCGGCAGAGAACCACATGGTAAAGACAAGGAAGAAATTGAAGAACCGGCGGAACAGCAGCCGCTTCTTGGAAAGGGCGTAGCCGCCCAGGATCGCCACGAGCAATGACCACACGGTGCCGTAGAACGTCAAAAACAGTGTGTTGGCGTAGGCGTTCCAGAACATGTTGTCATTGAACATCCGGGAAAACGCTTCGAACTGGATATCCTTGGGGAACAGAACGATCTCACTGTAGTCCACCGCGTGCTGTCCGCTGATGGCCGCCGATATGGCGTACAGGAACGGATACAGGCAGCACAGTGCGAACATGGTGAGCAATGTATAGCTGATAATCTTAAAAATCAGTTCAGAAACCTCAAGCTTTCTTTTCACACGGATACCTCCTTAATACAGCGATACATCCGATGCTTTGCGGGAGATCGTATTCGCGCCGATAACCAGAAGCATGCTGATCACATTGCTCATCATTTCCGCCGCGGAGGCCAGGCCCTGGGCGGAGGAGGAGCCCATACCATAGCGCTGTGCGAAAGTGGAAACCACGTCCGCAGTCACATAGGTGGTGGGATTGTACAGCAGCAAAACCTTTTCGTAGCCGATGGACAGCAGAGAGCCGATCCTCGTAATCAGCATGATCACCAGGGTGGACAGGATGCTGGGAATCACCACGTAACGCATCTGGGCCATCTTGTTGGCGCCATCGATCTGTGCCGCCTCATAGCTGGTGGGAGAAATCGCAATGATCGCGGCAAAGAACACGATGCTGTCATAGCCGGCAGTCTCCCAGATACCGCTGATCTGGTAGATTCCGCGGAAGAAGCTGGGGTTATTCAGCAGGCCGGCGTTTGCCACCTCCTGGGAAATCAGGCCCAGGGAGCACAGCAGCTGGGACAGGATGCCCATGTTGGAGGTCAGGGAGCCCTGCTTGACCAGCATGGTCACCAGAGAGGTCATAACAACGGTGGAAATAAATTTGGGCAGGTAGGTCAGAACCTGATAGGTGCTTCTTAAGATGTTGGACTTGATCTCGTTGAAGAACAGCGCCAGGATGACCGGCACGGGGAAGCCAAAGACCAGGCCATAAAAGCTCAGCAGGAAGGTATTGCGCAAGGCTCTCCAGAACTCCGTGGAAAGGCCGTCGCCGCTCACCAGCAGCCGCTTAAAGTAGGAGAAGCCGGAGAAAAACTGCTCGGATACCGGTTTCACCTGGTCGGACACCTTAAAGCAGCGCAGCAGCTCATACATAGGCAGGTATCTCCAAAACAGGAACACCAGGATCATGGGTATGAGCATTACATACAAGCGCCAATCCTTCAGCACCGTACGCACTACGTTTCGCCAGTAGTGTTTCTCGACATCGTCGCGTACGACCTGCTCGGGGTCAGTACGGTAGGAATTTGAGGACTTGTCATAAATGAGAAAATCCCCAGCTATCGGATTTTTCAATACTGTTCTCTCCCTTCAACTGGATTGCCCGCTTTGTGTGCGGAGCAAATAATGTTTTTGGTCTTCGAAAAGACCCTCTATTCGACGAACGGTCCAGAGAATGAACAGCGTAAACAGTTCAGACAGGATGTCCGTCGTAATAAAGCCCAGACAGGCTGCAGCGGGATAGCCCAAAAGGGCGGCCAGGCCGGCGCGTCCCAGCTGCATGAGCAGCTGCACACAAAGTGCAAATGCCAGGGTAAGAAGGGCGTCCTTCCGGATCCGCTCCTTACCAAAGAATTTAAACATCAAAAGCGCGAGCATGGATAACAAATTACCCACGCCGTAGATCACGAAATGCCGCCAGGTGCCTGCGGACAGCGCGGTAAAAAGCACACCGCCCAGCACCGCATGGACCGCCGCGTAGCCGCTCCAGCGCATCATCACCAGCGCCACCACCGCAGCCACGGGAGAAACCACGTACAGCTGGTTGGAAAACCACCGGGAGGACGCGAAATAGATCAGGCTCTGGGACACCGCCAGAACAACCGCAAGAATGGCCAGGTCGATCGTCCGGTATTGGCGGAAGGAAATTTGACGATTCATAAGCTTTACCTTGAAAAATTTGGAATGGATTCTTGTAATTCCACCTGCGGAATGCTATCATAGGGGCAAATTTGAACACAGGAGGCTGTTGCCATGCCGCATTCCATTTCCGTATCCCCGGAGGATGATCTGCAGGCCGTCTTTGACAGTGCCCAGGAAAACACCGTGATCCGTTTCTCCCCGGGTGTGTACCGCCAGAAGGCTGTAATCCGTGTACCGGGGCTGACCCTGGTCGGGGCAGGTGCCGGCGAAACCAAGCTCATTTATGACGATTACGCCCGAAAAAGGGACGCTCTCGGTGCACAATACAATACGTTTCGGACCTACACCCTGGCGGTCTGCGCGGACCGGGTCACCATACGGAACCTGGCGGTCATCAACGACGCCCTTCATCCGGAACTTAAGGGTCAGGAAGTCGCCCTGTCCGTCTGCGGCACCGATTTTCACACGACCGGGTGCATCTTGTCCTCCACCCAGGATACGCTGTTCGCCGGTCCCCTGCCCTCCGATCTGATCGGGCGGTACGAAGGATTTCTAATAGATGAGCTTCGCCGAAGCGGCCGGATGATCCAGCACTTTACAGACTGCCGAATCGAAGGCACCATCGATTTTATTTTCGGCTGCGGCAATGCGGTGTTCGAACGCTGTGAGCTGCGCTCCTTACGCGACACCAGAAACACCGGCTATGTAGCGGCGCCGGCCCACAGTGACGGTCAAGTGGAAGGCTTTGTATTCCGGGATTGCCGCTTCACCTGCGAAACCGGTGTTGCCCCCGGCAGCGTCTACCTTGCCAGGCCCTGGCGGGATTACGGACTTGCCCGTTTCGAAAACTGCAGCTACGGACCGCATATCGCACCCGCCGGCTTCGACAAGTGGAACGATACCCGCAGGGATCTGACCGCCCGCTTTTATGAAGTCCCGGCTGTTCCGGGCCGCGTCACCTGGGCGAACCGGGAATAGCGGTTTTCTGGCGCTCCGCCTTCCGGCTGCTTACCGCAGCTGGTCGGTGGGGATGCCGTCCATATCGTCAAAGTCCTGGTTTTCGCCGCACATACCCCAGATGAAGGTATAGTTCGCGGTGCCAACGCCGGAATGGATGGACCAGCTGGGGGAGATCACTGCTTCTTCGTTGTGCATAACGATGTGCCGTGTCTCCTGGCCCTGGCCCATCATGTGGAACACCGCCTGATCGGGGGCAATGTCAAAATAGAAGTAGACCTCCATGCGGCGCTCGTGGGTGTGGCAGGGCATGGTGTTCCAGACATTGCCGGGAAGCAGCGCGGTCATGCCCATGCTCAGCTGGCAGCTTTCGCAGACGGCCGGGTGGATGTACTGGCGCAGGATGCGCTCGTTGACGGTCTCCTGGGCGCCCAAATGGTTGTATCTTGCCTTTTCCATGGGGATCAGGACCGTGGGGCAGGTGCGGTGGGCAGGGCAGGAATTGATGTAGAACTTAGCGGGATTCTCCTTGTCCACGGACTTGAAAACCAGTTCCTTGGTTCCCATGCCCACATAGATGCCATCCCGGTGCTTTACGGGGTATTCCACACCGTCCAGAACCACCACGCCGTCGCCGCCGATGTTAATGGCACCCAGTTCCCGGCGGGCCAGGAAATAGGGGGCTGCCAGCTCCTTGCAGCTCTCCAGCACCAGAGCGGTATCCACAGGCATAATGCCGCCGGCGATGATCCGGTCCTGATGCGAGTAGGTCAGGTTGATGGCGTCTTTCTCAAAAATGTTGGCAATGTGGTAATGGCGGCGAAGCTCCGCCGTATCATAGCGCTTGGAATCGTCAGGATGGTTGGCATAACGAACATCGAAATTCATATTAAACACTCTCCCAAATTTGTTTTATTGTGCTTACCGCGTGGGGTATGTACTCGCCGGTAGTTCCCTCCAGCGTTAAAACAGCATTTTTGTCAAAGGCCTTGATGCGTTTCAGGACCGCCTCCAGATCCATCTGGCCCGTTCCGAAGGGAACCTGGCCGGGCCGCCGCCCATTTTCGAATACACAGTCCTTCATATGGAACAGCAGGATATCGTCTCCGAAGGTGTCAAGGCCCTTCTCCAGAATGGACAAATACGCGTCCTGATTGGATTCATCCAGGAAATTATACAGGTCAAAAATCACCTTGGTTTTTCGGCCCATCATTCTGCGCGCCCTGGCCAGCGTATCCACATCGTAGCAGACATGGCCCGCCGCGCCTTCCATGGCGACCGTGCTGCCGCAGTCCCCGGCGATGTCGCACAGCTTCGAAAAGGTCTCAACGACCTGCTGCAGGGCTTCTTCCGTGCGGTTTCTGGGGTGGTAGGTCCATTTGTCGTCATTGAAGGAACCTGTTTCGGAGCCAACCACGCCGCAGCCCATGGCGCCGCATACCCGAAGGTAGTCCGCGAAAATGCGGAAGCAGCGGTCCGCCTTCTCCCGGTTGGAGTGGACCGGATTGAAGTAAGCGCCCACCAGAGGGATCATCACTCCCGCTTCCCGGAAGGCCCTGCCGATCTCCTCCGCGCGCTCCCGGGTAATGCAGCCCGGCTGATACAAAATATCGTCGTAGGCCTTGTAGCATACCATCTGCACGCCGTCAATTCCCAGCGTGTCCAGCCGGTTCACAATGGCCTCTGTCCCCTTGACACCCAAGTCGTGGGCACGAATGCAAATCTTCATGAGCGCTCCTTATTTATCAGTAATTTTAACTAATTTCAATTTCACTTTATAATTATATCTCAGCATTTTGCTTAAGGCTATATCAAAATCGGCAAAACTTATTCACAAAACGGACATCTTATATTAAAAGTCAGGCTTCTTTTCCCCAGGGGCACCGCTTGCCTTTTCCATGCTTACCACTTCCGTCCTGCCTGGATCAGACTGCAGGATTTTGTTGTTTGACTTTGAAAAATTGGTAGGAGAACAGCCGAAATATTTCTTAAACACCCGGGAGAAATACAGCGAGTCCGCGAATCCGCACATCTGCGCAATCTCTGAAACCGTATACTCGTTTGTCCACATGGCGGTCAGCAGCTTTTCCGCGCTCTTCATCCGCAGGCCCGTCATATATTCCAGCGGGGATACGCCTATTTCCTTCTTAAACAGCTTGCGCAGATAATCATAATTGAAGGGCAGCTCCCGAATAAAGTCATCCAGCGCGTAATCCGGGCGGGAGTAATTCCGTATGATACTGGAACGGATCCGCTCCACCGGCTCCGAGAATTCCGTATTGCTGCGGAAAACCACAATATAGCTGGTAAGCAGGTCTCCCAGCGCCGCCAGCACCAGTTCCCGCTTCTTGATATCCGTCATGTAATAGGTTTTGGCCTGGGAAAACGTTGACTTCATGCTTTCGTCCTCGTCGTCGCTCACCCGGAAGGCCGTCCGGTAAGGAAAGGACGGCTCCGCCATCGTAATGTGGATATTGGTAAAGCCCTCACTGCTGGAATTGGCATGGACCTCCCGGGGCGGGATCGCCACAACATCCCCCGCCTGATAGCTTATGACGCTGCCGTTTTCAAACCGGAACGCCCCTTGGCCGCTGGTGCAGTAAACCAGTTCCCAATGCTCATGGGTGTGCCACCGGACGTCAAAGGTTTTCGGATGCTCCCCAACAAATAAAATCGTGTTCATTTTTCTACCTCATAATCCTGGATTTTGAACCCTATTTCGTCAAAAAAACGAATTTCCGCCTCCAACCATCCGGGCACGTCCCAGCTGGTTTCCGGGAGGTGATACACAGGGTATGCCTGCTCATCCGCGGTAGACAGCCCGTGCTGTCCATGGCGGTAGATGTGCATGGCGAAGTCCACCCCCGCCGCTTCCAGTGCCTGGGCCAGCACAAGGCTGTTGCGCACCGGCACGGACCCGTCATCCCGGGTATGCCACAGGAATACGGGCGGCATGTCCGGCCGGACCAGGCGGTCCAGGGATAGCCGCTGCCTAAGCTCCCGGCTGCCCCCGGAAATATTTTCAAAGCTCTCCTCATGGGTATTCCCCCAGGCTACCGCAACAGGGTAGCACAGGGCCAGTGCATCCGGGCGGATAAGTCCGGCAGGCCCGATCTGTGCCACCTCCGGGCAATCGTACATGGTTCCCAATGTGCCGCACAGATGGCCCCCGGCGGAAAAGCCCATAGCCGCCGCCATATGCGGATTCACTTCCAAGCGGTCCGCATTTTCCCGGATGAAACGCATCGCCATAGCGGCCTCCCGCAGGGCAACCGGAAAGGCCGCCGGGGCACAGCTATAGTCCAGTACAAAGGCGGCATAGCCCCTGGATACGAACCGCAATGCCACCGGCTCCGCCTCCCGGGGCGAGGTCCAGCGGTAGGCACCGCCCGGCAGAATCAAAACCGCAGGCCTGCGGCGGCAGGCGCTGACCTTGCCGGACGTCTGCTGCACCCAGCAGGTCAGCCGGCCGCCGGTCCCTTCCGGCGTCTGGAAGCGATAGTATTGGTATAAGTCCACAATTTTCACATTCATTTTTTGTATCACCTAACCAAATGGTGTCCGTTTTGTCCATATAGGCGCTTCGTTTTATCCATTCAAACTTTATCATAGAACAAATTATTTTTTTCGTCAACCCATTTTTCCTTTCCGTAGTCAACAGTTTTTAAGACCGCATCTTATGGAATCTGCACAAAACCCTGATATTCCCGTATTTTCTCTTTGACCGGAGCCGCGTATCTGGTATAATGCCTTTAGGTTTTCCGTTCCCCGCATCCAGGCGGGAAAGGACTTTCAGCAAAGGGAGAATGTAAAAATGAAAAAGAACATAAAAATCGCCTACATCGGCGGCGGCTCCAAGCAGTGGGCCAGGGTATTCATGTCCGACTTGGCTGTTGCGGAGGATCTGTCCGGCGAAATCGCGCTGTATGACATCGATTTGGAGGCTGCGCGGCGCAACGCTGAAATCGGCGCCCGGATCAACCGGAACCCTGCGGCAAATTCCAAATTCACCTACCGGGTCTGCCCCCGTATCGAAGACGCGCTGGAAAATGCCGGTTTCGTGATCATCTCCATCCTTCCCGGCACCTTCCGGGAAATGCGCAGTGATGTCCACGCTCCCGAAAAGTACGGCGTTTACCAGTCCGTCGGCGACACCGTCGGCCCCGGGGGCATTCTGCGGGCCATGCGCACCGTCCCCATTTACGAAGGCTTCGCCCGGAAGATCCGGGATATCTGCCCCAACGCCTGGGTGATCAATCTCACCAATCCCATGAGCATCTGCATCCGGGCGCTGTATGATGTCTTCCCGCAGATCAAAGCCTTCGGCTGCTGCCACGAGGTATTCCATACCCAGACATTCCTGACCCGCGTGCTGAAGGAGCTGCGCGGGACCGACATCTCCCGCAGGGATATCTATACCGACGCCTGCGGCATCAACCATTTCACATGGATCACCGAGGCAAAGTATCAGGATATCGACCTGCTTTCCCTCCTGCCCGAATTTATGGACCGGTTTTATGAAGAGGGGTATTACGAGGGCGCCGACCGGTTCGCATTCCGGACGGATCCTTTCGCCTACGGCAACAAGGTCAAGCTGGACATGTACCGCAACTACGGCGTCCTCCCCGCCGCCGGCGACCGCCACCTTGCCGAGTTCGTATCCAACCTATGGTATCTGAAGGACCCCGAAACCGTCCGGGCGTGGCAGTTCGGTCTGACCACCGTCGATTTCCGGGAAAAGCAGCAATCCGACCGCATCGCGGAATCCATCGCCATGGCGGACGGCACCATGCCCTTCCCCGTCGAAAAATCCACCGAAGAGGCCGCCGACCTGATCAAAGCACTGCTTGGCTTTAAGACCATTGTCTCCAATGTCAATCTGCCCAACCAGGGGCAAATGCCCCAAATGCCCCTGGGCAGCATCGTGGAAACCAACTGCGTATTCTCCAACGACCAGGTCAAGCCCGTTGTCTCCCGGAAGCTCCCCAGCGCCGTGGCAAACCTCGTCTACCGTAACTGCGTCAACATCGACACCACTTATGAAGGCATCAAAGAGCGGGACCTTTCCAAGCTGTTTGCCGCTTTCGTCAACCAGCCGCTGTGCAGCAGCCTGACGGTCGGGCAATGCCGGGAGCTGTTCGGAGAAATGTGCCGCAGCACCAGGGAATATCTGGACCCCTACTTTGATCTGGACCATTATTTTTTATATTGATAATGTGAATCAAGAGTTGAAACAGTGAAAGTATTCTGAACGGCTATCTCATAATGATCTTCCTATGAAAAAGTTCCATTCTTGCGAATGAAACTTTTTAATGGAATATCAGTATGATATAGATTTTTGCCTCTATAACGCACAGACGGTGACGGCCAAAGCCGTCACCATCTCAGACTGTCGATAAACCCTCTGGCGCGGGAGCGCCCAAGGCTCCCTTGTGTAAAGGGAGCTGTCACGCGAGCAGCGTGACTGAGGGATTGTCGCGGTAAAATGTTTCCTTTTCGCCGAAGTCCAATGCGAATTCGTAACATTCCACTGCACAATCCCTCCGAGGCGGCTTACGCCGCCCCACCTCCCTTTGCACAAGGGAGGCTTTGGTGCAATGCAAATTGGTAAACTTCTACGTTTGAACTTACTTTTTCGACACTCTGAGACGGTGACGGCCAAAGCCGTCACCGTCTGTGCGTTTTCTTATACTATAGGTTATGGACCGCGCCGCCGATGGGCAATACCAGCGGAAACAACGCTGAAAGCAGCGCCAGTCCCACAAAAACCCGGCTTCGCCGAAACCGCAGGCCCCTCTCCGCAAAGGGCAAAAAACTCAGCAATGCGCAGGGGAAAAGCTGCAGGAAAAAACCGGCCACATACCGCGGATAGATATTCACCGGTCCACCTCCCCGCCAAAGTCCTTCCTTTGGGAAAGGCGGGAAAACAGAAAGTTATCGTAGGCGTTCCGGATGGTCCCGCGCTCCCGGCGGGGGAGGTCCAGCCGGATACCGCTGCGAAGCACACAGGCATCCGCTCCCATCTGCTCAATTTGCTCCATATTGACAATGGTTCCCCTGTTGATTTTCAAAAAATTCTCATTCAGCCTTTGTTCCAATTCATTTAACGTTGCCCAAACCTTGAACTGCCGGTCATTGGTCAGAAAAATTTCTACCGCATGTTTTACACTTTGGAGAAAAATAATTTCATCCATATATAAAGCAACATTATCACGTCCTATGGTAAGGGCCATCATCGTGCGCTTTGGCCCCTGCAGCTGTGCCAGACGCCGAAACGCTTCCTCTATTCCCTCCATTGTGACCGGCTTGATCAGATAGTGCAGTGCCTGAAGAGAGAAGGCATCCACCGCGTGCTCCTGGCTGGTAGTGACAAATACGATGCTGGTTTCCGGGGAAATTTTTTTCAGTTCTTTGGCGATTTCCACACCGTTTTCTCCAGGCAAATAGATATCTAAAAAAACGATGGAAAAGGGCTCCCGGTTTGGAGCCGCCGCTGCCGCAAGCAAAGAATCGCCACTGGAAAAGCACTCCGGCCGATAGTCAGGGCTCCACTCATGCAATGCTTCGACAAAATGTTTTCGCTCCTGCTCCTCATCATCACATAATGCAATGCGCACAGCGTCCCCCCCTTCCATAAAAAAGGCAATACCAATATTATGGGCCGCCCACGGAATTTAATGTATTATATCATATTTTTTCAGATTTGTCCCTACCATTCGTGCGGCAATCCCAAACCATTTGCGCAATGTCATAGCAGCTCTCCATGCGGCAATCAGGGCTTCCTTCATTTCCTCTACATCTTCAAAAGGCCGCACGCACATCTTCACGATATTGGCATGGCCGAAATGCTGTAAAATAAATCATCTTGATAACCTCCTGCGCAACAGCATACAGCAGATCATTTGCCTTTCCAAATGTACGGTTGATTCCTTACGCCCTGAGACAACCCGCCCCATTGAGACCGTCATCTCCGATATGACATATTCAAGAACAACGGCGGGAACTGGGGATAGCGGTTAAATCTGCGCTTTCGGGAGCACTGCTGTGTTATTTTTGAAGGGATTTCGCCATGGCGTCCATTTCCTGGGATAGATTTTCGTATAGCTGCGGTCCGGTCCAGGCGGTGTTGGTCAGAGTGAGCATAGCCTTTCTGGGAATGGGCGGAATTTGCCGGCGGCGGAAGCCCTGCAGGAAGGCGTCCAGCATTCCTTTTTCAAAGTAGGCCATTACCAGCATCTGGCCGGATACACGCTCTGTGCTGCCGCGCTCCGGGAGCAGTCCCACCAGAGCACCCAGAGTCAGCCCCTGACGGGAGCCTTCCACAACCAGAGGGATCGCCCCGATCTCCCGGCACAGTGCCTCCACCTGAACCTGTGCGGATAAGGGTAAATTATATAGGAGTACCGTTGGTTTCATGTAATTGTTCCTTTCTGCGGTGAATCATTCATCTATCGCATTATACAGTCTAAGCGCCCCTATTTGCAAGCAAATTGTGATGTTTTTGCGCACTGCTTCTATGGCGCAAAGCGTGGAAAGGGAAAACTTACCTTACCATCGGGAAGTGGCAGGGACAGCGGCCCGCTTGGCATTGTGCCCGCCCCAACGCCACCGTTCATGTTATTAGGGTGCGTTTTTCTTTGCGTTTCTTCGGTAAAAAAGGAGTCCCGCTGCATCCGCAAAAAACCAGCCGATGGGGATGGAATACCAAATCGCAACCACCCCCAGACGCGTATGGGGTGCCAGTATATAAGACAATGCTACCCGGGTTCCGAGAGAAATGATCGTGAGAATTAGGGAAATATGGGGCTTACGAACGCCCCTGAAATATCCATACCAAAGGAACAGAATGCCGATTCCCACATACATAGCACCCTCGATCCGCAAATATCTTGCGCCTTCCTCTATGATTTCAATTTCGGCCGCATCTATGAAAAGCCCCATCAAATCTCCAGCAAAGATGCAAATGAAAACAGAAATAATTACACAAAAAGTGGTGGATGCCAAAAAGGAAATCCGTGTTCCATTTCGAATGCGTTCTGTTTTCTTGGCACCATGGTTTTGCGAGACAAACAGCGAGTAAGCGTTGCCGAATTCTTGGGCCGGCATATAGGCAATCGTATCAATTTTTACGGCAGCGGCAAAGGAGGCCATGATTGTTGTTCCAAAGCTGTTGACCAAGCCTTGAATCATCAGAATGCCGAAGTTCATAACGGATTGCTGGATGCCTGTTGCCACATCGTTTACAATAATCTCCCGCAGCCGCCGGGAGCTCCATTGCCCGTTATTCCTGTCCTGCCGTAATAACGGAAGTTTTGCCAAGGAATACACTGTGATCCCAATGCCGGATGCTGCCTGGGCAATCACCGTAGCCCAGGCGGCGCCGCTTACACCCATCCCAAGACCGGAAACAAACCAGATATCCAACACAATATTTACAACAGAGGAAACTGCCAGAAAAATCAGCGGCATGACAGAATTCCCGATTGCCCGAAGAAGGTAGGAAAAAAAGTTGTAAAGGAATATGAAGAGGATTCCGATAAACACAACGGCCACATATTCCTGCATCAATCCCATCAGTTCCGGCGGCGTTTGCAGCAGCTTTAAAATAAGCTGCATGCCTGGATAGATGATTAAATAGATAGCAACGGATACCGAGAAGATGAACCAGAAAGAAAGGACAATGTCTTCTCTCAGCTTTCTTTCATCCCCGGCTCCGAAATCCGATGAGAAGAATGTACCGCTTCCCATGCAAAGACCGATTATGATTGAAGTGATGAAAACCATCAGCGTATAGGCAGAGCCAACGGCTGCAAGCGCATCCGCTCCGATACATTTTCCAACGATCAAGGTATCTGTGAGATTGTATACCTGCTGCAGCAGATTTCCCACAATCATTGGCAGTGAGAACCTGATGAGCTTCTGGAAGATAGAGCCTTCCGTTAAATTGACTTCTCTCAATTCTGCGCCTCCGGTGAATTTACATAAGCGTGGGACATGTTCTGGTGGGAGCCTTACTTTTGCCGATTGGGAAGTGGGGATGGAAAAATACACCCTTTTCAAATCGTGCTACACTACTGGCAGAAATGAACAAATTGCGGGTAGCATTATGCTTGGGATTCTAAACAGCGAAGCTTGCTATTTTGCGCATAGCTATGGTGTCCCTAATAGTACTATACGCTAAAATAATCCTGTCGGGTGGATTTGTCAAGCGGCTTTTTTAGCAGGCCATTTATTATTTGGGGGGACTTAGAATTTTTGTTCTCTGAAATAAATTACAGCCTGGTTTTATGGATTTGCGGTACTTGCTTTGCCTTTGCAAAAAATTGAGAAAAAATATCTTCTGTTGATATTCCATTAAGTTGTTTTTTATATGAGATTTACATGCATTCTTGACGTTTTTTGCAAAATAACCATATGCTTGCATATTTTAGCTGAAATTAATACTTCAGAAACATTCAGAAACATTTTTCAAACAAAGTATAAATAAAATTCCAGTATTTTATATGATAAAATAGTATTAAAATCTGATTATCGTGCGATGGGAGGGCTGCATATGGCGCACGTCAGACAGATATTAAAAAGTCTTATATTTCCAAAGCTTGCTGTAGTAATCGTCAGTGTGCCGGTAGCGGCGGCTTTGCTGATCTATGCATTTTTATATGAAGAAGAATATAGCCCGGTTGCTTATATATCTTATTTTTTGTCTGCGTATTCTTTGATTATCGTGTGTGCAAGGATCATCAAAATGCCCAAGGGGGCTG
>JAUNJE010000002.1:0-88926 GCA_030533415.1 Eubacteriales bacterium | reverse complement strand
GCGTATTCTTTGATTATCGTGTGTGCAAGGATCATCAAAATGCCCAAGGGGGCTGTGAATGCCGCTCTGCATCGGAATCCATACATTCACAGGTATTTGACAGATATCCCGTTTAAGACACATGTCTCACTGTATCCGGCACTTGGGATCAATCTGCTCTTTGCGGCAATTAAGCTCTTTTACGGCGCCTATTACCGGTCCATATGGTTTGGAACATTGGCGGTTTATTATATTATGCTGGCCGTGATGCGTTTCCTGCTGCTGCGCTACGTCAGTCACAATGGTATCGGGAAGGCAATTTTTTCTGAATGGAAGCATTACCGCCTGTGCGGCATTATTTTAATGCTGATGAATATCGCCCTTTCCGGAGTGGTCATTCTCGTGGTTCGGGAAAATGAGAGCTTTCATTATGCCGGATATCTGATCTATGTGGTGGCTATGTATGCTTTTTATAATATCATCACGGCCGTAAGGGATGTTGTGAAGTACAGGAAATACAACAGTCCCGTTATGTCGGCGTCGAAATCGGTTAAACTGGCGGCGGCACTGGTATCTATGCTGTCCCTGGAGACAGCAATGCTGATGCAGTTTGATGCCGGTGAAAATCCACCGTTTTTTCGAAGTGTCATGACGGCGTCCACCGGCGGAGGTGTCTGCGCGATTGTGCTGGTAATGGCTGTTTATATGACCATCCAGTCTACAAGGCAGCTGAAGATTTTGCGAAATAACAGTACAGGAGCGTTGGAAATGGCAAAAGACCGGAAATAAACGTTTGGGCACTTCTGTGGAACACTTTGTTTTCTGAAGATATTCACAGCGGCCGACATGTTTGGTAAGAACAGCAAGAGAGCGGCCCATTATAATTTCATACGCCGGAATCTGATGTGCCCTGCACGTATGCAGAGCGCACTTGCTGATTATTGGGACCGAAACCGCAGACTCCCCGATTCGCCGCCTCGGTCAAATTCAGGGTATATACCAGGCGGGGATCGTTTCCTACGGCTTGCTTATTCAGGGACAGGAAAAAATTCAGAAAATAAGCGCATGGCAGCCCGGCTCCCACGATCAGAAGCCCCCATCCCAGCATGACCGCCCCATCAATTTGGCGCATCAGGAAGCAGACGCAGGCAAAGAAACCGAGGATGAGCGCAAAGAGCACCGGGGAGCGCCACAGCTTTCACCGCCGCAAAATGTCAAATATGGAAAATCCGCGGAACACGGCCCGGTCCGTTTCTTTATAAACAGTATTATATAAATTCCGCTCCGGGATTCTGGCATTTCGCATGGTTTTCGTGAAACATTGCCAAAGCGTTTGGGCGCAAGCAGTGCTGCTTGCGCCCATTTGGAATTTTGGGGAATCCGCCAAACATCATGGAGAACAACCCGGATTGCGCATAGAAAAAGACATGCACATGCCAAAACAGTGCATACACATCTCCATCATCTGTTTTGCAGCAGCCAAGGTCTTTTCCATGGAAGGTGTTCTCCTTTCTAAACTTATATTTTACTACTATGTTAGTTGGTTATTAGGGTTGGTGGTATTATAGCGCGCTTCTCAGCGGTTGTCAATGGGGAAACAGAAAAAATTTTCCAGCCTGCAAAGCATGGGCAAAATAAAATGAAAACACCCTAGAATTCGGCCTTTATCAGCGAATTCTAAGGTGTCTTCAAATTCTGTTGCGCCGTTTGATTTTAAGGGACGGGATTCCATGTCATCTTTTTTAGAATGCATTCCCGCAATAGCCGTTCTTTTTATAGATGATCTTGTACGGGAATCCCCTTTTCCCGGGCCAGGGACAGCAGTTCCCGGTTAAGGGCGTTCAGTTCTCTGGCAGGCGTCCCGGCATCGATCACCAGACTGCACCGCTCCATCCAATCAGCCGCCGCATCCAATTGCTGCCGCTGCATGACGGAAAACGCAGGGGCGGAGATTACATGGCTGCTCAAGCCTTTTGCAACGGGGTAGTCTATATCGTTTTCATACAGAACCCCAGCGGCAAAGGGAATCTGCCGTTTTTGAAGCTCCCGGTAAAAGGGGATACCGAAGCCACCCCCGCCAACCACAAATACCGCTGGCTCACCCACAGGCATGGCAAGCTCCACGCTTCCGTAGAGGGCGTTGTAGGATCCCTTCTCCAGGCCGTACAGCTCTCCAATGGGACAGATTTTGGAAACCTCTTCCGGGCTTCCAAAGACAGTGCCTCCATCCGCCTTGACGCAGAGAATCCGGTCGGATATTTTCATCGCCAGGTCGATTTCATGCAGGGACATGATTACGGCGATCTGCTTTTCCCTTGCCATTTTCCTTAGGATATCCAATAGTTCAATTTTATAGCGGATGTCCAGATATGCGGTAGGCTCGTCCAAAATCAGCAGCCCGGGTTCCTGACAAATGGCCCGGGCCAGCATGACCCGCTGCTTCTGTCCGTCGCTGGTCTGGAGGAAATTCCGTGCTGCAAGCTCCGTAATGGACATTAACGCCATGGCCTCCCGGACCATCTGCCGGTCCTCCGGGGACAAAATGCCGAATTTTCCCGTATAGGGGTACCGTCCGGCGGCTACCACATCTTCACACGTCATAAGCTCCGGCCTGACCCGGTCCGTCAGGAGAACGGACATCTGCTTTGCGAGGTCTTGACCGGGGATTTTGCCGATGTCCCTGCCATCCAGGCAGACCGTTCCGCAGATAGGCTCCATCTGCCGGATGATGTGCTTCAAAATGGTCGTTTTCCCCGCGCCATTTGGCCCGATCAGGCTGAGAATCTCGCCGCGATTCAAGCAAATTTCCACATCCTGGATCAGGGGGACACCCCGGTATCCTACCGTAAGGCCCTGGGTGAGAAAGAATGAAGGCTCCATTTTTCGTTATCCTCCCTGATTCATCTTTTTTTGAAGCAGGATCACGATAACCACCGGCGCGCCAAAAATTGCAGTTACCGTGCTGATGCTCAGCTCCGTGGGTGCGAAGGCGGTACGGGCCAGAAGGTCACAAAACAGGCAAAAGGCCGCTCCGCCCAGAAAGCAGGCCGGGATCATCAGAATGGGCTTTGCCGTGCCAAACAGCCGCTTGACCAGCTGCGGAACCGCAATGCCGACGAAGGAGATGGGGCCTGCAAAGGCTGTGACGCAGGCGGACAGTACGCTGCTGAGAACCACCAGCAGCCCCCGAAAGAGTTTTACATTCAGGCCCATGCTTTTGGCGTACTGCTCCCCCAGCTGATAGGCGCTGATAGGCTTCGACATCAAAAAGACACAGGCGGAGCTTACCAGGATCACGATGGCCATGACGGTTACATCGCTCCAATCGATTCCCGAAAAACTGCCCTTGGACCAGTTGTGCAGGTTAACAATATTGGCATCATCGGCAAAGGTAACCACAAGATCCGTGACAGCCGAACAGATATAGCCGATCATGACGCCGCTGACAATGAGAATGGACATATGATCCACCAGCCGGGACATGAGAAGCACAAAGCCCATGGAAATCATGGCGCCCAGGAAAGCGGCGGCAATCATGGCCGCCGAACTGATGGACAGGGATCTGCCCAGGGCGAACACCATGACCATGGCCACCGTCAGCTTTGCCCCGGAGGAAATACCCAGGGTAAAAGGCCCCGCGATGGGATTGTGGAAGAAGGTTTGCAGAAGATAGCCGGACAGGGACAGTCCGCCCCCCAACAGCAGCGCCGCGATTGCCCGGGGCAGCCGCATCTGAAGGACGATATCTCCGTTCGTACTCCCACTGCCGCTGCCGCCCAGAATCTCCAGGACCTCCCGCAGAGGGACATTCACACTGCCAATGCACACATTCAGTCCAAGGAACATCAGAAGCAGGATTGTAAGGCTTAGAAAAGCCGCCGGGTATCTGTTCTTCATGGTTTTACTCCAAAGGATAAAGATAATTCAGTCCATCCCGGCTGCCGGAAAGTATCCGGGAAAAATCACTTGCCAAAAGGCCCAGCTCCATAGAGGACTGGTAAATATTTTGTGTGGTGCAAAAAACGGTTCCGTCTTTTACCGCTTTGAAATTCGCGAGAAGGGAATCCTTGGAGATCAGGTCATCCAAGCTGTATAGCTGGCCCTCAATGGTGCTGTTATAAATCAGGAAATCCGCGTCTCTCGCTTCCGCGTAAAAGGATTCCATCTGCATGGAGAAGGTTGCGGAGCCAGATGCGCCGTCCCCGCCCGTATCCCGGGGGAGATAAACGCCGCCTGCCATCTCGATCATTCCCGGAATATAATCGCTGGTGCGGCGCACATTTACGGCGCCGCTGGAGCTGATGTAGAAAAACGCCACGGTTTTTCCGTTTTTCTCTGCCTGGGCAATGTCGTCGAAGATGCGCTGCTGCTCAGAGAATGCCGCTTCCGCTTCGGCATTCTTTCCGGTGAGCAGACCGTAGACCTTGACCCATTCTACCCGGCCAAGGGGGCTGCTTTCATAGCTGGACCTGTCCACCAGTACCGGAATTCCAAACCGTTCCAGCTGCTCTTTGACTTCCGGTGTGTGGTAAATCATGGTGCTCTCGATGGCAAGGGCGCATCCGGCCGCCCGGATCTGTTCATAGTCTGGGGCGGAATAGCTTCCCGCATAGCGGATGCGGCCTTGCGCCATTGCCTCGCGGGCTTCGGGAAGATACCAGCCCTCCTCCTTGGTCCCGGAAAATGCCAGGGTATCCAGGGCGTCCAAGGAAATAAACATGTCCATGACCGCCGAAGCGGCAAGATATACATTTTGCAGGGGAAGCCGCAGGGGCGTAACGTCCTCGGCCAGATCCGCGGGAGTCTCCTTTTCCTGCGGAATCAGCAGGAAGCGGCTGCTGTCCTGTTTGATCGTCAGCAGAGCATACCCGTCCTTATAATAATCCACGGAAAAACCTTGCGCGGCATGCAGCTCCATGCTGTGGTCGTATATCAGCATCTGACTGACAGCCCCTTCCACAGCCGGGGCGGAAGCAGCGGTACTTTCTGTCGGCTCCACCTCCCCAGCGGATTCTCCGGGGGCGAAAACAGTCAGCGTATATTCGATTTCGTGGGGGGTGCTCATAGCGGTGGTGTCTGCGGAAACGGAAAAGCGTTCCCCCAGCTTTTCCACCGGAATGCAGAAGGTGGAGCCAGGGGTCAGGGTAACCGGAAAAAATGTTTTTCCGGCCACCACCATGTAGTCATAGTTCGCGCTACTCCATACCAGGGTGACGCTCATGGCGCCGTCCTGGACGGTCAGCTCTGCCGGAGACTGAATGTGGGATCTGCCGCTGCCACCTTCCAGAAGAATCTCCACCAGGTATGTTCCATCCTCTAAGTCGTGATTGACTCCTGACACGCCGCAGGCCGCCAGGGCAAAAGCAAAGCAGACGGCAAGCAGTCCGGATAAAAACCTTTTTCGAAAATCCATATTTTCTCCCTATGCCATGACAGGGCGAGGCGCTGCCTCGCCCTGCCGGGTGCGGTTATTGAACGGAGTGGGTTACTGAACGGGTTCCGGATTGGACACAGAAACCACATGGTCATACCAAGTGCCCTTGGTACCGATCAGCGCAAGATCAAAGTCCCTGTCCAGCGCGGGAACCGGGATGTCAAAGCCATAGACTACCTCTGAGAATCCGTCACTATAGGTCACGGTATCCTCTGTGGGCTGAAGCAGTACGGCGCCTTCCGCCTGGGCTTCGGAGGCCTTTCCCGGGAAGAGGTTGACAATCTTTTTCGAAGCAAGAGAGACATGGAGGGTCATGACACCGTCCTTTACCGTCAGGGTCCCTTTTCCTTCGCAGGCTTCGTTGGCACGGAACATACTGCTGTCGGTGTTGAAATCAACGGTATAGGTTCCGTCCTCCAGCGCGGGGGACTCTGGCTGCGTGGGCGCTGCCGCAGGGGCTTCCGTCACAGGTACCGTGGTTTCGGCATTCTCTGCGGCAGGCATGGTCTCCATACCTTCCGTGGTTCCAGCAGGAGACTGGCTGCCGCATGCGCACAGCAGAAGCAGCATCATTCCCAGAGACAACAGCAGGCACAGACCTTTTTTCATGGTTTCCAAACTCCTTTTTTACTTCTTTTCCAGGCTGTCGATGGCGTCAGCGGTATGGGCTACATACAGCTTCTGAATCGCCTCGATGCCGCCAAGACCAGCGACCTGGGTATCCACAGACTCGAACTTCCCGGAGGCGGTAAACATGCTCTTCCAGGAATCTTCGTCGTCACCGGCCATGTCGTTGTTTGCATGGTCACCGGCGACCACCATCAAGGGCCGCAGGATGACCTTCGTGTATCCGGCTTCGGAAACGGCCTCAATGACAGCCTCACAGGCAGTCTCCTCCGGCTCTCCTTCCACAGTGCCGATGAACACGTTCTCATAGCCCAAGGTCTGCATCTGCGTCTGCATCTGGGAATAGGAGACCTTTGCGGTGTGGGATGTACCATGGCCCATGAAGACAAATGCGGCACCGTCGTTCTTAGCAGCGTCCAGGCTGTCATAGCCGGCCTCGGAAACCGCCTGGGCGGTGATTGCTTCTGCCACGGCGGCCTTGTCGTCGTTGACTACGGTGGCGTCAGAGCCGACTTCGCCCAGCAGAGGCTCGGCGATGGCCACGGATTCAAACTTGTCCTTGTATTCCTCGATGGCTTCCACCATCTCGTCATACTCGGCGCCGTGCATCAGGTGGGTGGGCTGCAGGATCAGGTTCTTGACGCCGTTGGCAACAGCCCGGTCCAGAGCCTGCTGCATATTGTCGATCTTTTCACCGTCGCGAGCCTGGACATGATTAATGATGATCTGCGCGGTAAATGCCCGGCGGACAGACCAGTCGGGGTTGGCCGCCTGAATGGCCTTCTCAATGCCGCCGATGTCCTGGGTACGGCTGTCATTGAAGGAGGTGCCGAAGGACACCACCAGAATCTCGTTTTCGCCGATATCGTCGGCGTTCAGGGGATCGTCCTTGGAGGCGTCGCCGGTGTCCCGCCCGAAGTAGTCAGGGTCTGCGTTTTCCCCCTCTACCAGCTCTTTCTGGGCATCGGTCAAGGCGTCCCAGGCAGCCTTAGCGGCTTCACACTGGGCATCGGTGTCGTCGGTACGGGTCTGAACATAGATGGCGTCGATCAAAGCCGCGACTTCGTCGGCAAGCGCCTGATCGTCAACCTCAGCTTCCGTAGTGGGAGCGGCGGTGGGCGCTTGGGTAGGTGCCTCAGTGGGCGTCTCGGTGACAGTGGCGGAGGTGTTGCTGCTGCAGGCGGCCAGAAGGGCCAGCATCATGGCCATGCACAGCAGAAGGGAAATTACTTTTTTCATTTTGGTTCTTCCTTCCTTTTTTAATTTGTTCGGAATCAAATAAAAGCAGCCGCATGACTGCGGCTGCTTAAAACTCAGCAAAGAGATGCAAGCTCCTTGTATCGGAAGGATGGATACAGACTTTGTGAGAATGTGAGATCTGTGGACCGCAGATCTGAGATTCCACGCCCAGGCAGGTCTCCTGACTTCGTTCATCGCCGTTTTCCTCTTCCCAGTTTCCCAGTGACTGTAGAAAGCGGCTCCCGTACACAGTGACGGCATCGTTCCGGATTCTCACCGGATTCCCTTTTCACCCATTCTTACAAATGGACACCTGTGCGCTACAAAAGCTCATAACAATATTCAATTCCAAACATTTGCATTGTAGCATAGGTTTCTCAAAAATGCAAGCCGTTAAATAACATATAAATGGCTGATAAAATAAGTATGACTGGGGAACTGTACAGTGCCCGGACCATTTCTGCCCCTGTAAGGTGCCAAAATCTCATACCCTTGGGAATTGAAGAATGAAAACGCAGATGGGATAATTCATTCACTTTGGATCACGAGCCAATGAATCATCCTCACTTGGATAGAATTCTGGATGCGGCGGCAAACACAAAGCACATAGTCAATTACCACCACGGGATGACAACTGGCGTCGGAATCATGGGACGCGGAGATAAAGATGCCGTCATTCAACAGAGATTATACTGCTTTTTACGATTTTAAGCTTCTGCCTTCGGAAGATGAACTGATTTCGATTTTGGAAGCATTGCCACAAGGGTATGTTTATGGGGATAGGGAGAGCGTCATATATAGGGGGCTTGCCGAGTTGAATATTCCTACAAAAATTTTAGAAAATCCATCAGTTAGTGGACGCTTCAACAAGCGCAAGCATGCGGTTTCTGGCATCCTTGAACGCTCAGTATGACAATATCATTTCATGGGCCGATATAGGCAAAGAAGATGATCGTCAACTGCCTTATCAAGCGGGTGGACGTCTACCGGGACTACAAGCTGCTCATCGACTTTAACATCGATTTTGAGCAGTTTAGCATGGATCTTAACATCGTTTGGATTGCGGCATAAAAAACTCACCTCTTTGCAGAGGTGAGTTAAAAATCATTTCTTCCGTAAAGGTTTGGTGGAGATAAGCGGGATCGAACCGCTGACCTCTTGAATGCCATTCAAGCGCTCTCCCAAGTGAAGCGGTTACACACCCCCAGCCGGGAAGGATAATCACCCGGTTGGGAGTGTTTTTGATGGGATGTGGATTGTTAAGGCACACATAACCTCTGCATCTTACTGCTTCTTTCCTTTAATGTGATCCGGGAAATTGGCAGCGTTCAGCAGGTCAACCGGATCAATATCAAGCGCGTCAGCAATATCAAAGAAAACCTCCATTGAAATCCCCTTTGCCATACCTGGTGCTCTAATCTGACGCACGGTTCCGTGGGAGATCGGCTGGCTGGATGATGACCAGCCTCCTAGCCGATTATCGTTACAGCAGTTTTTTTGCTTTCTGTGCCGTTTCGGCAGCTTCGTCGTATTTCTGATCGATGAGGGGCAGCAGACGCTTCCGCTGGCGTTTCTGCTCCTTGCGGCAGATGGGGTAGGCTGCTCCCCACAGCAGGAAGCCGGGAATTGCCAGCAGCACTGTCAGCCAGATCATGGGATTTTCTGCTGTAACAGCGAATACCGCTCCTGCCACAAAGGCCGTGCCCACCAGTCCCGCCATCAAGGCGGTAGCCAAGGGAATGGAATCGGCCTGGCGCTGCATGATCTGGATTTGGGCCATGCAGTCCTCAAATTGCCGCTGCAAACGAATCAGTTCCGTTTTGTTCAGAATATTCCGGTCACGGACATAATGCAGAATCACCTTATCGCCATTTTTCTCGTGGGGCGTGGCTTCATTTTCTTTCCAGCCGAAGCAGGCGTAGCCGTCGTTATAATTGGCGGCGAAAGCACTGCTTACGGTAGTTTGAAAGGTTTCCTCTGCGCCGAACAGACTTCTTGCGAAATCAGCCATGATTTTCTCCCTCCTTTGGAATCGTGACGGTAAAGGTACTGCCTTGGCCCGGTGCGCTCTCGACGGAAATGGCAAACCCGTGGAGCAGCAGTACCCGCTGAGCCAGGGCCAGCCCCAGACCGTTTCCGGCAGCTGCATGGGAGGTATCTCCCTGGTAAAATTTCTCAAAAATATGACGCTGAGTTTCTTTGTCCATGCCGCAGCCAGTGTCCCGGACTCCGATTTTCAGTCCCTCCGGGGTTTCTGCCTCGGTAATGGTGACGATGCCGCCACGGGGAGTGAATTTCACGGCATTGGACAGCAGATTGTTCCACACCAGCTCCATGAGGGCAGGATCGGCGAGAATCATTCCCGTGTCCTCCATGTCCGCTTCCAGCTCAATGCCCTTCATTTCCAGCACATCATCCATGGCAACTGCACACTCTGCCAACTGGGCGCACACGTCATAGCTTTGTGCATCCGGCAGAATCCGCTGCTGTTCCAGCTTGTTAAGCTTCAGAATATTGCTGACCAAGCCGGTCAGACGCTTAGTAGCCCAATAGATGGCATTGGCCTGCGTGCACTGCTTTTCGTCCAGCTCGGACAGGCGAAGCAGCTCTGCGTTGTTCTGAATCACTGATACCGGGGTTTTCAGTTCGTGGGACACGTTGGAAATAAACTCCGTTTTCAGCGTTTCAATGCTGCCCAGCTGCTCCACCATTTTGTTGAAATCCAGGATCATGGCATCCAGATAGTCCATTTTGTCCACAGTATGGGTCATGGGAACATAAACAGAGAAATCACCGGCAGCGACCTGGGTAGTGGCGTTGGCAATCCGCTGGAGTGGCTCCTCATAAATCACCCGAATCTGTCTGCGGGTATAGAGTGTCAGCCCAGCGGCTACAGCGATCCAATAGGATAGGATGATCAAGGTCTGCCACCCGCTGTGCAGCGCGATGGCCTGAAACAAAACAATCAATCCCACGTGCAGGCCGGCGGTCACCAGCAGTGTCAGCAGATACACCACAAAGAGGGCTCTGGGAAACAGACTGCTTTGGATATAACCGCTGACGTATTCCGTCTTTTTCATTTCAGCACCGCCTTGTAGCCCAGTCCCCGGACGGTTTTGATCTCAAATCCGTCACAGGCAGCCAGCTTATCCCGGAGCTTGGCTACATAGACATCCACTGCCCGCAGGCCGGTTTCTGAATCCGCGTCCCAGAATTCGTCCATCAGCTGGGCACGGGTAAAGGTTTTCTTGGGATAGGACAGCAGCTTAAAGAGAATGTTGAATTCCCGGGTTGTCAGCGCCAGCTCGTCCCCATCCAGCAAGGCCGCCATACCGTCGGCATCCATTTCCAGATTGCCTACAGTCAGCTTCCGCTCCTGCTCTATGCCTGCCCGGCGCAGAAGAGCCCGGACCCGCATTTCCAGCTCGGCCAGCTCCACTGGCTTGGTCATGTAGTCGTCAATGCCCAGCTGGAAGCCCTTCCGCTTGGCGTTCAGGTCATCCCGGGCAGACAGAAACAGAATGGGAATCCGCTTGTTCAGCCTCCGGACGGTTTCGGCAAATTCAAAGCCATCAATCTCTGGCATCATAATGTCGGAGATAATCAGGTCGTAGGGGTTATTATACATTTCATCGTATGCTGCTTCGGCACTCAAGACGCTTTTCGCCTGAAAGCCGCTGTCATTCAGGTAATTGCAGACTGCTCTGCCAATTTCCCGCTCATCATCTACTGTAAGTATTCGAATCATCGTTCATTCTCCTCCTTCCCATGAGTATCATGCGGATACCCATAGCCAAAACAATCAGCGATACGATACCGCCGGTGACGCCATTCATGCGCATGGCAAAATCGGCATTTTTTCCATTGAAAGCATTCAGAAGTCCTGTTTGCAGACAGAGCAAGGACATGAGTGCATCCGCATGACCGATATTCCGCTGGGCAATCAGCAGAAGTGATTCCTGATATCTGGCTGTGACCATGCCACGAATGGAGGCATAGACCTTGTAAAAGGTGTATGCTGCCATTGCATATACCAGAAATCCTGGGTAGGTTTTTCCGGAAGAACCATGCAGCAGCAGTATCACTGCGCCACCCAGCGTGATGCTTAATACTGACAACAGCATACCACAGGTGCGGTAAATTCGCAATTCCATGTTTCTTTTCCGATAAGCATGTAGGATCAAAAAGCGCAGTCCGGTTAATACCAGGAAATACCCTGCCAGTGTTCCATTCCAGGCAGAACCGTACCATATGCCCAGAAATGCGTTCAGACCTGCGTAAATGACTCCCAATACCGTTCCCGGAATCGCTATCACAATTTTTCGGAG
Source organism: Eubacteriales bacterium (assembly GCA_030533415.1). Lineage (GTDB taxonomy): Bacteria > Bacillota > Clostridia > Oscillospirales > Oscillospiraceae > Faecousia. Next base: position 77,319 of record JAUNJE010000002.1, on the reverse strand, counting down.
TACTCTGTTGGTAAAAAACAGCTCCACTCCATGAAAGCGCTCCCGAAAATATCCGGTTACCCTTCGAAAAATTCCTACAAGCCATTTCGGCATCCGAATGCAGAAAATTATCAGGCAAACAAAGGCGATTCCGTACAGAACGAACGCAGCAGGAAGCGGCAAGAACAGTCTGACTGTCTGATACAGGCTCAGACCGCTGAGAATCGGTGCCAGTATGCAGGCAGTATTGAGAAGCCAAGGGGGCAGCTTTTTCACTTTCTCACCCTCCAACAGAATTTAGCCAAATTCTACCAAAGGAGTGTTTGCGTATTGTTTGACTATTGTTTCAGAATTGTTAATTGAGGGTGTCTGCATCAGACACAGCGCCCTTGATATGACCTTCCTTCACCAGCCACTTGGCTTCGTCTGCCAGGGTTTCGGCGTAGGGACGGGTGGAGTAGCCCAGCTCCCGCTTTGCCTTGGAATAGTCGAAGGAATTGTTTCTAGCCAGATTGTATACAGCAAAGTTGGTCATCAGCGGCTTCTCGCCGGTTTTTGCTGCCTTTTTTTCCATCTGCGCCGCCAGCATGTATGCCATGCGGATGGGAACATAGAACAGGGGCATCTTGCAGCCGGAAGCATCATGGAGCATCTGGCAGACTTCCTTTAATGTGACCTCTTCGTTGCCCAGAATGTAGCACTCGCCGATGCGCCCCCGGTCGCAGGCTGCTATGCAGCCGTGGGCAAGATCCCGGACATCGCACAGATTGAAGGAGCCGCCCATTCCCACGCTCATTTCGCCGTTCATAATCTTGATGACGGTGCCGGTGGTTTCGCTGATGGCATGGTCATCCGGGCCAAGAATACCGCTGGGGTGCACCACACAGGCCCTCAGTCCCCGGTTGTCGCAGGCATCCAGTACCTCCTGGGTTGCCATGGCTTTGGACTGGCTGTAGCAGCCAACCTGGGTCTTGGGGTTGACAGGTGCGAACTTTCTGGTCTCGGTGATTTTGATGCCTTTGGGCTGCTCGGGGATGGCACCGGTGGAACTGACGTACACCAGCTTCTTGCACTCATGATGGGAGAGGCACTGCTCAATAATATTCTTGGTGCCGCCCACATTCACATCGATGAGTTTTTGGTTGAAGTCAGGGTTGGTGGTGACCATGCTGGCGCAGTGGATCACATAGGTTTCGGTTCCTTCGGGCACAGCGAAGAAGGGACTCAGGGAATCCATGTCGCACAGGTTACCCTCCACCACCTCTACGGAAGCGGGAATGAATTTTGCACCCGGATCTCTGGGCAATACCAGTGCCCGGACGCGGTCGCCCCGCTCCAGAAGCTTGCTGCACACATGACTGCCAAGGAAGCCTGCCGCACCGGTGACCAGATAAATACGATTATTCATAATTGAATTCCTCCATCTCAATTTCTTTTGATGGAGGAATTATATGATTCTTTTGTTTACGGAGTTTTGGGATTGCGTTTGAGAATTGTTAAACTGAAAGTGTTTTGTGCAGAATCCGATATTGCCTTACCGCCAGAATCACGCCTGCCAGAGCTGCCAAAGCATCTGCGGCGATGTGGGCGCAGATGTTGCCGGTTACGCCAAACATGGCGTTCATCACATAGATTAGTGGGATGAAAAAGATTCCCTGCCGCAGCAGTGAAACCAGCATGGACATCTTTGCGTTGCCGGAGGCCTGCAGGAAGTTGGAGCTGATGTAGTAGAAGCCCAGGATGGGACCCGTCAGCACCCGCAGACGAATCATTTGCGTACCCAGATCCAAAGCGCTGGGATCCTTCAAGAACAGGTGGATGATATTTTTACTCTGGAAGAAGCACAGCAGCGTAGTGGCAAGACCAAAGCTGAAGGTCAGAATTCCCAACTTTTTGACGGTTTCCCGGATTCTTGGAAGATTCTTTGCGCCGTAGCTGTAAGCCATCAAAGGCTGGACACCCATGCAGATGCCCATCTGAATCATGGAAATAATGGTGGTGGATTTTCCGGAAGCCGCCATAGCGGCAACGGCAACCGTACCATAGGTGACCAGAAGATTATTTGCCAGCGCCGCAGAAACACTGGAAAGGATGTTATTGGTGCCGTTGGGCAGACCGATGGCAATGACCTTGCGGAAATCGCCGGGAACCATGGCTGCCAGCTTGGGAGAAAGGCTCAAATGGGAGCCTTTGCAGAGAATGTAGTGAATCAGATATGCCGCACCGGCGATATTACCGATAACCGTTGCCACGGCAGCACCGGCTACCCCCCAGCGAAACACCAGAATGAACAGCGGATCCAGCACCACATTGGTCACGGTAGAAATCAGGTTTCCGGTCATGCCTTCCTTCACTGCACCCTCGGAGCGTACCACGTTGCCCATGGAAGTGGTGAAAATCATAATGGGAGCACCCAGAGCCAGAATGCTTAGGTAGGTTCTGGCATGCTCCCAGATTTCCTCGTTGGCACCCAGCATTTTCAAAATGGGATTCTGAAACAGCAGCACAACCACTGCAAAAACAGCACCAATCAGGACGCTGCCCCAGCAGCAGAGGCTGGAATACAGGCTGACATGCTGAATATCCTTTGCACCCAGAGTTCTGGCAATCAACGCACAGCCGCCACCGCCGATCATGGAGCCGAAGGCCATCATCATGGTAAAAACCGGTGAGGATATGGATACCGCCGCAACCTGGGCGCTGCTGCCCAGCTGGCCGATGAAGAACATGTCTGCTATGTTGTAGAGGATCATGACCAGGATGTTAATCATTGCCGGGATTGCCATGGCGAAAATGGCTTTCCATACGGTGGATTCTCTGAATAGGATTTCTTGTTTGCGGTTCATGGAAATGCTCCTTTATTTTGAAATAAGGGGCGCCGGTTTAGCCAAAGCAGATGGTGTTCAAATCCAAACTGCCCTGACCTTCAAACCGGAGGTACAGCGCATGGGTGCCTTCCACTGCGGGCAGCACGGTGTGAAAGCTCTGCCAGCTGTCCGCCGGATGAACCGGAATCCGGACGATGGGTTCTTTGTCTGCTTTCAGCCCAACAGCGAGATTCCCCTCGGCGGTGCCTCTGGCAGTGACAGTGAAGCCGATTTCTCTGCCGTCGAAGGTAAAATACTTAAAGCCTGCTGTGCTGCCGTCAGTCATATTCGCTATGTACTGGTCGCCGTTTTCCTCACGATCCGCGCCGGTCTGGGTGAAATAGGGATAGTCCGGCTCGCTGTGGTGAGGCTGCTTGTAGGCGAAGGTGCCCTTCTTGCCCCAGAGATTGCAGGCTATGCGGGCTTCAAAACTTCCCTGGGCAGGCAGCGGGCCGTCATTCAGGCCACAGGAAGTGATCTCTGCCTGAGGGATAGAACCATCGGGCAGAATGGTGATTCTCTCGGCGCAGCCCTGCCGTGCACACATCTGCTGGTTGGTCTGCCGGTGGTAGAATACATACCACTGGCCTTTCACTTCTACCAGGCCACCGTGGGTATTGCCGGTGAAATTCCGGGCGAAGGTTTCGGAAACACCGGGTAGGCCGATGTCACCGATGCTGACGATGGTGCCGCCATAGTGCCATGTACCCATGGGAGAATCGGAAACCGCATAGCACAGCTCATGGCTGAGGATGGAGGAATAAACCAGATAATACCGTCTGCCGATTTTCCTGGGGCTGCTGGCCTCGTAAAAACCATGGCCCTCAAAGCCAGTATCCGCTGCAAACAGTTCACCGGGAACGGTGGCCTTGGGTTCCCCCTTCAGGGTCAGCATATCTGCTTCCAGCTCCACCACGGTGCCGCCATCCAGCTTCACACCCATCCGGGTCATGACGGTACGCATCATGCCCGCCGAAGGGGAGAAACCGGTGTACATATACACTCTGCCGTCATCATCCACCAGCATACCGGGATCAAAGTTGAAGGCATCTCCCGGAACCTTGCCATAGAGGGTACCGTCCGGGTGCTTTACATGGCCATAGAAGGTATAGGGACCTTCCGGCTTTTCGGCAACTGCTACACTGGTAACCGGGAGCCGGTGGAGCTGATAATACAGATAATACCGTCCATCCGGGCCCTGGCATACATCTGGGGCATTCATATACATTTCATTGTTTGGGTTCAGCGGATCTGTGGCTTTGTCAAAAATATAGCCATCAAAGCGCCATGCGCCCAAATCGTCCAGAGGCGCGGAGTAGCAGACATAATTGTTCACGCAGAACGCATCCGCGCCAAAGGCGTCATGGCTACCGAATACATACAGCCGGTCTCCGAATATGTGGGGCTCCCCGTCAGGCACATACTCATAGCTGGGTAAATAAGGATTGTATACGGTTGTCATTGATTTTCCTTTCTTCTTATTCCCTGGGAATCTGATTCAGCAGACCGTTGATCTGAGCAATCATATCCGCTGGGATGGATTTGCCCGCCTGCTTAAAGAGCTTCTGCAGGGGCATCTTGTCCATCTGCCGCTGAACCGCTTCGGGCAATTTTACATTTTTTGCTACATCACCGTAGGAAGCTCTGGCCCGTTCCATGACCTTGGTCAGAATGGCGGCGGTGCGGGGATTCTGTTTCAGTGCTTCCATGGAGTCCATAATGGAATAGAAGCCTTCCTTCATTACTGCTTCCGGCTTATCGAACCAGTTAACGATTTCTTCCCCCTCCAGGCGGTAGGAGGCATCGGCCTTCTCGGTGTGGCGGATGGTCATGGTGTCGGTGCAGGCACCGGAGACAGCCTGAAAGGTATGCTCACCGGTGATGGCTACTTGAAAGCGGAAAATCTTATCCGCCGTCTGGGTGCCGATTTTCTGGCCGTCCATATACAGCGTCACTGTACTCTGATTGGAGTAGACCTTGATTTCAGTCTCGCTTTCGTGGCGGTTGACATAACGGCTTCCACACAGGTGGACAAAGGGCTCCTTGCTCAGATATGCCTTGTAGATATAAAACGCATCCTTCCTTGTCTTCCGGTCGAAGGTGACCAGGCCCTTTTGGTTCTGGCCGGGCTTGCCGCCCTCGTTGCGGCCGTCGGCTCCGAAGTCGAACATGTTCCAGCAGTGCATTGCCCAGATGTAGGGCCGTTCCTGCCACATTTTCAGCATATGCTCATGGTAAACTGCCTGATAGCTCTCGCTCCAGTCGCCCTTTTCGGGCTTGGCACTCTGGTAAGCGGGGTTGGCGTCCGCACCGTATTCGGACAGGCCGATGACTGCCTCCGGGTGGGCGGCATGGAAGGCATCGAACCACTCGTCATTCTGCACCAGTTCGCCAATATACCAGCCGTAGTACAGGTTGTAGCTTCGGATGTCCGGCAGCATAACGAAGGGGTCATCGCCGTCCAGCATGAATGCGTGAGCCATGGTGGTGGGGCGGGTTGGGTCCAGCCGGTGGCACAGGTCATTCAGCAGCTTGTGGTTTTCCACCATATCCTCATTCACGCCGCCGGTGGCGGTGATTTCATTGGAGAGGCCCCAGCAGATAATGGAGGGGTGATTGTAGTTCTGAATCACCAGCTCCCGCATCTGGGACAGACTGTTCTGTCTGGCATTGGGCAGATGCTCGGTGATGTAAGGAATCTCTGCCCAGACAATCAGGCCCTTTTCATCGCACAGGTCATAGAAATACTGGTCGTGCTGATAGTGGGCAAGGCGAACGGTATTGGCGCCCATTTCCAGCATCATGGCAATATCCTCTTCATGCTCCCTTGCGGTCAAGGCACTGCCCAGACCCTCCCGGTCTTGATGCCGGGCCGCACCACACAGGCGGTAGGGCTTGCCGTTGAGCAAGAAGCCCTTCTCCGGATCAAATCCGATGCTGCGGCAGCCGAATTGGGTTTTTACGGCATCGCCGCTGTCCAGCTCGCAGAGGCAGGTGTAGAGATAGGGATCTTCAATACCGTTCCAAAGGTGAGCATTTGCAATGGTAAAGGCCGCGGAGGCTCTGCCGCCCTGAACGGGGACAACTTGGGTTTCCCCGTTCACGGTAATGCTTACCGTTTTTCCCGGACCTTCCACATAGGTTTCTACAGCGACTTCCGCGTTGCTTCCCCGAAGAATGGGAGTAATTCGGACCCCGTTTCCGCCGTAGTATCCCAGCGCAAAGTGGGCGGCGGGAACGGTAATCAGCTTCATTTGCCGGTATAGGCCGCCATAGAAGGTAAAGTCCGCCTTCTGGGGATATACCCGGTCATTTTTTCCGTTGTCCACGGAAATGGAGAGCTGATTTTCTTCCTTTGTCAGGGCATCGGTTAGATTCACCCGGAAGGTGGAGTAACCGCCCTCGTGAGTGCACAGCTTTTCACCGTTGACGCAGACGGATGCGGTCATAGCCGCACCGGTGATTTCCAGCCACAGCTGCTCGCCGCTGTGCAGGGTGGGCCTGTTCAGATATCGGGCGTAATAACAGGTGCCCCTGTAATAGTCATTCTTGCCGTCGGTGCCATCGATGGAGTTCCAGGTATGGGGCAGATTCACCGTCTGCCAGCTTTCCAAATCCTTGGAAAATGCCCATCCGTCCATTAGTAGCTCGGTTTTTCTCATTATAGTCACCTCATATTATTTTTGAAAAATAACCTCCTGTAAGCGGAGCCGAACGGTTTGGTGCCTCGTTTTACAGGAGGTTATGACTTATGCCAGATGAACGGAACGGTTACTTGGACATAGCCTTTCTTGCAATTTTCTTCTTTTCTGCAATTTCAGTCTGGATCTCGACCATGCGTTCTTTGTCCAGCTCATAGAACTTCATGGCGATAATATTGGCCAGCCAGCCAAGGATCGGCAGACCAAATACGATGATCTCCACCACCCACAGGACTGCCCAGGTGGCGTCGTCGCCCAACTGAGGCATGGTTGTGGTGTAGCCGATTGCGGCAACCGCAATCGATGCAATTGTCGCACCGAAAGAAGCAACAATCTTTTCAGTAAAGCTGTAAATCGCACCGACCATGCCGGGCATGAAGTTGCCGGAACGGTATAGCTCGTAGTCAATGACATCCGCCCGCATCATACCTTCCGCGATATTCAGGCACATGGTGGTGGCTGCCTGACCCATCATCATTGCCATGTACAGGTACATAATCAGCCCGCCTGCGCCAATCTTTGCCATTCCGGAAGGTCCGAGAATCAGACACAGGGTCGCTGCTGCCAGATTGATGCAAATACAAAGTGTGGACATCACTTTTGTCGCTTTCTTGACGCCCCATTTGGCAAGGTACACACCGCCAAGGAACGCAAAGATAAAGCCGATTATGGTAGTGGTGTTATTGATGGTATTGGCGGTCTGGTAGCTGCCGATTAGAATGCCATTGAGCAGAGTGGTAATAATCTGCTGCTTGTTGGTATTGCTGGCGATCTTGTCGGTAATACCGGTGATCATGTAGCAGCGAAGGGGCTTGTTCTCCTTCACCATGGCCAGCATATCCTTGACCTTGATGCTCTTCTGCTTACCGGACTCGTCAGACATCAATTTCCCCAATACTTCGGGGGTATCTACTTTGCTCAAACCGATGAGAGACATGGTAGTGAATATCAGCGCAAAGCCGCAGTACCAGAAGCAGGCTTCCCGAAGCATAGTGGCATCGATCTGGTTGTTATAGCGGGGCAGAACGACCAGATTCAGGATATTGGTGATGCCCAGAGGCCCGATATACTGGTAGACCATCTGAATAAACTGCATGAAGGGTCTCTGTTTGGGATCATTTGTAAGGATGGCACTGATAGAGGTGCCGCCGCCTACCGACATGACCGTATAGCCAAGAACAAACAGGAAATACAGCGTGATGTACACGACCACACCGGTTACGCCTGTGAACTTGCCGGAAAGAACATTGAACATTAAAATAGCGGAAATTGCCTGGATCAGATAACCGGTCAACAGGAACAGGCGGATTTTACCGGCCTTGCCAACCTTTACCTTATCAAAAATAGCGGCAACAATGGGGTCGGTCACCCCGTCAAACCAGGTTTTTACGGTTAGAAGAATACCGGTCAGCATAACCGCAACACCGAAGCCGGCGTTCGCCACATAACCCGTCATCATCATCATGACATAGAAGGTCATCTTGCTGGCGCTTGTAGCCGGTGCCAGGAACATTTCAAAGGGTTTTGCGGTGCGGTATCTGGGGTCGTTGGAGCCCTTCATGCCGCCGAAGATTTTCTTTAGATTCACAGTCATACCTCCAGGAAATTATTTGTCAGATAAGAAGCACGCATTAGCTCTGAGGTACGGCAGTGCCATCCTCGTTGAGAACATAAGGAGTGGCGGACAGGCCCTTGTAAAACTGCTCATTGCCTTCAGCCAGCTCGGTCAGAGTCAGAACATTGCCTTCAACAGTGCAGTAAGCGGTCAGATCCAGATTCATACTGGCGATTTCAATCTTGACGCTCTTCAAATTCTGCGCAATGGTCATGTTTACGGTATTGCCCTGTAAATCAGCAACATAATCATAACGGGACAAGCCGGTGCTGCTCTGTGCTTCTTCACCGGTGAAAGGAACGGCAGTGCCATCCTCGTTCAGCTTGTAAGGAGTAGCGGACAAGCCCTTGTAGAACTGCTCGTTGCCCTCTGCCAGCTCGGTCAGGGTCAGAATGTTGTCCTCCACGGTGCAGAAGGCGGTTAGATTCAGCTTCATGCTGGTGATCTCAATTGTGACGCTTTTCAGGTTCTGAGCAATGGTCATGTTGACGGTATTGCCCTGCAAATCGGCAACATAGTCAAAACGGGACAGGGTTGATTCCGGCTTTGCGGGAGCCTCGGTGGAGGCGGTGGAGCCGTTGCTGCCGCAGGCTGCCAGACACAGCAGCAGGCAGCAGGTGAGAACAGCTGTCAGGATTCTCTTGCAGGTCTTTTTCATGGTATTTCCTCCGTAAATCTTATTTCACAGGTGCAAAATCGGAACATTCCGCATTGCCTGTGTTTGTAAGATAATAGTACAAAGGAATGCCAAAATGCGATAGTCTCAAATTGCAGAAAATGCGTCAGAATTACAGTTTATTTCTAATAACACGCAATTCTGACGCAATTTATGGAATTTAATACTATTTGAAAAGAATCAGATGTGCTATCATATCCTTGCAGAAATCAGAGTCTGAGCTTCTGCTCTCTGTATTCCCGGGGCGTCATTCCTACAACTGAGTGGAACGCTTTTCCAAATACGGACCGGGAAGAAAAACCCACCGTCTCCCAGATGCTTTCCACATTTATATTCGTAGAAGCCAGCAGAACCTTGGCCCGTTCTACCCGTGCGATTTTAATGTAATCGCCGATGGAGCAGCCGGTTTCCTTTTTAAAGAGGGCGGACAGATAGTATTTGGAATAGCCCAGCCGACCCGCCAGAAATTCAATGCTGAGCGCTTCCGCCGGATGCAATTGAATATAGTCGCAGCAGGACTGAACCGCTTTGGAGTAGGTTGGGTTTACGCGGAGCTCATGGACATAGGAAACAAAGTCGAAATACATATGGTTTTTCAGCTCTGCAATATACTCCGGATTGGTTGCCTGAAAGATTTTCCGAATATAGTTGTCTCCAATGGGATACGCACGGGAAGGTGAGAACCCGCCTTCAATGGCAGCCCGGACACAGATAGCGATGAACGTGGTGCAGGCAATCTTGTAATTGAGCAGAGGATCTCCGGTATATTCCCGGATGCGGCCCACCTGGTTTTTCGCCATCAGGGACGCTGCGGCGGCGGAATCGGTGTCCCCTTCTTTGACGGCATGAAGCAACTGCTGCTCCGCCAGATAAACGAGCATTCTGTCCTTGATCTGCGCTTTCTTATTTGCCTTTGCGGTGCTGGGATACTGATGCGGGGTAGGGATTGGCTGATGGTGGACGCTACTTTCCGGCACCAGTTCCTCGTTCACCAGCTTGTGCAGAATGACAGCGTATTGGGTGAAGCTCTGAATGGGGATGATACTGAGACCATTCAGAATCTCCGTCAGCCTCTGGATCCACTGCTGCGGATAGTTTTTGCTTTGCTCCGGAACAAGGAGGTCCGCTCCCCCGTCTGGGATGCTGCTGGAAAGAAACGGCCCCAGGATATGATACGCGGTAATTTCACCGCCGCGTTCCTGCTTCACGGCAATCCAGCGGACATTCCGCTTTCCTGCCAGAATGACCGGAGTCCGTTCAATGGTACTGCGCAGGTACGCAAAGCATTCCGTTCTCTTCAAAATCACATCCAGCATATGTTCTGTGTCGGAAGTACTGCGAATGAGCGTTCCATCCGGGGCATACAGCCAGTAATCCAGAGGACAGGTACAGTGAATGATTTCCATGAGGACTTCTATTTTTTCACTGACTTCCACAGAAACACCCCCTTTTTCAGATTATCATATCATATTTTCCGCAATTTGCAACATTTGTGAGGCTTCATTATGAAATATTTGCAACAGTTTTTACGAATACTGACAATCTCCTTCCTGGGAGAATTGTGTCACAGTCTGATCTCTCTCCCGATTCCTGCCTCCATTTACGGCATGGCCTTTTTGTTCCTGGCACTGAAAACAGGAATGATGAAACCGGAGCAGATCCGGCAGACCAGTCAATTCTTTGTGGGCATCATGGGTGTCCTGTTCGTCTGCCCGGCGGTGGGACTTCTGAACTGCTGGGAGCTGCTGCAAAAGCACGGGGCTGCCATTTTGACCATTGTTGTTGTCAGTCTGCTGCTGACCTTCGCCATCTCCGGCAGGGTGACTCAGCGGCTTCTCAAAAAGGAGGATGCATAATGCTTGCCGAAAATGCATTTCTCCCCATTCTGCTGACATTGGCCAGTTATGAGGTGGGCAGAGCCATTCAGCGAAAAACCGGAAATTCTCTGTGCAATCCCATTCTGATTGGCGCCATTTTGACCGCATCCATGCTGCTTCTGCTGAAAATTCCGGTGGATGCCTATCAATCCGGCTGCGCACCGCTGCAATACCTGCTGACCCCTGCTACCATCTGCTACGCTTTGGGACTGTATGAGCAACTGGAAAAGTTGAAAAAACAGCTTGGGGCCGTCCTTGCCGGAATTCTCTGCGGCAGCATTGTGAGCCTTCTGAGCATCCGGGCAATGGCTTTCATGTTCTCCTTGGACGATGTTCTTACCATTTCCCTTCTGCCCAAGAGTATCACCACCGCCATCGGCATGGTATTGAGCAGTGAAGCTGGCGGCATTGCGGCTCTGACCACCGCCGCCATCGTCATAACGGGAGTCCTGGGGAATGTATTTGGAGAAAGCCTCTGTAAGCTGTTCCGAATTCATCACCCCATTGCCCAGGGCGTAGCCTTTGGCACGGCCTCCCACGCCGTTGGAACCAGCAGAGCGATGGAGCTTTCCCAGCTCACAGGCGCGGTCAGCAGTTTGTCCTTGACCGTTGCGGGGGTGATTACCGCAGTGCTGTTTCATTTCCTGATCCCATAATACAGGAGGAGAAAAAATGCCCAAAATCAAAAAGGTTGTCGCCACCGTCTGGTACAACAAAGAAAGTATGCGCAAGCTCCGGAACGTGTTTCCCAATGCCCAGTTTGTTTATGTAGATTTTTACGACAAGAATCGCCTTGCCGAGGAAGTTCGCGACGCGGACGTGGCGATCCTGATGGGTGACGTGGATCCCGTCCTGCTGGGGGAAAACACCCTGAAATGGATTCACTGTGACCACGCCGGTCTCAACGGCAGCGCCCGCCCGGAGGTATTCGCCCGGGGGATTCCCGTTACCGGCTCCGCGGGCAGGAGTGCTCCGGTTCTGGCTGAGCATGCCCTCTATTTCATGCTACTCAGCTGCTACCATACCCGCCAAATGATGAAAGCCCAAGAGGCTTGCCAGTGGGGCGTGGACGGCATGAACAAATGGTACGGCTTATACGGCAGAACTGCCGGCATCGTGGGCATGGGCAACAACGGCAGGGAGCTTGCTGTCCGTCTGCATGCCATGGGTATGAATATCATTGCCTACAACAACTCTCCCATCCAGGGCTTCGATTACTGTCGCAAGCTTGCAGCCAAGAATGGTGATATGCTGGATGAACTGCTGGCAGAAAGTGATTTTGTAATCTTGAATCTGCCCCTGAATGATTCCACCTTCCACATGATCAACAAGGATTCCATTGCCAAAATGAAGGACGGTGCCTTTCTGGTGAATATGGCCCGTGGCGGCATCGTCTGCACCGAGGACCTAATTGACGCTCTGAACTCCGGCAAGCTCGGCGGTGCGGGTCTGGATGTTTTTGAGGAGCAGCCTTTGAACCCGGAAAGCCCCCTGTGGAAGATGGAAAATGTGTACATCACGCCCCACTCCACCCCCCAGGTTCCTGACCGGCAGGGGCGCAGCATTGAAATCATCCAGGAGAACGCCCGCCGTTTTGAGGCTGGGGAGCCCTTGCTGAATCTCATGAAGCCCAGCGACGCTATGAGCAGAGAAAAGGCCGAGGGCGGATGGGCAAGGATTATGAATGTGAATCTGACCCGGGAGCAGGCAGCCGCCATGCACCTGGAAAAATATCTGGGAGAACGGGGCTGGACCGATCCCAGCGAATGGATGTGACGTTATGCGCAAAACAAAACACTGGTGGCAGGGCTATCCCTGGCGAATGGTGCAGACCAATTTCCGGGAAATCGATATGGCCGACATCGATGCGGAAACCTACGCCTCCGATCTGGCGGATTTCGGAGCTACGGTGGTCACGTTGAATGCGGGAGGCATTCTGGCAAGCTACGAGAGCAAGCTGCCGTACCACATGGTCAGCAAATATCTGACTGGCAGCAGCCTGAAGGAAATGGTGGATGCCTGCCATGCCAAGGGAATCCGGGTCATCGCCCGCATGGATTTTTCCAAGATTCCCTATGCAGTCTATGAACAGCATCCCGACTGGGCCTTCCGCACTGCCAACGGTGGCATCATCAACCAGAATGGCTTCGTCCAGACCTGTCAGAACAGTGAGTATCAGCAGGAGAAGGCCATGGAGATTCTGAAAGAGCTGCTGACCACCCACCCCTTCGACGGCGTTTACTGCAATATGTCCGGCTTCGTGGCTACCGGCTACGATGGCAGCATCTATGGCTTCTGCACCTGTGACCGCTGCAAGGCAGGCTTCAAGGCTGCTTTCAACATGGATGCTCCCGACAAAATGGATATGCGCAATCCCACAATGATGCGCTATATGGGCTTCCAGTCCGGTGCCGGAAAGAAGCTCCGTGCCAAGATGAATGCGGTGATTAAATCTGTCTCTGAGGAAATTGCTGTTGACAAGGTGGATTATCTCCGCAGCGAATCCCACACAGATATTGATATTCCCATCTGGGTGTACAGTGCTTCCTCCAATGCCCGGCAGACCGTATTCGGCGGTCAGGTCAGCGACAATGCCAGCGTGGACTATATGGGCTTCCGCTACCGGGAAAGCTCCGTTTCCGCCGGCGTTTCTGAGCTTCGCCAGTGGCAGAACCTTGCCAATGCCGGTTCCACCAGTGTCTATGTCATCGGTCGGCTGGATAACCACCGGGACAAATCCACCTTTGAAAGCCACAAGAATGTATTCCGCTTCCACAAAGAGCATGAGGACATTGTGGTTGGCAGAACCAGTGCTGCCGAGGTTCTCCTGGTTGCCAAGGGACAGGCAGGACGCTCCGATCCCGAGAGCTACGGCTGGATTCGGGCCCTGACCGCCTGTCATGTACCCTTTGATGAAGTCAAGCCCGGTGGCGTAACCGAAGCCGCTCTGACCGGCAAAAAGGTTGTCATCGTGGCGGATGCCAAGGATTTGCAGCCTGCCCACTGTACACTTCTGGATGCCTTTGCGGAAAACGGCGGTACACTGGTCGTCTCCGGCGACAGCGGTGTCCGGGGTGATGTGGCTTCCCTCAAGAGCCTGGGCGTTGCCAAGGTGCTGGAGAAGAAAAAGACCATGAGCACGGTGTTTACCCTGTCTGCTTCCGATGCCGAGGTGCTGACCCGCAGTGCAGCAGCCCCCGTCATTGCTCCCGGTGCGGAAATCCGGGTCTGCGAATATGCCCCCGGCGTAAAGCAGTATCTGCACACCGAGCCGGAACCTTTCTACGGTCCCCCGGAAATTGCTTACCACACCGCTGAAACCGAGAACCCCGGTCTGACCGTGAATGTTTACGGCTCCGGCAAGGCGGTATACTTCCCTTGGTTCTGCGGCAGCTTCTATCACAATGAGGGCTACACCAACACGCTGAATATCATGCAGGATGTGCTGTTTGAGATCTGTAATCTGCCTCAGCTGGCTCCCGGCCTGCACGAAAGCGTGGAGCTGGTGCTGAGCAAGAAGGACAATAAGACCGTTGTTTCCCTCATTAACGGCAGCGGTTACTTCGGCAACAGCTTCTTTAAGCCCATCCCCATGACAAATATTGCGCTGCACATTCCCGGCAGCTTTGCAAACGCAAAAGCTCTGAACGGCGGCACCGTCACCATGAAGGACGGCACCGTTCATCTGGATAAATTAAAGGAATTTGAAATGATTGTATTGGAGGATAATTAACATGAAAATCGGTTTTATTGGTCTCGGTATCATGGGCAAGCCCATGGTGAAGAATCTGCTGAAGGCTGGCTACCCCGTCATGGTCTGGAACCGTTCCCAGGCAGCCATCGATGAGGTTGTGGCCTGCGGCGCAGTCTGCGCCACCAAGGAAGAAATCGGCAAAAATGCCGACGTGGTTATCACCATGCTTCCCAACTCCCCCCAGGTTAAGGAAGTGATGCTGGGCGAGGACGGTGTGGCTCAGTTCATGCACGAAGGTCAGATCTTTGTGGACTGCTCTTCCATCAACCCTGTTGCTTCCAAGGAAATCTACGCTGCGCTGAAGGAGAAGGGCATTGAGATGCTGGACGCTCCCGTCTCCGGTGGCGAGCCCAAAGCCATAGACGGCACCCTGAGCTTCATGGTGGGCGGCAAGCAGGAGGTCTTTGATACCTGCAAGGATATTTTGCTGGAGATGGGTGCTTCCGCTGTTCTGTGCGGCGAGGTTGGCGCAGGCAACACCACTAAACTGGCAAACCAGATCATCGTGGCCTGCAACATCCGGGCTCTGGCAGAGGCTCTGACCCTGGCTCAGATGGCCGGTGTGAATCCCCAGGCTGTGTTTGAGGCCATCAAGGGCGGACTGGCTGGCTCCACTGTTATGAATGCCAAGGCTCCCATGATGATCGCCGGCAATGACAAACCCGGCTTCAAGATTGATCTGCACATCAAGGACCTGAACAACGTCCTGGACTGCGCCAAGACCGTCGGCGCTCCCGTGCCCATGACCGAATCTGTCATGGAGGTCATGCAGTGGCTGCACGAGCATGAAGGCGGTCAGAAGGACCATAGTGCCATCGCTCAATACTACGAGTACCTGACCGGTATTCAGATCGGTCGATAACATGGCTCGTTACCCCTATTCCCCGGCCTTAAAGCCGCCGGGGAACTGGACCAGTGTCGATTTCGCCGATCCCAGGCTGGCGCCTGCCATATGTCTCATGGTACGCAACATTCGAACAGACACTTCCTCCTACATCCCTCCCGACGGACTGACCATCCGCCGGGAGCAGGCAAAGGTCTGGGACGGCGAAACCATAAACTGCTGTATTCTGGAACCGGAGGGCGGCTGCCCGAAACTGCCCACCGTGCTCTATTGCCACGGGGGCGGTTTTTTTCTGCCCATCCAGCCCATGATGCTGCATTTGGCTGCCCAATATGCGAAGGAGCTGGGCGCCCGTGTTTATCTGCCGGAATACCGGATTCTGCCGGAGCATCCCAATCCCTATCCCTTCCGGGACTGCCTAAGCATTCTGGAAATGATTCAGAAACAGGATGTACCCTACCTTCTCTACGGAGAAAGCGCAGGCGGCACCCTGGCGGCGGGATTGGCACTTTGGGCAAGAGACCACGGGATCAGGGCGGCAAATGGCCAGTGCCTGGTCTACCCGGTGATGGACAACCGGTGCAGCCGGTACGCCTCCATGCGGCTCTACAGTGACGCAGCCTGGCCCCTGAAAAACAATCTGACCATGTGGCGGGAGTACCTGAAAAACGGTAAGGACGGCCTGGACGATTACCTCGTCCCCATGACCGCCCCGGATGTATCAAACCTGCCGAAAGCCTACATTGAACCCCAGCAGATCGACACCCTCCGGGATGAGGCCATCGCCTATGCAAACCGCCTCCAGACCGCCGGTAACAAGGTGAGCCTTCATATTGTGGAAGGCTCCTACCACGGCTTCGATGCCGATTGGGAAAACGCCTTCGTACAGGATGTGGTTCGGGGGCGTATCACGCAAATGCGTGAAATGCTGGAAAAATGATACATTTAGGAAAGAAAGGACGAAAGAATCCATGACCATAGAACAGCGTGTGGACGCGGCGAATGCCAAAGTTCTGGAAATCATGACCAAGGGACATCCCGTTTGGGTGGATGTTCAGCCTGCCATCGATGTGATTCCAGGTATGACCAAAACTACCATTCTTACCCCCGGTCCCGGCATTACACCTGACCGTGTCACTCCCCCCCAGCGGACTTCCATCTGCGGCGCTGCAATCCATGAGGGACTGGCAGCCACCCGTGAGGAAGCCTGGGCCATGGTGGAGCGGGGCGAGATTCAGATCATTTCCTCCCAGACCATGAATACCGGCAACGCCGCCTGCATGGTGACCTCCGCCAGTATGCCCGTCATCATTGTAGAGGATACGACCTCCGGCGGCAAGGGCTTTGCCCCCATCCATCCCGGCGGAAATCCCAAGTGCCTGCGCTGGGGCCTGTATGATGAGGAGGTGGAAAATGACCTGCGCTGGTTCCGAGATGTGTACGGCCCCGCTCTGGGTCAGGCCGTCCGGGCAGCTGGCGGCATCGATGTGATTACCATCTTGTCCAAGACTGCCGGTATGGGTGATGAGAACCACAATCGCCAGCCCGCCGCCTCTATGTGCCTTGCCCTGCAGCTGATGCCCTGGCTGCTGGATATTGAATCCGACCAGAAAAACGCCATTATCAAGCACTTTGCCGCTAATGACCGTTTCTTCCTCCATGTGATGATGGCCGGTGTGGAAGCCATTATGGCCTCCTGCAAGGACATTGAACTCTCCACCGTCATGGTGGGCATGGGCGGCAACGGCGTGGACTTCGGCATCCAGCTGGCAGGCACCGGCAACCGCTGGTATATTACCGATGCTCCCAAGATCAATGGCACCTTCCTGAAACCCACCTATAAAGAATCCGACCTCATCGGCTACTTGGGTGACAGCTGTGTCACGGAGGTCTGGGGCCTGGGCGGTATGTCCGCCATTGCCGGCCCCGCTTACATGCGTCTGACCGGCTCCAACTATGCCGAGGCACGGAACCGCACGGAAAAGGCAAGAGCCGTTTCTTTGGGCGAGCACACCTTTGCACCTGTTCCCTGGGAAGATATGGCGGGCTTCCCTGTGGGCGTGGATGCCCGGAAGGTGGTTGGCTATAACATCCTGCCTATTTCCCACGGCGGAAGCGCTCTTCGTGTAGGTGGACAGGGCGGGGCTGGTGCGGCAGAGCTTCCCCTTGGCTGCTTCAAGGAAGCCCTGCGGGGCATCTTTGCCCAGGCCAAGGAAATCATGGAAAAGGAGGAAACAAAATGAGTGTCTTTGTAAAGATTGAGAAGGGCCGCTACATCGACTCTCTGGAAACCCTGTATGCCAGCTCTGTTCTGGTGGAGCAGGACGGCATTGTCGCGGGTTACGTCGGCGTGGGCAATGACCCCTTCAAGGATACCGTCACTTCCTCCGGCTTAAATAGCCCCGATTTGAAGGAAGCCACCGGCAATGACCTGGTGATTATCGCAGAAGCTGCCGACAAGGCTGCTTTTGATGCCGCTGTGGCTGCTGTCTACGCCAGCTTCGAGGTGGAAGCTTCTGCCCAGGTGGAGGAAAGCTTTGTCTCCACCAAGGCCGCCGTCCAGAAGCACCCGGAGATCAACCTGTGCTCCGTCTCCGTCCCCGGCGAGTATGCTTACACTGAAGTCAAGAAAGCCTTGAATGCAGGACTGCACTGCGTGGTGTTCTCCAACAACGTTCCCCTCAACCAGGAGCGGGAAATGAAGCTGCTGGCTCGTGAAAAGGGCCTGCTGTGCATGGGCCCCGACTGCGGCGTTGCCAATATCAACGGCGCGGCTCTGGTGCTGTCCTCCATCAATAACCGGGGGCCCTTCGGCATTGTGGGCGCTTCCGGAACCGGCATCCAGCATGTAGCAGCCATCATGCATGAGGCGGGCAGCGGTGTCAGCCAGACCATCGGCACCGGTGGAAACGACTGCAAGGATGCCGTGGGCGGCATTATGATGCTCATGGGTATTGATGCCATGGAAGCCGATCCCGAAACCAAGTACATCGCCCTGATCTCTCGCAAGCCCGGTGATACCGTACTGCCCAAACTTCTGGAGCGGATCAAAACCTGCAAGAAGCCTGTTGTTGCCCTGTTTATGGGCTGCGACCGGGAGGTTGTCGAAGCTAGCGGTGCCATTTACGCTTCCAGCCTGGATGACTGCGCCATCCAGTGCCTGAAGCTCATTGGCATTGACTATCCCCTCGCAACCGAGGAAGAGCTGGTAAAGATCGCTTCCGAGGAAGTGAAGAAATACGCTCCCGAGCAGAAATACCTTCGTGGTCTCTATACCGGCGGCACTTACATGGACGAAGCCGCCAACGCTATGATTCCCAGAATCGGTGCCATCTGGTCCAACTGTCCCATCCAGCCCGAATGGAAGCTGGAGGACAGCTATGTAAGCAAAGACAATTCCTGCGTGGACTATGGCGAGGAAGAATTCACTCTTGGCCGTCCTCATCCTGCCATTGACCCCAGTATCCGCAAGCCCGCTATTCTGCGGGAGGCTATGGATCCTGAGGTTGCCGTCATCGTGCTGGACTTCATCCTGACCCCTCCCGGACACATGGACCCGACCGGCTATGTGCTTGACGATGTGAAAATGGCTCAGCAGGTGGCAGAAGCCGAGGGTAGACACCTGACCTTCATTGCTTCCGTTCTGGGTACAACTGCTGACCTGCAGGACAAGAACAAGCAAGAGCGGCAGCTGCGGGAAGCAGGCGTGATTGTCTGCCAGACCAACTACCGTGCCGCCGTGCTGGCGAGTGAAATCATCCGTCAAATCAAGGAGGGCTAGACATGGATTGTGAAAAGATTTTGAATCTCTTCCGCAGCGAACTGATTACGGTCAATGTTGGTCCCAAGCTGCTGGCAACCTCCCTTGAAATGCAGGGCTACAAGGCCTACCAGGTGGAGTGGAAACCCATGGCTGGCGGCGACAAGGAGATGCAGGAAATTTTGACCTTGCTGGGAGGAGTCGATTGATGAAAGTTCTTGTCTGCAACGCAGGAAGTACTTCCCTGAAATTCAAGCTCTATGGGATGCCCGAATGCACCGTTCTTGCAACGGGCAAGGTGGAGCGCGTGGGTTCTACCGATGATGCCATTTTCGGCTACTGCAACACCTCCACCGGCTTCAAGGTGGATGCTCTGAAGCAGAACATCCCTGACTACGCAGTGGGTATCAACAAGTTCCTCTTTGAACTAACGAAGGGCGAGGGCGCAGTCCTGTCTGATATTAAGGAAATTGAACGGGTGGGCTACAAGTCCGTCCTAAGTAAGGATCACTACGGCATCCACGAAATTGACGAGGGTGTGATGCAGGGTATGCGGGATTTCTTCCCTCTGGCTCCTGTCCACAACATCGCCTACTTAAAAGCCATCGAAACCGTGAAGGCGGTTCTGCCTGACGCAAAGCATGTCGGTGTCTTTGAAACCGCCTTCCATCGGGACATTCCTCTGGAGCGCAAAATCTACGGCGTGCCCTACGAGTGGTATGAGAAGTACGGCATCCAGCGCCTGGGCTACCACGGCGCTTCTCACGGCTACATTGCCGACTGCTTGAATGCCGAAAAGAAGGAATACAAGGCCATTTCCTGCCACTTAGGCGGCAGTGCCTCCATCTGCGGCATCCTAAACGGCAAGAGCGTGGACACCAGCTTTGGTATGAGCTTGGAAACCGGTCTGATCCATGCCAACCGTGTTGGCGACATGGACCCCACCATGATTCACTTCCTGAAGCAGATTGGTATGTCAGAAGAAGATATTCTCCGGGGCTGCCAGAAGGAGGGCGGTCTGCTGGGTATCTCTGGTGTCAGCAACGACCTGCGCTATGTCATCGAAGCAGCGGATAATGGCAATCAGCGTGCCAAGCTGGCAGTTAATGTATTTGTCACCGGCATTGTCCATTACATTGGCGCCTTCTTCATGGATTTGGGTGGCCTGACCGATTTGGTGTTTACTGCCGGTATCGGTGAACATTCCGACCGGGTGCGGGCGATGGTCTGCGAGCGCTTGGGTGCTATCGGTGTGAGGCTGGACGAGGAAGCCAACCGTGCCAACGCGCCAATTATTTCTTCCCGTGATTCCGAGGTTGCCGTGCGGGTGATTCCCACGGATGAAGAATTGGGGATTGCACGGCGTACCTACGAACTGGTATAATCACATAATCAGCCATCAGTAAGAAAAGCTGGTGGCTGAAGCTCTAAAAGGAGAACTACTTATGAATCAAGCATTGCGAAAAGATGCCGAAAAGATTGCCAGAGGTGCTATTGATTCTGTCAGCCCGGAAGCGGCTGTGCGCAGAGCATTGGAAGGAAAAACCTTCTCCGGGAAACTGTATCTCGTTTCCGTGGGCAAGGCGGCATGGAAGATGGCGGAGGTAGCTGCTTCTTGTCTGGAGCAGCCTTTGGAAGCAGGAATTGTGGTTACCAAGTATGACCATGTGGAGCACCCCATCCCCGGTGTGACCTGCTATGAGGCAGGCCATCCCGTTCCGGATGAGAACACCTTCCGGGCCACTCAGGCCGTGCTGGATATGACCGCCGATTTAGACAAATCAGATACGGTGCTGTTTCTGCTGTCCGGCGGCGGCAGTGCCCTGTTTGAGCAGCCGGTGGTGGCAGAAGCCGAATTACAGTCCATCACCCGGCAGCTACTGGCCTGCGGTGCGGACATTGTGGAAATGAACACCATCCGCAAGCGGCTGTCCATGGTCAAGGGTGGCAAATTCGCTCAGTGGTGCGCTCCTGCTCACGTAGAGGCTATCGTCCTTTCCGATATTTTGGGCGACCCGCTGGATATGATTGCTTCCGGCCCGGCAGCCTCTGATAAATCCACCTGCGCTGATGCTCTGGCCATTGCGGAAAAATATCAGCTGGCACTTAGTGATTCCGCCATGGACTGCCTTCGGACGGAGACCCCCAAGGAATTAACCAATGTCTCCACCCAGATCATCGGCAGTGTCCGGGAGCTGTGCAAGGCAGCCAGTGAGATTGCGGAGGAATTAGGCTATGAACCCATCCTTCTGACCGATCACCTGGACTGCGAAGCCAAGGAAGCCGGTGCATTCCTTGCTGATGTTCTCCGCACCCATGCCTGTGACGGCAAAAAACTTGCTTACCTTGCAGGCGGTGAAACCGTTGTCCATCTGGTAGGCAAGGGATTGGGCGGACGGAATCAGGAGATTGCTCTGGCTGCCGCCGCTGGCCTCACGGGAATCCCCAATGCTTGCGTCATCAGCGTGGGCAGCGACGGCACCGACGGTCCCACCGATGCCGCCGGCGGCTATTCCGACGGAGACACCACAAAAGCGCTGGCAAAGCATGGCTTGACCGTTTCCGGAGTGCTGGCGGATAACAATGCCTACCATGCCCTGAAAGCCGTGGACGGTCTGATTTTTACTGGCCCCACTGGCACCAACGTCAATGATGTGGCAATTGCCATGATTGGATAAGATGATACAAAGAATTATTGATTTACATTATCATTCCGGCCCGGATGTGAAGCCCCGGAAGCTGAATGATCTGGAATTGATGGAGCAGGGCGTTGCCTTGGGGGCCAGAGGTGTGGTCATCAAGACCCATTTCTCCCCAACCGCCGGACGGGCAGCCATCGTCAACCAGATCAAAAAGGAGAAATACCCGGAATCGGAGTTTGAACTCTTTGGCAGCGTTGCGCTGAACCGCAGCATGGGTGGGCTGAATCCATATGCGCTGGAAACAGAACTGAAAATGGGAGCAAAGGTCGTCTGGCTGCCCACGGTGGATTCGGAAAACGAATTTCAGAAAATGGGCAGATCCGGCGGTATCCGGCTTGTGGAAAACGGAAGAGCCGTCCCGGAGCTGATGCCGATTTTTGAGCTGATCCGGGATTATGATGCGTGTTTACAAACGGGTCATGCAAACGCTGAGGAATGCTTTCCTATTGTGGAAGCTGCCCGCAATGCGGGCGTGCAGAAAATCGTCGTCACCCACCCGGAGTATCACATCGTGGGCATGACCCTGACACAGCAAAAGCAAATAGTCCGGGACTACGGCGTGTACTTAGAGCGGGAATATGCCCAGCCCGTTGGAAACCGGTTTGTCTGCAATCTCCCTTCCAACGTCGAAGCCATTCAGGCAATCGGTGCAGATTACATCATTCTTGCCACAGACAGCGGACAGGTGAATACCCCATTCTGGAGGGACGCTGTCCGGGAGAGCATCGACTATTATCGCAATGCCGGGATCTCCGAAAGCGACTTGCGGGCAATGCTGGTCACCAATCCCGGAAAAATGCTGGGACTGGATTTCGTGAAATAGAGAGGAAAACGTATGACAATTCATATTGTTAGCGAGGCAAGGCGCTGCCTCAACTGCAAAAAGCCCCTGTGCCAGCAAGGCTGCCCCGTTCATACCCCCATCCCACAGATTATCCAGATGTTCAAGTCCGGCCAGGTGATGGAGGCAGGCGAAATTCTATTTCAAAATAATCCCATGTCCACCATCTGCTCCATCGTCTGCAATCATGAGCAGCAGTGCGCCGGGCACTGCATCCGAGGCAAGAAGGATACGCCGGTTCATTTTTCCGGCATTGAAAACTACATTTCCGATATGTATCTGGACCGCATGAAGATCGAGAAACCGGAACCCAAGGACAAAAAGGTGGCCGTCATCGGTTCCGGCCCTGCCGGTCTGACCGCCGCCATCCTGCTTGCCCAGAAGGGCTACCCTGTCACCATCTTTGAGTGGGAGGACAAGATCGGCGGCATCATGCAGTATGGCATTCCCGAGTTCCGTTTGCCCAAATCCATTCTGGAGCGCTACCTTTCCCGAATGCGGGAAATGGGCATCCAGGTGCGTCTGAACACCACCATTGGTGCCGTGCTGCAGATGGACGACCTGTTCCGGGATGGCTATTCCTGCGTATTTGTGGGTACCGGCACAGACCGGCCCAAGAATCTGGGCATCCAGGGCGAGTCCTTCGGTAATGTCCACTTCGGCCTGAACTACCTGGCTAACCCAAAACGGCACAAGCTGGGTGATACCGTAGCTGTCATCGGCATGGGCAATGCCGCTATGGATGTGGCAAGAACTGCCCTGCGCAATGGCTCCCGCCATGTGACCCTCTATGCCCGTGGCAAGCACATCTCCGCCAGCTCCAGTGAGGTAGAGTACGCCAAGCTGGACGGCGCTGAATTCGTATTTGGCAAACAGATTGACCATATCACGGAGCGCGGCCCCGTATTTAAGACCTCTATCTTTGATGAGAATGACAGAGTCATCGGCTACGAGGAAGGCTTGGAGCAAGTGGAAGCAGATGCAACCATCATCTCCGTCAGCCAGGTTCCCCGAAAAGAATTTGCTCGCAACATTGCCGGCCTGAAGGCGACTGAAAATGGTGCTCTGTTGGTGGATGACACCATGATGACCACCCGCCCCGGTGTCTTCGCCGCAGGCGATGTGGTTACCGGTTCCAAAACCGTAGTCCATGCCGTAGAAGGCGCAAAAATGGCAGTGGAAGCAATGATCCGCTATATAGAAGACGAATCGTCTGCCACTGCCGATTGAAAAAACATTATAATATTATCATCGCGCTGATTCAAATGAAATCACCGTTTCCTTTGGCAGCTTCTCATTCTGACAGTTCAGAAGATAGGAGATTGCATATTTTGCAAAGGGCTCTGAGATCATCAAATCCCAGTCTGCCAGTTGGATGATCTGCGCTGTCTTTTCCTCAAAGTCGAACTGAATCTCGCCCCATTCGCCGTCGCAGTCTGCCTGATATTGGTAGGTTGCGACGGCGATTTTTTCTTTCCGCATTTTCTGCGATTTGCGCTTCAGGCTGATTGTGTGAAAGAGTCCATCTTCCACCAACAGCTGCGCAAGATGCAACGCTGCTTTCTTGTAAGCTCGCTCGGCACCGCCGGCAGTTGTGCCTTCAAACAGGATTGCCAGTTCTTCCCAACTGAACCTGCTACGCAGCGGCTTTACATGACCACAGTCCATGCAGACTGCCATGTGCCGCTCCAACAGGATTTGCTCCCGGTAGTCAAGTTTCCAATGGGCGCGCCGGACAGCACTTCCCCAGGAGCCGCCCCAGAGAATTGCACCGTAAGTACCACCGGCCTCCCGGCTTAAATCCTCTCCAGCGTCCTCGTGGGTATCCTCATCGAAATCTTCGTCGACTTCATTGTCGCTCTCACGGAGAACGGTATCATAGATAGAAACGATACCCCGATTTTTGCGGGCTGCACAGAGATAGTTCTCCGCAGTTTCTTTTGTACAGCCGGTTTTCTGCATGAACGCTTCAATGGTTTTCTTGCGAGAACTGCCTGCCTTGTTGTAAAGCCATGCGATTCCTCGGATTGTTTTGTATTCATCCAGATTTTTGAACGAGCCGGATTCTTCATAGCGGCGGCAGTTCAAAATGGCGTTTCCGATATCATAGTAGGCGTAGGTCAGAAAGTCTGCCCCCTTTTCCGGATCATATCCCGGAAGACACTCCATAATCGCTGCCACGCAGTTCAGCTTATAATCCAGCAGACGAACCGGGTCGTAAGCATACAGTCCCTCCCTGTGAAGGAAGCGGTAAATGCGCCCATTCAGAATCTTCTCAATGTGATGCAGATAAAAACAGAGAAACAGCAGCTTCTGCCCCCGGTTTGCCATCAAAATATATTCGTTGATGTCATCCACCTTCGGCGGCTCTGGCTCCAGTTGGAAGGCACGTTCCGCCTCAAACCGGGTCAGATTCTTTTCGAGACACTGAAAACCATATTTGGCGATGTATCCTTCCATTTCCTTGTAACGATCATCCGGCATAGCGCACCTTCTTTCAAAATTACAGATGAGCCTTTGCTTCCTCCATCAAAGAGGAATGCTCCATCTCTTTTTCATAGTCTCCCTGTGCATAGGCAACATTGCTGATTGCCTGGTACATCTTATCCTTTGCCAGCTTTTTCATCACAGCAGCCAGCTCCGGATCAATGGTGCCCCGTTGCAGGTAGCGGTTGATGGTATTGAGCCGCCGTTCATAAATCTGCTTCAGCGGATGATTGTCCGCCAGCTCCCGCTGCTCCCGGCCTTTCAGATTGCCGATCTGTCTGCACGTCCTACGGAGCTTATCCCCTGGTACCAGATTACCACAGTATTTGGTGGGCCTAGCATTGGTGGTCAGAAACCATCGTCCGCAGATAGGACATTTCTTCGGGGCATGTCCAACACACAGCCCCTCAAACAGATCGGAACGGAACATTCCCACAAAGGAAACATAGAGCATCCGTTTGACCAGTGTCGGCACAGTGGTGCCGGGACGAACCACTGATGTATATTGCAAGGTGGCGTTGGTCATGGACATCCAACCATCACCTTCTCCAAAATTCTCCATCACAGGGAAGGATTCTCCGAAAAGCTCCGCATAGCTGTCTGGGGTTCGCTTACAGTCTGGGGCATTCAGCTTTTCAGCAAAGGAAATCATTGTCTTCTGATACTCTCCAAGAGAGAAACCCAGCTGCGCCAAAATCGGCAGCACCCGCAGCAGTTTCAGCCCTGCTTCGTATTGGGGGTCTGCCAGATTAGTCAGCGTTCCATTTTGAACGGCGGCATAATACGCATTGGCGTTGGCGAGAGATACTTCTGAGAACACCCGCTCCACTCGGTTGGCTGCATCAGTAACATCCAGGTAGGAAAATGGCTTCACATTCTTCAGCAAGTCCGCAATCTGTTTTGCGCTCTCTTTTGCCGCCGGGAGCAGCGCAGGATTGCCGCAGCCCGCGTTGAGGGTTCCCATAAGGAGATTCAGTGCTATGCAGAGATCGTTCAGTTGCTCGATTACTTTGGTTGGGATGTTCAGTGCATCACAGCCGAGTGTGCCGCTGGGAAAGGTTTTGCTGCCATAGATTACCGTATCCTGCCAGAAATCCAGAGAAAGAACGTTGTGCTTCATTTGCCCCTCCAAATTGTTTTTCTTCATTATAGCACATATGTTCTATGATTGGAAGAGGGTTTGTCCTGTTTTTTCAAATGACCTTGTCCTCCGATTAGCCTGTTTTTTGAAAATTTCCCCATAACAATAGTGAGGAGGTAAGATGCCTGCCAACCTCGGCGGGCATTTTTCTTCCGAATATTTTTATGGAGGCAAGATAATGAGCGTATTTGAAACCATCAAGGCAGCTATCACACTGAGGCAAGCTGCCGAACACTATGGGTTGCGGGTATTGCCAAACGGCATGACCTGCTGCCCATTCCACAAGGACAGGCATCCCAGCCTGAAGCTGAATGAGGATTATTTCTTCTGCTTCGGCTGCGGTGCCGTCGGGGATGTGGTCGATTTCACGGCAAGGCTGTTTGGGCTGTCCTGCTATGAATCGGCACAGAAGCTGGCATCTGATTTTGGTATTTCCGCAGAGCCGGGACAAGTGACAACGGGTGCCAACAAATCGAACCCACCCCAGTGGCATCAATCCCGGCTGGACGAGCTGTACTGCCGCCGGGTGCTGACAGACTATCTGCATCTGTTGAAGGAATGGAAAATCCGATATGCACCCCAGACACCGGAGGACATTCTGGATGACAGGTTCGTGGCAAGCTGTCAGCAGTATGACCGCATCGCCTATCTGCTGGACTTTCTGACTCATGCCAGCGTGAAAGAGCGGGACAGTACGATAGCGGCGTTGCTGGTAGACGGTAGTATCGCGTTTTGGGAAAACTGTCTTGCAGAAGATCGAAAGGAGGAAAGGCACCGTGCCAATGAACCGGAAATCGCCTGACACAAATCTTCCCATCTGGTTTGACGGGAAGAACATCAATGAGGCTCTGTTCTGTGAGGAGTTTCTGCGAGCACACAGAATCATTTTCACAAACAGAGCCTTTTTCACGCCCGATGGTCGGGTGACGGACGATCTTTCCCTCCGGGGAGAAATCTATGAAGAACTGAAATGCTGTGCAGTGAACGGCATCCCGCAGAAGATCGGCAACATTCTGGAGGTGCTGAAACTGGAAGCCCAGGT
The DNA here is from genome assembly GCA_030533415.1 of Eubacteriales bacterium. Taxonomy (GTDB): domain Bacteria; phylum Bacillota; class Clostridia; order Oscillospirales; family Oscillospiraceae; genus Faecousia. Next base: position 50,033 of record JAUNJE010000002.1, on the reverse strand, counting down.
GGAGGACTTTCCACCGGAACCGGATCGCATTCACCTCGCCAATGGCACGCTGCTTCTGGATGGAACATTCATAGAGGGTAGACCGCAGATCGTTCGGAATCGTCTGCCGGTTGCATATCGCCCAGATGCCCCGGAGCCGGTTTTATGGCTGCGGTTTCTGAATGACCTGCTGTACCCGGAGGACATTCCCACTTTACAGGAGTTTCTCGGTTACTGCCTGATTCCCAGCAACAAGGGGCAGCGCATGATGATCATTAAGGGCAGCGGCGGCGAGGGGAAGTCTCAGATTGGCGCAATGCTCGGCAGCATCTTCGGAACGAATATGAAAGACGGAAGCATCGGAAAGATATCCGAGGATCGGTTTGCCCGTGCCGACTTAGAACACATTCTGCTGTGTGTGGATGACGATATGCAAATGGATGCGCTGCGGAAAACCAACTACGTCAAATCCATTGTCACCGCGCAGGGCAAAATGGATTTGGAGCGTAAGCGCACACAGAGCTATCAAGGATGGATGTTCGTCCGCCTGCTGGCATTCAGCAACGGCGACTTGCAGGCACTCTATGACCGCAGCGATGGTTTCTATCGCAGACAGCTTGTGCTGGCAACAAAGGGAAAGCCTGCCGGGCGGGTGGATGATCCTGACCTTGCGGAAAAGCTGAAAGCCGAAGCAGAGGGTATTTTCCTTTGGGCGTTTGCGGGACTTAGGCGGCTGGTCGCCAACAACTTCAAGTTCACGGAGAGTGACCGTATCAAAGAAAACCGGGAAGCGGTGAAGCGGGATAACAACAACATCTTTTCGTTTTTGGAATCCGATGGATATATCCGGCTCAAAGCAGATGCTTCCATCAGCTCCAAAGATCTGTATTCCATTTACAGAATGTGGTGTGATGAAAACAATTTGGCACCGCTGAAATCCCGGAGCTTTAGTGACGCCGTGGTTGCCAATGCCAGCAAGTACAATCTGGAACACTGCAACAATGTGACCAATCCTGCCGGACGGCGGGTGTGGGGCTTTATGGGAATTGAAGCAGTCGCAAGACCTAATATAAATGGTTTTTACGGTGAATAACCGCGTACGTACGTACCAGGGGGCTGGGACACATGAGTGTCCGGCTGACTTCTGTACGTATGTACGCAGCATATCACGCTATGTTCACCTGTATCAAAAGTGTTCATCTTGTGGAGATGCCCCCCTGTTTCTGGGGTTTGAAAATCAGGGGTAGTGGAAATCGGAAAGTTTTCCACTGCCAAATAAAACGATTTCACGAAATCGCGCTTCTTTGAACCGCGAATCATTTTCACAGAATCGCGGGGCTTTTCACCGTTTCCAACCAAATCCCACGAAACAGGAAAGTGGGATAGGGTCACCTGTTAACAGGACATCATCACGGAAATTCTGAACAGATTTCCCTATTTACACATTTTTCACTCACCAGCGAAGCGGATACGCCGTAGGGCGCACCGACTTCGCTATTTTCATCACTATTTTTATGGAGGTTTATCACAATGAATGTACGCAATGAATTAAGGGCACAGATCGTCCGTGCCGGTATGACCATGCAGCAGGTGGTTGATCTGCTTTCCGATGAATACGGATGGAGCGACAGCGTCTCTAATCTGTCCGCCAAGCTCCAGCGGGAGAGCATCCGCTACAAGGAAGTTTTGGAGCTTGCCGACGTGCTGGGCTATGAAATCGTCTGGCAGAAAAAGAGGGAGTAATCATGCTCCCGCCCGCATCTCCACACGCATCCTGCCCCTCGCATCTCCCGTCCCCACGATGAAATCCGCAGAGTTCAGCGTGGATCGTCTGAGAGAACATCACGGTTTTCTCTCAGACAGCGGACAGTGGTGACTGCCCTACTCGGTTGGGAAATCACCGCTGTCCGTGCCGTGGAATTGCAAAGTGGGTACCGCTTGTAATCCACGGCAGAGGCTTCCGCAGAAGCCGCATCCCCCGTTCCCCCTCGGAGAGCCCACGATACTTTGCAGCCGTAGGATGAAAGAATCATAGTGGGTTATTACACTTCCGCAGAAGTGCTCCCCCGTGGCTTCCCGAAACCAAAAATGAATAAAGAAAGGATTGAACCCCCAATGGCAAGAAACGACGGTATTGACCGTACCGTAGCAAGAAATGTAAATCTGACTGCTTCCAAAATCACCAACGCCCAACGACACAATGAGCGGGAAAAGGAATCCTATACCAACCCGGATATCGTACCGGAGCGGCTCTCTTACAATGTTCATCTCAAAGCACCCACAGGCAGTTATGCAGAAATGTTTGAGCAGATGAAGGCTGATGGTGTCATCTCGACCCGTGGTCTAAAAGAAAATGCCAACCTCTACGGTGAACTGATCTTTGATGTGAACTCCGCTTACTTCTACAATCACGGCGGCTATGAATTTGCAAAACAGTTTTATGCCGATGCCTACAAAGCCGCCGTGGATATTGTAGGTGGTGAGCAGTACATCCTCTCCGCTGTGATGCACGCAGACGAACGGAACCGGGCTATGTCCGAAGCTCTGGGAGAAGATGTATACCACTACCATCTCCATGTTGTGTACATCCCGGTTGTTGAAAAACAGATTCTTTGGAGCAAGCGCTGCAAGGACAAATCACTGGTTGGCACCGTGAAGGAAACGATCATGCAGGTCAGCAGCAGTAAGAAGTGGCAGTCACAGCCTTCTCTGGACGAGAACGGAAATCCCATTCTGACCGCAAAAGGAAAACCGATTCTGAAAAAATCCTACAGTGTCCTTCAGGATGATTTCTTCAACGCCATGCGCGCCGCCGGATACACCGATGTGGAGCGCGGCGAACGCGGCAGCACCGAGGAACATCTGACAGTGACACAGTTTAAGGTTCAGGCTGAGCAGGAGCGGCTGGAACAGCTCCGGGAAGCGGTCAGCGAAAAACAGAATGACATGGAGTCTCTGCTCTCCGATTTGGAAGCTGCCTCGGATAAGCTGAATTCCACAGAGGCAGAGCTGAATACCGCCAAGCAGAATCGGGATGCCATTCAGGAGCAGTACAGGGCATTGTCCAGTGGGATGAAAAATGCGGAAAAGTATGCCGCCGAATTTATCCGTCCGCCGGATGAATGGCTCCCTACACCCACGCCGTTGGAATCCGCCAAGGGCTACCGCTCCCGGATTATCCCCATGATGGCACACTTCGGTAAACTGCTTCTGAAACTATACACTCAGTGTGTCAACCTGAAAGAAAAGTGCCGGCAGCTCTTGCACCGCAATGAAAATCTCACCCGTCAGGTGGATCGGCTCCAGACTCGCTTAACGGAATCTGAGGACAGGGAGGCGCAGATGAATCAAGAACTGTCTGACTATCATTTGCTCCGAAAGCACATGGGAACACAGGTTTTTGACCGTGCACTGGAATTAGCTCGACAGACACAGACAGCCATTGCCAAAGAGAAGAAGCAAAAGGAGACGATTCACCGATGATCGCTTGGCGGTCAGATTTTGTAATCTCAAAATGACAACTGAAAAAGGAGTGTTCATTATGAAATCAATCACATCAACAATTTGTCGCAAGGCCGCTGCCATCCATAGGAAAACGCTCTATGTATCCAACGGAGGAATCGGGAAGCGACCAGGGAGGAACTGCGTATAACAGACTGTATTCAAAAAACATTTCTGGTGGATGGACATGAAGTGTACGCCACCTTTTCCAAGCTGCCTATGCCGGAGACCTTTTTCAGAATCCGGGATATTCTGATGAATTCCGCTTTTACACTTGCGGATTGGGGCGACAGTGGATATAATGAGGATGTGCACCTTGACAATTCCACATCCCATACAAAGATACCCCTTTCAGAAGATGAAAGGAGTACCGAACAATGACAAATCAAAACCGAGTTTGCTGCCTGTACCGTGTATCCACGGGCAAGCAGGTGGACTATACCGAAAACCATGAGGCTGATATTCCCATGCAGCGAAAAGCCTGTCACAGCTTTGCCGCGAAGATGGGCTGGACAATCGTCCATGAGGAACAGGAGGAAGGCGTGTCCGGGCATAAGGTTCGTGCCGAATCCCGGGACAAGCTGCAAATCATCAAGGCCATGGCGGCCAGAGGAGAGTTTGACATCTTCCTGGTTTTCATGTTTGACCGCATTGGCAGAATCGCAGACGAAACGCCCTTCGTTGTGGAGTGGTTCTGCAAGCACGGCATTCAGGTTTGGAGCACCCAGGAAGGGGAGCAGCGGTTTGACAACCACACGGACAAGCTGCTGAATTACATCCGCTTCTGGCAGGCCGATGGGGAAAGTGAAAAAACCTCCATCCGTACCCGCACCAGTTTGGGTCAGCTTGTGGAAGCCGGTCACTTTAAGGGCGGCTTTGCGGCCTACGGCTACGATCTGGTGAAAAACGGACGGCTGAACAAGAAAAAGCATGAGCTTCTGGATTTGCAAATCAACGAGGAAGAAGCTGCTGTCGTTCGTCTGATTTTTGACAAGTACACCAGCGAGGGCTACGGCGCTCAGCGGATCGCAACTTACCTGAACCATCTTGGCTACCGAACCCGCGCCGGGAAGAACTGGCACCATGCGTCTATTCGTGGGATTCTCTGCAACCTCACCTATACCGGGGTACTTCGTTCCGGTGACAGCCGCTCCGAGGTGATTCCAGAATTACAGATTATTACACCCCAGCAGTTTGAAACTGCCCAGAGAATCCGGGAGGAGCGGGCTGACCATGCAAGGGAGCAGCCCACGGTTCCTTTGAATACCAGAGGACAGTCCCTGCTGGCTGGCAATGTGTTCTGTGGTCACTGCGGTGCAAGGCTGAGCCTTACCACCAGCGGAAAGTATCGCCGCCTGCGGGATGGTACTATGGACAAAACGCCCCGCATCCGCTATGTCTGCTACGGCAAGACCAGAAAGCAAACGGAATGTGACGGCCCCACCGGATACACCATGCACATTCTGAATGATATCATCGACAAGATGATCCGGGGAATCTTCCGCAAGATGAAGGGCATTTCCAAGAACGATTTGATTCAGGCAAGATATGCCAAGGAACTGAACCTTCGGAAATCCCACATGGCGGCGGTAAAGGCCGAACTGAGCAAAGCCACAGAAACCTTGAATGTGCTCCGGGCAGAAATTGTCCGCAGCATCCAGGGCGAGAGTGCTTTTTCTCAGGATACCCTTGCCGGACTGATCCGGGATTCCGAAGCGAAGTGCAGAGAACTCAGAAATCAGTATGAAGAAGCGGAAGCTGCTGTTTTGAGCGAGGAACAGCTTCTGAATCATTTGACCAGCCAGTATGAAGAACTGATCTCCTGGGCTGACCTCTATGACCACGCCACCTTTGAAGCAAAAAAGATGATCGTAAATTGCATGATCCGACGGGTAGAGGTTTTCCGGGACTACAAATTGAATGTAGAGTTCAATTTTGACCTGAATCAGTTCCTGAATGGGCTGGATATTTCAGCCTAAAATTGGGGGTATCGCTCAGCCGCCTGCATAGCGAAAAAAGATGGCAAAATGGCAGAAAAGTGCAGAAAAACAGCCATACCCCAAGCGAGCGATACCCCCAACAGGGGAAAAGAAAAACACCCAAAATGTTTCCATTCTAGGTGTTTTCATTAGCACTTAGCTAACCTTTGTGGTGGAGATAAGCGGGATCGAACCGCTGACCTCTTGAATGCCATTCAAGCGCTCTCCCAGCTGAGCTATACCCCCGAATCTATGGATAAAGCTAACTAAGTGATAATTATTAAATTTTAAGAAGTGGGGTGCGTAACTGGATTGCTTGGGCTCCCAGCTGAGCTATACCCCCAGATGGGAAGAAATGAGTTTATTAAGTTTTGAAAAGAGGGGTGCGTAACCGCTTCAACCGGGCTCCCAGCTGAGCCATCCCCATGCATTAGACAGCTTTTGTATTATAGCACAGTTGCGCAATTTGTCAAGGGGTATTTTACAATTTTTTCGTTTCCCTGGGGTGCTTTGAAAAAATCAGCAGAAAAACTCTTCCATTTTCGTCAGAATCCTGTATAATAAAAAATGTAAAAGCATGAAAAATGGCCTGCCTTCTGCGGCCTATCTTTGGGAGGATTCTTATGTCTGCACTTATTCTTTCCCCGGAGGAGAAACGAATTTTGGACGCCGGGTTTGCTGCGGCTTTCGGCGGCACACCGGAACGCTATTTTTCCGCTCCCGGCCGTACCGAGATCGGCGGCAACCATACCGACCACCAGCGGGGCCGGGTATTGGCGGCGGCGGTAAATCTGGATACCCGGGCGGCAGTCCGCATCAATGGCACGAACACCATCCGTATTCTTTCCAAGGGCTACCCTGTCAGCGAGGTAAGTATTACCGAGTTGGCGCCTGTGGAGGCGGAGATCAACTCCACCCCCGCCCTGATCCGGGGCGTGGCTGCCCGGTTTGCCCAGATGGGCTGCGCGGTCAAGGGCTTTGACGCTTACTGCGAATCCACCGTCCTGCCAGGCTCCGGACTGAGTTCTTCCGCTGCCTATGAGGTGCTGATCGGAACGGTCATTAACGGGCTGTTCTTTGACGGCAGGGTTTCCCAGCCGGAAATCGCCATGATCGGCCAGTACGCGGAAAACGTGTTCTTCGGCAAGCCCTGCGGCCTGATGGACCAGATGGCTTCCGCAGTGGGAAATCTTGTGACCATTGATTTCTTCGACAAGGACAACCCCATTATCGAGCCGGTGGATTTTGATTTTGCTTCCTGCGGCCACGCATTGTGCATCATCGACAGCCAAGCAAGCCATGCGGACCTGACCGACGAATACGCCGCCGTTCCCGGAGAGCTGAGGGCCGTCTGCGCCCATTTCGGCAAGGATGTGCTGACGCAGATCAGCGAAAAAGACTTCTATGCCGAACTGCCCGCCCTGCGGAAAGAATGCGGTGACCGTGCTGTGCTGCGGGCGGTCCATATCTATCAGGAGAACGCGAGAGTTCCCCAGCAGGTGGCGGCACTGAAGGCCGGAGATTTTGAAAAATTCCTGGGTCTGGTAAAGCAGAGCGGGTACTCCTCCTATATGTATTTACAGAATGTTATCCCCTCAGGCTACAAGGCACACCAGGACGTGGCGGTTTCCCTGGCGCTGTGCGAGCACTATCTGAACGGCCGGGGCGCCTACCGGGTCCACGGCGGCGGCTTTGCGGGCACTGTACAGGCCTTTGTCCCGTTCGATATCCTGGACGAATTCAAAGCGGGCATTGACGCCGTGCTGGGCCAGGGCGCCTGCCATGTGCTGTCCATCCGTCCCCAGGGCGGCGTAGAGATGGAAGTGTAATAATGTGAATCAAGAGTTGAAACAGTGAAAGCATTCTGAACGGCTGTCATCCTGAGGGTCGCCGCCAAAGGCGGCGGAGTCGAAGGATCTTCGCATTTGCTTTTTCTTGGTACGTAACTTAAGTGCCAAGATCCTTCGACTCGCTCCGCTCGCTCAGGATGACAACTGGTGTGTTTTCCCGTTCTTTCCAAACAATTCAACGCTTGATTCGCATTAATACTGTTTCTTTATAAAAATGTTTCATTTTTATAAAGAAGGCACCGCCTGACGGCGCTGCCGTTTTCGTGATTTTTAAGATAGTAAAACACGAAAACGCATCTCATTATGATTTTCCTATTAAAAAGTTCAATTCTTGTGAATGAAGCTTTTTAATGGAATATCAGTATAAAAAAGGAGCGGTTATATGAAAATCGAAACCTATATTGATTCTCTGGTATCCTACGCCATGAACCGCGGGCTTGCGGAGCCTGTCGACCATCAGGTTCTGACCAACCGGCTGCTGGATCTGCTTTGCAAGGACGATTACGCACCTTCGGACGAACCACAGACAGAAGATCTGGAGGAGATTCTCCGGGGCCTTCTGGATTACGCGGTCGCCCAGGGCCTGTGCGAAGACAACATCACCGCCCGGGATATTTTTGACACCCGGCTCATGGGGGCCGTGACGCCCATGCCCCGGGAAGTTATCCGCACCTTCCGGGAAAAGTATGCGGACAGCCCTATCACGGCCACCGACTGGTACTACAAATTCAGCTGTGACACCGATTACATCCGCCGCTACCGCATCGCCAAGGACATGCGCTGGAAGTACGAAAGCGAATACGGCGAAATGGATATCACCATCAACCTGAGCAAGCCGGAGAAGGACCCCAAGGCCATTGCCGCCGCCAAGAACGCCCCCCAGTCCGGGTATCCCAAATGCCAGCTCTGCCGGGAAAACGAGGGCTACGCAGGCCGCATGAACCACCCTGCCCGGGCAAACCACCGGATCGTGCCCATCGAGATCTGCGGCGCGGACTGGTGCCTGCAATACTCTCCCTATGTCTACTATAATGAGCACTGCATCGTATTCAACGCCCAGCACATCCCCATGAAGATCGACCGGGCGGCCTTCGAAAAGCTGCTGGACTTCGTAAAGGCCTTCCCCCATTACTTTGTCGGCTCCAATGCGGACCTGCCCATTGTGGGCGGCTCCATTCTGAGCCATGAGCATTTCCAGGGCGGCCATTACCAGTTCGCCATGGAGCGCGCCAGAATCGAAACGGAAGTTTCCTTCCAGGGCTATGAGGATATCCATGCGGGCATCGTCAAATGGCCCATGAGCGTCATTCGCCTGACCGGAGCGGACCCGGCAAGAATTGCCGGGCTGGCGGACAAGATTCTGACATCCTGGCGGGGCTATTCCGACGAAAGCGCGGGGGTCGTTGCCTTCTCCGACGGGGAACCCCACAACACCATCACCCCCATCGCCCGGCGCCGGGGGGAGCAGTACGAGCTGGATCTGGTTCTGCGGTGCAACATTACCACCCAGGAGCATCCCCTGGGCGTATTCCACCCTCACGCGGACAAGCACCACATCAAGAAAGAAAACATCGGCCTGATCGAGGTCATGGGCCTAGCCGTGCTGCCCAGCCGCTTAAAGGGCGAGCTGACCGGCTTGGCTGCCGCAATCCTGGCAGGCAAAGATATCGGGGCCGACCCGGTATTGTCCAAACATGCGGATTGGGTGGAAGAGCTGAAAACACGCCATACCTTCACAGAGGAAACGGTTATGGACATCCTGATGCAGGAGACCGGCAAGGTGTTTGCCGCAGTGCTGGAGGATGCCGGCGTGTATAAGAACACACCGGAGGGGCGTTCCGCATTCCTGAAATTCGTAGACACCGTAAACGGGCAGCTGGTATGCTGAAATACATCTTTTTTGATATCGGCTATACATTGGTCAATGAGGACCGGGTTTGGGAACAGCGGTGCAAGGAACAGGCGCAAACGGCAGAAGCCAAAGCCCTGGGCCTGACCCCGGAGCGCATCTATCAGGAAATTGTACAGGCGTCCCTGCGGTGCTTGCCCCAATACCGAACCGTTATAGAAAAATTTCACTTACATGAGACCGCGCCTTACCGCCATGAATTGGAATCGTTATATGCAGATGCCCCGGAAGTGCTTGCGGCGCTTTCAAAACGCTACAGCCTGGGCATTATCGCGAACCAATCGGAGGGGCTGCAGGAGCGGTTGCGGCAATGGGGCATCGCGCAATATTTTTCGGTGGTCGTATCCTCCTGGGATTGCCGGGCCGCGAAACCGGACCCACGGATATTTGAGCTTGCCCTGGAACGGGCCAACTGCCAGCCTCAGGAGGCCATGATGGTCGGTGACCGGCTGGACAACGATATCCGTCCCGCCAAAGCGCTGGGATACCAGACCGCGTGGATCAAAAACGGCTTCGGCGGCATGCAGGTTCCTTCTTCCCAAGATCAAAAAGCGGATCTTGAAATCCGCACTCTGACGCAATTGCTGGAAATATTGGCCTGACCGCATTAGCCGCAAAACAAATACAAAAAGCCGCTGTCCAGGGATTTTCCTTCCCGGACAGCGGCTTTTTGCGTGGCCGTATTTTTATGGTTCCGACCCGGGTGCATACCGCTTGCTGCGGCTAAAGCCCCGGCCCCAGACCTCTGTCACCCGGCTGACGATCATGAAGCAGTCCGGATCAATGTCCCTGGCCAGCCGTTCGATTTTGGGCATCTCATGGTTGGATACGACGCTCAAAATAACCTCCGTAGAAGCGTGGAGATAGCCGCCTTCGCCATGGAGCAGGGTAACGCCCCGGTCAACCTGGGAGAGAATGGCGTCCCGAATGAGGGATGCCTTGGGGCTGACGACCTTGACCTCCGTCCTGCTGGTGCCCAGGAGCATCACCTTGTTCAGAGCAACGGAGAGCATGATCAGCAGCACAACGCCATAGAGCAGGTCCTCCAGGGTGTGGTACATCATTTGCGCCAGAAGAATGCAGAAATCAAAGGCCCACAGGCTGGCGGACACGGGAATGCGAAGAAATTTTTTCAAAATCAGCGGCGGAATATCCATGCCGCCGGTGGAAGCGCCGCCCCGCATGACCATACCAATGCTTAAGCCCAAGCCCAAACCCGCAAAAACCACATTCAGCCAGATATCCTCCGTAACGTGGACATCTCCCAAGGTCCGGTCCAGGACTTCCAGGGCGATGGGATAGAACAGGGAGGAGAAAACAGTGGTCAGGGCAAACTGCTTCCCCAGAAGCCACCACCCCAGGCACAGCATGGCAAGGTTAAAGGCAAAAATAAAGCCGGAAAGCGGAATTCCCGTCAGCTGGTTCACCACCAGGGCGATGCCCGTTGTTCCGCAGCTGATCAGTCCCGCCGGCAGCAGGAATAGCTTTGCCGACACGGCGTAAAGCGTGTTTCCCAGCACCACCAGCAGCAGCGGCCAAAGCTTATTTGCTTTGATCTTTTCTTGACCCATCGTACATACCTTCCTTCCAGAAAAAACACGCCTGTCAGGATTTTCCCTAACAGACGTGGATCGAGGCGTTTCGCCTAATACGTTTTCATTATACCGCAAAACGGCGAATCCGTCAAGCGCTCCCTGGGGTGGTGTCTTCCTGATGTTTCAGGAAGACACCGTGTCAAATTGGGCTTCATACAGTTCCCGGTAGAAGCCATTTCGCGCCATCAGGCTCTCATGGCTGCCCTGTTCCACCACCTGCCCCTGGTTCAGCACCAGAATATGGTCTGCAGACTGGATGGTGCTCAGCCGGTGGGCAATAACGAAGCAGGTTTTGTCCTTCATCAGCTCCCGCATGGCCGCCTGAATCTGCTGCTCCGTCCGGGTATCCACATTGGAGGTCGCTTCATCCAGAATCAGCATATGGGCATCAAGCAGCATGGCCCTGGCAATGGTCAGCAGCTGCTTCTGGCCCTTGGAGATGGATGTGCCATTGTCGGACAGCACCGTGTCATAGCCCTGGGGCAGACGGGAAATGCTGGAGTGAATATGGGCCGCCTTGGCGGCTCTGACCACATCCTCCATGGTAGCGCCTGGCTTTCCATAGGCAATGTTTTCAAAAATCGTCCCATGGAACAGCCAGGTATCCTGCAGAACCATGGTATAGGCCCGGCGCAGGGATGCACGGGTCACCGTGCGGACATCCCGTCCGTCCACGCACACGGCGCCTCCTTCCACATCATAAAACCGCATCAGCAGATTGATAATGGTGGTTTTCCCGGCGCCGGTAGGACCTACAATCGCCGTCAGGGACCCCGGCTTTGCGTGAAGCTCCAGGTTCTGGATAATGGGACAGCCGGGAACATAGGAAAAGTCCACATTCCGAAGCTCCACATCCCCCCGCACCTGCCGCAATACGGCGGCATCGGCGGCATCCGCCGCCTCCGGTTCCGCGTCAATCAGGCCAAAGACCCGCTCCGCCGCGGCAATGGCGCTTTGCAGCTCGGAGATGATATTGGCCACCTCATTGATAGGCCCGGAAAACTTCCGGGAATACTGGACAAAGCTGGAAAGGTCCCCCAGCCCGATCCGCCCCTGGAGGAACAGCAGAGAGCCAAATACACACAGCAGTGCCAAGGACACATTGTTGATGCAGGTGACGGAGGGTCCGGTGATGGTGCCGTTGGCCTCCGCCACGGTGTAGGCATCTACTGCGGCCCGGTTTTTCTCGTCAAAGCGTTCCAGCACCGCTTCCTCCCGGCCATAGGCCCGGATGGTTTTCTGACCGGACAGCATTTCCTCTACGAAGCCATTCAGCTGGCCAAGCCTGGCGCTGCGGCGGCGGAACAGCGGCCGCACCCGGGCCGCAAGCCACCGGGTAAACAGCGCGGTCACCGGAACCGTCACCACAAAAATCAGCACGAGCGCCGGAGCAATGGTCAGCATCATCACAAAGGACACACTCACCGTAATGATGCTTTGCAGCACCTGCAGAAGGTCCGTGGAAAGGGACTGGTTCACCGTATCCACGTCATAGGTGATGGTGCTGATGATGTCTCCGGTCTGATACCGGTCAAAGAAGCCCACCGGCAGGGCCGTCAGGTTCTCAAAAACATCATGCCGCATCTGCTTGGACACCCGGCGGGACAGGTGGATCATAACAATGTTCAGAAGGTACGTCAGGACCGCCGCGCTGGTGTAAAACACGGCCATGAGGATGGCACAGCGGGAAACCGTATCAAAGTCCACCTGCCCCGTTCCCACATCAATGGCGTTGATGGCCTCGCCGGACAGCTTCGGCCCATAAAGGGCCAGCAGGCTGCTGCTCAGCGACAGCACCAGCGCCAGTACCAGCAGCACCCGGTTTCGTCCCAGGTACCGCCACAGGCGGATGAATATCCGCCCCTTGTTCAAAGGCGCGCTGGAAAAATTCCGCTTGTCGCCGCTGTTTTTTCCCCGGGCCATGGGGCCGCTGCCAATCAGGTTGGAATTTGCCATCACATAGCCTCCTTCCCGGTGCCCATTTGGATGCGGGCGATCTCGCGGTATTCCGCACAGGTTTCCATCAGCTGTTCATGCTTTCCTGCGCCAATGACCACGCCATCCGACAGTACCAGAATCAGGTCCGCATGGCGCAGGCTGCTGATCCGCTGGGCCACCACCACCGTGGTGGTATGGCGGTAATTTTGCCGCAGGGCGCGGCGCAGGTTGGCGTCCGTCCGGTAGTCCAGGGCGGAGGAGGCGTCGTCCAGCACCAGAATCTCCGGATTTGCCGCCAGGGCACGGCCAATGAGCAGGCGCTGCTTCTGCCCGCCGGAAAGATTGTTTCCCCGGGACATGACCTGCCCGTCCATCTGTCCTTCCTTTTCCCGAATGAAGTCCGCCTGGGCATCCTCCGCCGCCCGGGCCAGGGCATCACCGGGCAGATCCCGGAAAAAGCGCAGATTGTCCCCAATGGTTCCCTCCATAACGAAATCATTCTGGAAAACCACCCCGAATTTTTTCCGCAGCTGTTCTCTGGGAATGGCGCGCACATCCACCCCGTCGATCAAAATCTGCCCCTGGTCCGGGTCATACAGCCGCAGCAGCAGATTCAAAATGGTGGACTTACCGGAACCGGTGGGGCCTAAAATTCCCAGGGTCTGGCCATGCTCCAGCCGGAAGGACAGCCTGTCCAGGTTCGTCCCCACCCCCGTATAGGAAAAGGTCACATCCCGGAATGCAATATGGGGCGCATCCGCCTCCGGCTCCGCCGCTGCCAGCACTGTCAGGTCCTCCGGGGTTTCCAGCACCTGGCCAACCCGGCGGGCACTGGCCGTTCCCTTGGACCACATGACAAAAATCCGGGTAACGCCCAACATGGCATTGAGGATCATGGTAAAATACTGCAAAAACGCCACAATGACGCCGCTTTTGCAGGCGCCGCTGTTGACCCGCAGGGCGCCGATGACCACCACCAGCGTCAGCCCCAGGTTCAGCGTCAGGGAGGCCGCCGGGTCGGTGATGGCGGTTACCGCGCCTGCCTTACGGTCCACGGCGGTAAGCTCCTCATTGACCGCGTGGAAGCGTCCCTTTTCGTAATCGGTTTTGCTCAGGGCCTTGATGACCCGGATCCCCGTGATATTCTCCTGCACCGTCCGAACCACTTTATCCAGTACGGCCTGCTGTTTTGCGTAGAGGGGAATGCTGGTTTTCGTAACGAAATACACCACCACGGCGATGATAGGCAGCATGGCGACAAGCACCAGGGCCAAAGGCGCATCCATGCTCAGCATCATGGCAACGCCGCCCAGCAGCAGGATAGGCGCCCGCACCCCCATCCGCTGAACCCTTGCCAGCAGCTGGTTAATATTATAGGTGTCACTGGTAAGCCTGGACACGGCAGAGGATACCGTCAGGGAATCCATCTGCCGGGCGGAAAGTCCCTCCAGCTTCCGAAACAGGTCATGGCGGACGGCCAAGGTGATTTTTCCCGAACTGACGGCGCTCATTCGGTTTGCCAGGATGTTGCAGCCCAGGCATCCGGCGGCGCACAGCAGCATCAGGCCGCCAAAGAGGAAAATGCTCTGCCGGTCTCTCGCAGGTACCTTCTCGTCCAGGATGATTTCCATAAGATTGGGGATCAGCAGCTCCAGCACGGCCCCCAGCAGCTTGATGGTCATGGTCACAAGCATATAGCCATAATAGGGGCGTAAATATCGCTTCAATGCGGACATCTCAATGCTCCTCCATCCACGTAGTGGCGCGGCCCTTCATTTTTACCAGGATCGACGCCAGCTGCTCCCGCTCCTGGGAAGACAGGTCCTGGGTGATGTACCGGCTCCAGTCCGACAGCGTCTGCCGAATCTCGGGCAGCAGGGCCAGGGTCTTCTCGGTGGGATACAGCCGCATGATCCGCTTATCCGTCTGGCTGGGACTGCGGGTCACGAAGCCAGCCTCCTCCAGCGCCGCTGTCTGCCGGGCCACATTGCTTTTGTTGATGCAGATCCGCTTGGCCAGGGTTTCCTGGGAGATGCCGGGATCGGTACAAATCTCCAGCAGATAGCTGGCATGGCAGCCTTTCAGCCCCATCCGGGCCAGGTGCTCCGCCCGGTACTGGGAGCCACAGCGGGTAATTTCTGTAATGTCACGAATCAGTTTCGCCATAAAAACGCTCCCTTTCATAATCGTTGCGCTCGCAACAATTCTATCACGAAGAAGCCGAATTGTAAAGCCCCTTTTCCGGCGGGCAAAATGCCCGCTCCGTAACTGCACAGGGCCGCCGGGATTTCCCGGCGGCCCATCCGAATTTCATAGCCTTTACAGTGTAATAACATTTGTGGCGACCGCTTCACAGAACGCCCGGTCATGCTCTACAAATAGAACCGTAGGCTGGTACTGCCGCAAAAGCGCCTCAATCTGCATCCGGGAGATGACATCGATATAATTCATCGGCTCATCCCAGATGTGCAGGTGCGCAGGCTCGCAGATGGATTTGGCCAGCAGCACCTTTTTCTTCTGCCCGGCGCTTAAATCAGACATATCCTTTTCCATCTGACTTTTCGGCACGTCCAGCTTCGCCAGCATGGCAAGAAACAGGCTCTCTTCAATCCCGCTGTCTTTGGCAAAATCCGCCAGCCTTCCCCGCAGGCCGGAGGTATCCTGGGCCACATAGGAGATTCTCAGACCGTTTCCCTTCCACATTTCGCCGGTGTGGGGAACCGCCTCCCCGCAAAGAAGCTTCAGGATGCTGGACTTTCCGGAGCCATTGGCCCCCTGCAGGGCAATCCGGTCCCCCTGACTGACGGTGAAACTGATGTTTTCACATACCGGCTTTTCCCCATAGGCAATGGACACATCCTTCAGCTGAACCAGCCGCTTACCATGGAAGGGGGTCTGGAAGATTTTCAGGTCGCCGCTGCGCTCGATGTTTTTCAGAAGCCCGGCCTTTTCCGCAATGGCCGCCTGCTGGCGGGTTTCAATGGCCTTGGACCGGGCCATCATTTTCGCCGCCTTATGGCCGATATAGCCCCGGTCACAGGGGCCGAAGCCGATTTTTGTGGCTTCCACCCGGTCCGACCACTGGGCCTTTTCCCGGGCCGTTTCCTCCAGCCTTTGAATTTCCTTTTTCAGCTTGGCATTTTCCGCCTGCTCAAAGGCATCCTGCCGCTGCTTATTTTCCCACCAGGAGGAAAAGTTCCCCCGCTGAACCTCAATACTGGCCTTGTTGATGGAAAGAATGTGGTCAACACATCCGTCCAGGAATGCCCGGTCATGGGACACCAGAATAAAACCCTTCTTGCTGTTAAGGTACCGGCTGACGATCTCACGGCCCTGAATATCCAGGTGGTTGGTCGGCTCGTCCACCAGCAGGAAGTTGTTCTCCTTCAAAAACAGCACCGCCAATTGAAGCTTGGTCCGCTCCCCATTGGAAAGGGTCTCATAAGGGCGGTAAAGAACCTCCTCGCTAAGCTGCAAAGCGTTCATTTCCCGGACCAGCTGCCAGTAGGCATATTCCGGGCAGATATCTTCCACCACATCGATGGCAAAGCTGCTTTTCTCCTTCACGGAATAAGGGAAATAGGAAAAGGAAACCGACGCCGAGATGCTGCCCTGATAGGCGTACTTTCCCAGCAGAAGGTTTAAGAAGGTGGTTTTGCCCCGGCCGTTGCGTCCGGTGAAGCCCAGCTTCCAGTTGGTATCGATCTGAAAGCTGACATTCTCAAAAATGGGTTCATAGCTGCCGTCATAGGCAAAGGTTACATTGGATACTTGAATCAAAGACATAGCTGCCCTCCCAAAACA
Organism: Eubacteriales bacterium; assembly: GCA_030533415.1. GTDB lineage: Bacteria > Bacillota > Clostridia > Oscillospirales > Oscillospiraceae > Faecousia. The sequence goes on along the minus strand of JAUNJE010000002.1, from coordinate 33,478 downwards.
AAAAATTGGCTGCAAGAAAGCGCTTCTTGCAGCCAATGCGCAGCACACCTTTCCCATACGGGCATGGGGGCACCATCACGGCCAAAAGAATTTCGCACTTTCCTGCAAAAAGGGCATAGAAAAACCAGCGGCGTCCCGGCCGCTCTTTTCATTTGCCCAAAAATCAGCAAGAAATTGTGCGCATTCTTTCAACTCCAATCATCATCAGATATAAGGATTATAGCAGATTCCCCGCCAAATGGCAACTGTTTTCTCCCGGGCCATCCTCCCGAAATTTGCACCGGGCCGGATTTCCCTCCGCGCGGAAGACCTGTCTGTTTTTCAGATCGTAGATGACGGACCAGATGGTATCTTTTCCGCTTTTCCTGTCATACTGGCACAGAAAGCCGTACCTCCCGGACAGCAGGGCCTTTGCTTTCTCCAGGGTCATTTCCGTGCCGATCCGCGCCAGGACATCCGTCATGGTTTGGTAGCGGCGTTCGGAGTGCCAATCGTCCCTTTCGGTGTCCTTCCATTGCCCCAGGGAGGGGCCATGGAAGGTATTGACGGCACAGACATAGGGCCTGTTTTCTTCGGGCCGCAGAATCTCCACCCCCTCCGAACAGCATTCCACCACCGCGATCTCCCCGGAAGCATCCGCCACAGTGAAGGTCTGGGCCGAGCTGATGGGAAGGCTTCGGACGCTTTCCAGGACATCCCGGGTGGTTTTGCACCTTTCCAGAAAATACCGCAGGAGCATTCCCCCATTCATTCCCGGCTTTACCGCCGGGGGATAAACGGAGGTCAGTCCAACGGCAAGCCCATGGGCATTCACACCGTCCTCCATTTCCACAAACGCTGTGGTGTTTCCCGTGAAGGAGCAGGCACCGGAGGGAAAACGGTAGGTTACATTCATGCTGTATTTTTGCAGTCCGGGCAGAAAATCACTGTTGCGGCCAAGGAGGACCTGTCCACCGCTGGAAAATGCAAAACAGGAGCAATGCGGCTGCGGCGGCATGGCATACATGCTGAGCAGAAACGCCTGCAGTTTTGCCATGTCACAGCGCTGTCCGTCCGCCAGGCCCTGGATCTCCTCCAGAATCTCCGGAAAATAGGCCTGATAGCTGGGAACACAGGCCGCGGAAAACTCCAGCCGTTCCTTCGTAATGGGATGTCCGATATTGTCCAATAAAAAATTGCCGTGCCTTGCCAACCGGGCGCCCCAGTGAAACCCGGTCTCATAGTGCGTCCCTGCGAAATATTCATGATACATGAGTTTGCTCTCCTTTTTGAAAATGGGGAGCTGCCGGCAACTCTTATGGAAATGGTAACCGAATAAAAAATTTTTGTCAATCCCCTTTATTGGGCTATTCCCGCCGGTTTCTGCTCAGCTCCAATCGCTGAGCAGCACCTGCTCAAATTCAAACCAGTCCCGGGTCAAATCCAGCACCATGTCCCAAGCTCCCTCCTCCAGGAAGCGGTGGCTGGTTCCGGGGATGATGACCAGCTTCGACTGCTCGTTGATTCGATGGAATTGTTGAATATCTGACATGCGGATAAAGGCGTCATCCTCTCCGTGGAGAATCAGCATCGGAATAGGGTAAGCGGTCATCGCGATATTCTCCCGCAGCTCTTCATAGAAGCTGTAGGTCACATCAAAAGGCCGCTCCGCCTGCAGAGTGACCCGGTCCATGGCCCAAAGGGTCTCCCGGGAAATGCCCTTCATGGCCAGCAGCGTTTCGTGCATCAGGATCGACGGGGTCTGCACCACCAGCTTTACCTGTCCGGGCATTTCCAGCAGGTCCTGCAGGGCGACCAGCGTCACATAGGCCCCAAAGCCGGTGGCGAAAATGCACAGGTCCTCCACCTGGGCATACTGCTCCCTGGCATACCGGGCCACGGTCAGAAGCGAATCCACACAGTTTTTCAACGTGAACGCCGCATCGGTCATGGGGCTTTCCCCGTGGGCAGGAAAATCAAACCGCAGCGTGGCAGAATAAAACAGCTCCATTTCCTCTGCGATGCCCACCTGAATTTCGTCATTGGCGCTTCCGCCCAGGCCGTGGACGCCCAAAACGACCCGGCGAACCTCGCCGAAATCCGGCTGTGAAAGCTTGCAGGGAATTTTCAGATCTCCTTGGGAAAGCAGAAAGGTTTTTTCCATATCGATCACCCGGTTCATTAGGATACCCACCATATTAGCAGAAACAGAATCCATTTTCAACATTTTTCTACATTTTCCACAAAAAGGGACTGCTTCTTTTGGTAAACCACACCCCATTGGCCGGATGCTCGGGGCATCGGGCCAATGGGGCTTCCGCTTATTTTCCCTCGATCAGGCGGCGCAGCAGTTGTTCGTCCGCCTGATGGTACAGCTTACCGTTCCACCGGATATTGGGGCCTTTACCGCACATGCGCATGCAGGGTACATACTTTAAGGTAACTGTTTTGGGACTTTCTCCGTAGGTTTTCTCCACGAAAGCCGCCAGACGGCCGCATTTGCTGCAATTCGGCCCTGCGCAAAGCTCCAGGCAGTTGGTATCCGCCAGATGCAGGCTGGGAATCCGCTTGATCACCGCCAGCAGAAAGCTTTCCTTCACAGCGTAAGCCTCCGCAATGGCTGTCAGCGTATGGAGCGGGATCCCGCCGCCATTTTCCCGCTGCACCTCCCGCAAAAGGCCGATCAGCGCACTTTGGTCCCCAGGCGCCCCCTGAGTCCGGTAATAGGCAATGGCCTCCTCTAAGCTCCAAGACATATTCTCTCCCCCTCCCGCTTTGGTGCTGTTTTGCTATTGTGGGAATTTTTATCCATTTGATACTGTTTCTTTATAAAAATGTTTCATTTTTACAAAGAAGGCACCGCCTGACGGCGTTACTCCGCGCTAAGGCGCTATATACGCCCACTGCGGTGGGTGTGCCGTTTTCGTGATTTTTAAGATAGAAAATCACGAAAACGTGTCTCATAATGATCTTCCTATTAAAAAATCCATTCATGAAACTTTTTAATTGAATATCAGTATCAGTTTTGGTCACCGGATTCACAGACAATCTGCATTCAAATACTGTATTCCTTATCATACCCGTTCTGCCCGCCGCAGTCAACATCCACTTTCCCGGCAGCAGAAATTTTCCCTGCCGCCGCGGTGGGCGGAACCGGCCGGAAAATAACGGCGGCTGACGCTGTCAGCCGCCGTTATTGGTGGCATTATTCGGAAAAATCCTCAAAGTCTGTAAAGCGCTTCATCATGCCCCTGTAGTGGACACGGGCCATTTGGTTCATTTCCAGCACCGCTTCCTCGGAGCCGGTAAACTGGCAGCGCATGCAGTAGTATTCCTTCTTATCCGCATCATGGACCATCTCCGATGCGGTCATAGCCCAGGATATTGCCGTTTCCGTACAGGATGCCTTTCTCCCGGCTGACGTGCTGTCCGGCTTTCACACGCTCGGATACCTTACAGCTTTCCTCCTGCGCCAGAGTAGCCATGATGGCGAGCCGAAGCTCGCCATCTCCATCCATGGTCCAGATATTATCCTCCACAAAATAGACCTCCACGCCGATGTTCTTCAGCGCCCGGGTGGTGGTCAGGGTATCCACCGTGTTTCTGGCAAAGCGGCAGACCTCGCGGGTAACAATCAGGTCAAATTTTCTCTGCCGTGCGTCCTCCAGCATTTGCAGAAAGGCCGGACGCTTCTTTGCCTGGGTGCCGGTGATGCCCTCGTCAATGTACCGGTTCCCCAGCGTCCAGTTAGGGTGGTACTTGAGCTGGTCATTATACCACTGCATCTGCGATACGGTCTATGGCGGTATTGGGAAAGGGTTGTTGGTGAGTCTGGTGGACAGAAAGAGCCGGTTTTTGAAAATAGGTCTGCTCAGAAACCGGACAGCGGAATGCACCCGGTTGGTTATTGAGAAGCTGTTGGCCGGGCTGCCTGTCAAAAGTATAAATTTAGATAATGGGTCAGAATTCTCTGAATTCCGGAAGTTAGAAGCGAACCTACATACGCTTGTCTACTTTGCCGAGCCGCATAAACCGTGGCAGCGGGGAACAAACGAGAACACGAACGACATTATCAGATTTTTCTTTCCGAAAGGGTTTGATTTCAGGACAGTGACCGACGATGATATTCAACGCGTTGAAAACATCATCAACAACCGTCCCAGAAAATGTCTCGGCTGGAAAACTCCGGCTGAAATTTTACTCGAAAGTGTTGCACTTGCTTGACAATCTGCCGAGCAACCCCGCTACCACCGTCTTTCAAATCTTTTGCACTCGAGGATGACCGCACGGTAGCTCTGTTTGCAATCATGGGTACAGCGCAGGCACTTCTTGTTGTGGGCAACTCTGCCGGACTCCGTTAAGAAGAACGACAGCTCCCGCTTTCTGCGCTTGCTCATTCGTGGCATTGCTTCCTCCAGGCAGGGCCTGGGGCCAATGCGTTACAGCACCGGTCTGTCATCCCCGGCTCCTGGGTGGGTGGCTCGGTAACGATGCCACCGATAAAAATTTTATACATAGCTTTCTCCTTCCTGGTACTGGTGTCTCACGGGGCGTTTTTGGGAAATATCCCCCCCGAAAAAGCCCCCTATCCGGCGGGAACGGATTCCCTGCCGTAGCCTTTAACCTTGGCTCTCACGGGGCGATTTTTTCGGAAAATCCAGCATGGTGGTGGTATGCTCTAGAAAACAGTCATTTCAGTTACACGTCGGGATTTCCATGGCGCCGCAACGATTGCCCCTGGAGATATAGGACTAAAGTTATTGGTCTATCAAGGGATCTGCAAGTGCTACCGGAATATTCTGGAGGATATCGCGTCTTTCAATATGACGATCCACAACTTTATCAACTGTTTTCTCTCGCCGCTGGTCCAGCTGAATCCCAGCAATTATGCCGCCAGCCTATATGACTTCCTTAACCATCCCCGCGCCGATCGGCTGATTGCCAACCCGGGATCCCGCGCTGGACTGTTTACCAACGCAGATGCCATAACCATGCGCTTTATTCCGAGGGAAGGAAAGCCTGGGGAGTTTCAGATCTTCGAATACTACGAAGCCAAAAATCTGCAAACTCTTTTGAAAATGGATTTCTACCGGGCTTTGGGCGCGGGGCACATCATACGGCGGTGTGAATACTGCAAGCGCTATTTCCTGCTGACAAAGGGATATCACACAAAATACTGCGATTTGCCCAACCCGGAGAATCCCTCCTTTACTTGCAGACAGCTGGGCTACCGGAAAACAGGCAGGAAGGAAGAGGCGAAGGACGATCCTATGAAGCAGTCTCTGTTCCGGTGCTACCAGCGGCTGAACCAGGATGTGAAGCGGGGCAACCTTACCGACGAGCAACGGCAAATCCTTTACCGCAAAGCGGAAGAGCTGCATTTTGATGCGCGGTTAAATCCCAATATCAGCAATGCGGATTTTGAAAAGTCGCTGGAAACGAAAAACTTATGTAAGCTGTGCGGCGTTGAGAGAAAATCCGGCAAGGTGGGCAGACCCAGAAAAACAAAAGCAATCTGAAAATTCGACAGGAAGGGAGCGATTTTGAACAGAGGATATGGTAGTCTATGGGTGGAGGCGAGCCCATGACAAATGAAGAACTGGTGCAGCGGTATAGAAACAATCCTGATGACACAGAAGCAATGGAACAGCTTTATCTGCAAAACAGAGGGCTTCTCCGGAAGCTGGCAGCGGAATCCGCCAGGGCATTTCATACGGACAATCCGGATCATCTGGAAGACCTGATAAGCGAGGGAACACTGGCGCTATGGGAAGTGATCGTGGGAAACACCTACGATCCAGCCAAAGGGAAACTGACTACCTACGCTTACCCTTTTATTCAAGGCGCCATGCACCGCTGGCTGGAACAGAATATCGGCGTCCTGTCGTTGTCCAAACAGCAGATGAAAAAGATCCGCCGGGCGCAGCAGCTATACCATGACTCTGGATTTGAAGAAACAGCCATCGCCCGCGCAATGAACATTTCCGAATCAGAGGCCGTGCAGCTTCTCAACTATAACACCCACGCCATTTTCCTGGATGCCCAGGAAGAGCCTGCCGTTGCAGATATTCAGCTCCCAGCGGTAGAGTCTGTAGAGTACACCGTGATGAACAAAATCTGGCTGTCCTTGCTGCCGGAGATTTTCGACCGGCTGAAAGCAAGGCACAAATACATACTGGGGCATTTCTACGGTGTCTTCGGATATGAGAAGAAGCCCCCGAACCGACTGGCACTGGAATTGGAGCTGACCATTGACGGGGTGTATAAAGCAAGGAAGAACGCACTTAAGGCTTTGAAAACACTTTACTATGGCAGTCCGCTCTACATCTGGCGCAGGGCTTATATGGATACGAAAAAAGCGGCACGGGCGGCGGGATAAGTGCGGCTGTAATTTCGGCACTTTAGCCACTTGTAATTTCCTGTTTTCCAAGGTAACATCACCCAAACTATTTTGGAGGTGCTGCCTATGCAGAACGATATCAAAGCCTTGCAGGACTACTGCAAACAGAATCCGCTAGATCACGGAGGGGCCGAATCCGTTATGGAATTTCTTTACTGGAACTATGCGGAAAACAATCCCATCGACAACCAGAAGATACAAAACAGCTTTGCCAAACTGCGGCGGCAGTATCCGCACCTGTCCCTGGAGGAATTTGACCCCATCTTCACAACGGTCAGCGGCCTCTGCGAGGAGCATGAGCGCCTCGCCTTCCTGGAAGGTCTCCGCCTGGGGGTTACGCTGATGACGGAACTGGTAAATAATCCATCGGGTTAGATTTCAATAATCTATCGGGTTAAAAATCGAAAATCTATCGGATTGTAGTTGTAAAATCAATCGGGTTGGAGTATAATAACCCCAGAGGTGAGCGGTTATGGATCTGCAAAATTATTTGCCCCGCATTATGGATGCCAAAATTGAGGAATACTTGAAGACATTTGGTGCTGTTTGTGTGGAGGGCCCCAAATGGTGCGGCAAGACCTGGACTTCCTTATTTCACAGCAACAGCAAGATTTTCATTGGTGATCCAGCCGGTAATTTTCAGAACCGCAGGCTAGCAGAGATGTCTCCTTCTTTGATTTTGGAGGGAGAAAAGCCCCGTCTGATTGACGAGTGGCAGGAGGTTCCCCCTATTTGGGACGCAGTCCGTTATCAGGTGGATCAGTCTGCGCAAAAGGGGCAGTATATCCTGGCTGGCTCTGCCACGCCGAATCACAAAGGAATCCTTCACAGCGGCGCAGGCCGCATTGCGAAGCTGCGTATGCGGCCCATGTCATTATATGAATCCGGCAATTCTTCCGGCACAGTCTCTCTTGAAAAGCTGTGCCGGGGCGAACTGACACCTTCCATGACCGGCGAGGTGGATTTGCGGAAGCTGATTGATTTGATTATCCGGGGCGGATGGCCCGGCAGTATTCATGTTCCCGCAGAACAAGCAGCCCTGCTTCCTGGGGAATACCTGAACGCGGTCATTGATGACGATGTTTTCCGCATAGACGGGATCAAGCGAAACACCAATAAAATGCGTCTGCTCCTGCGTTCTCTGGCAAGAAACGAAAGCACCACGGCCACCAACAGGACGTTGAAAAATGACATCCGGGAAGTGGACGACGAGGATATCGATGTGGAAACGGTCAAGGAATATCTGGACATTTTCGACAGGCTCTTCATCACCGACAACCAGCCGCCCTTCTCCACCGGTATCCGTTCTTCCGTGCGGGTCAAGCAGGCAGTCAAGCGTCACTTCTGCGATCCGTCCCTTGCCTGCGCCCTGCTGAAAGCCACACCTGCCAGTCTGTTGGGGGATCTGGAAACCTTGGGCTTTCTGTTTGAGGCTTTGTGTGAACGGGATCTGAAGATTTACGCCGAATCCTTCGGCGGTACGCTTTACCACTACCAGGATTATCAAGGACGGGAAATCGATGCCGTCGTGGGAAAGCGCAATGGTATCGCCCTCCCAGTGACCTTCTTCCGTCCGGGAATTGGCAATCTTCGGACGCTCATCAATGCTGGTTCCATAGTTTTTCTTATTTTTTCTGACAGTTCTGTGATGCTTTTTCCGCTTCAATGCTTCGGGAAGTTCCATCACTGACAAATCCAGATTTCCAGCCCAGATCTCATTATAGAGCGTCTTGGTGCAGACCATTTCGGATGCAGAAAACAGCTTATGTCTCCTGGCATAGCCGACACAAGCATCGATGGACCAGTTTCGCTGGCGCATCTGCTTCAGCACCCAGCGAACAAACCTTTGACACTGGACAATCTTATGGGGCTTCCGGCAATTCTTCCGGTTTGCCTGATAGAGTGCCTTACCGCGGCTGGCAGAGTAGCCGGCCTTACGACCACGCCCTTTCTTTTGGGGAGGTGTACCGCGCTTGAGTTCGTTGGAAACGGTGGTGGGAGAGCAGTGCAAATATGCGGCAATCTTACGGTTGGAGTAACCCAGCTTCTTCATGGCCTGAATTGCGCCACGATCCTCCGAGGTTAAATGTTTTCCGCTCTTGCGTTCTGATTCATTTGTGATATACTGGTGGTGATCCATAGTGATTACCTCTGGTTGAATTGGTTGGGGAACTTTATTCTACCATAAGAAAATCACTATGGATTCCTTTTATTCAGTTGTCCAACTTCATTTTACAATCGGCCAATCGAATTATTATAAAAATTATTAGGAAAACCATCAGCGGGCCCGGTGGAGGTTTGTTCTCCACCGGGCTTGACGCTCTCTATGGGCGCAAAAAATCCCGCTTACCGATGGTGTGGTAAGCGGGATTTACGATCAGATATAAACCTGGCAGGTCAGATCCTGCCACTGGCTGCGGCGGAGGATCTGTCCGTTGGCGTTTCGATACCTCTTTGCTTCCTCGAAACCGATGGAAAACGCGAAGTACAGCTTATGCCTCCCCAGTTTTGATAGCGGCCTGTGTCGCTGTTATCCACGGAGGGGGAAATTTCCCCCGAAACCATGATTTTTGTCGTTTGCTTCCGTTTGCCCTCCAGTTGACAGTGCAAGGGTTTGTCTGGGTCACCATCGAACCGCAGATACCAGTCGAATCCGTCCTTGGAAACCACGATTTTGGTAACAAAGGCTTCCACCACGCTGTCGGGCACATCCTGGCCTTCGTCCAGATTGGTGTACTGTTCCAGGGCGTACTGGAGGACGGTCAGTTTCTCGGTGTAATCTACCACTTCCCTGGGTTGGCCTTCCGCGGACAGCTTTTCAATTTCCACCTGGAGCCGCTGGATTTTGGGCTCTACCTCGGCACACTTGGCACGGAACAGTTCCCGACTGAGATCCCCCTCGGCCCGCATCTCGATGTAGCTGTCCATCTTCTTATGAAGCCGTGCCAGCTCAGCCTGCTTTTCTTTCAGCAGGGCTTCCGTATTTTCTTCTTCCTCGGTATCACCGATGTGGGCTTCCAGAATGGAATTCGCCAGTGCCAGCACCTTATCCTTTTCAGACAGATACTTGCGGAAAATTAGATTTGCCATCATCTGCAATCTCCATTCCGGGATCATGGGCGTTTGGCAGATGCCATCAAGCGGCAGGCCCTTCTTCTTACGGCTTTCATAAGAGCCGGTGGCGACGGAACTATAGCACTGGTAAGCATTGCCGGGCTGGCGGTCGGGACGATCCCACTTACGCATATTGAAGGTATGTCCACATTCGCAAATCAGCAGCTTGCCCCATACTGTTGTTCTGGGTTTCTTCCCTTTCTGTTTGCCTCTGTTGAGATGAGGCATGTCTGTCCTTTTTGTTTCCATGATTTTCTGCACCCTTTCAAATTCTTCCACGGTGACGATGGGTTCGTGGGTACCTTGCACCTGCGTAAACTCCAGCTCTCCGTAGTTCTTTATTTTCTTTTGTTTCAGATAATCTGGAACATATTCCTTGTGGTAAGTCATGATACCACAGTAAAAGGTATTTTTGAGGACATGGGAAATGACTGTGGGAAACCACTTGTCCTTGCCTTGGGATGTTTTATATCCCCGCCGTTCCAGCTCGTCCTTGATTTTTACCAGCCCGCAACCGTCCAGATACATATCATAAATCAAACGCACGGTTTTTGCCTGTTCCGGGTTGATGACCATTTCCTTGCCCACACGGTCATATCCCAGAATGTTGCCGTTTCCGTAAACTACGCCGTTGTTCATAGAGGTCTGCTGACCGCTTTTCACACGAATGGATGTTTTGCGGCTTTCATCCTGGGCAAGGGTCGCCATGATGGTGAGCCGAAGCTCACCATCACCGTCGAATGTTTTGATACCATCATTGATAAAGTAGACCTCCACGCCATTTTCCCGAAGCATTCGGGTATATTGCAGGGTATCCACCGTATTTCTCGCGAAGCGGGAAACCTCTCTGGTGATGATCATATCAAACTTGTGTGTCTTTGCATCGTTCATCATCCGCATAAATTCCGGACGTTTTTCCGCAGATGTGCCAGTGATGCCTTCGTCAATATACTGCTCAACCAATTTCCACTCCGGGTGCAAGTCCATGATCGGCTTATACCAGTCAATCTGATTTTCCAATGCGGAAAGCTGTGCCTCATGTTCCGTGGATACACGGGCATAGATCGCAATTCTTCGTTTTAAGGATTCCATTGAGTAGGGGATCACGCCGCTTCCTCCTTTTCTTCCATCACTATGAATTTGGACAAGTCCACAACATCTGCATACGCATTGAGCATATTACGGAACATATATGCTGGGATCTTGCCATCTTTATGCAACTGTTCGATCAGCTTCAGCGCGGCAAAATAATGTTCGGGGGTAAACCCTGCTTTCATTTTACTCATTTGTGTTTTCCTCCGCAAATGTGCCGTTCAGCGGGATAAATTCCGCAGGCGCTTTTTCTGATAGTCGGACAGTAATTTTAGAATCGTCTCCTGGATTCTGGCGGGGGTGTAGCTTTTGGGGAAGAACTTACGGATATCTTCCACCCGGAAGCTGATCTTCTCCTGCTGGTTGGCTTTGGGCTGGGTCATGATGGCAAAGATTCTGTCCATATTCAGTTCGCCGTCCTGGCTGAGCTTTTTCATCTGGATAGCTTGGGACAGAGACGGCGTGCATTCCTCGCTTTCCATGGTTTCCAGCAGGTCGGTCTGTTCCTGTTTGGTCAGGTAGGATAGCTCCACCGCCGGGGTCAGGGCAATCTTGTTGTCGTCTACCATACGGAGAATTTCGGGAATCAATTCAGTCAGGCGGATGTAGCGCTGGACTTGTCTGGCACTTTCACCGGTGGATTCTCCAATGATTTCGTCGGTTCTTAACTTCGTGCCAACTTGGCACGAAGTTCCCTGGTGGCTCATGGCGTCCATTTTCAGCTTGTAAGCAAAGGCTTTTTCGCTGGGCAAAATCTTCTCCCGGTGGAGATTGCTGTCCACCAGGGCAATAGCAGCGGCGTCCCGGTCCAGGGTATAAATTAAGGCAGGAACCGTCTCAATTCCTGCCTTCTGGCACGCGCGAAGTCTCCGGTGACCGGAGATCACTTCATATTCCCCGTTTTCCACGGGGCGGACAACCATAGGCGTCAGTACGCCCTGGGTGAGAATGCTCCACACCAGCTTGTCCATTTCATCATCGTCCTTCACCTGGAAGGGGTGGTTTTCAAAGGGGCGCAGCTTATTCACAGGCAGCTGCATGGCCTGTACAGTCTTTTCTTTATTCATAGGCAATTTCTTTTTTCCTTTCTCAAGTTTTGGGGATGCTTATAGGCATCAAGAATTTCTTTTGGGATGTTGTCTACGACCTTTTGCAGTTCTTCCAATTCCCGGAGCTTTTGCCCGGTTTCCAGCCGCTTGAGGACGCTTTCCTTGCTGGCATCCACCTCTTTTTCCAGGGAAGCGACCTCGGCTTTCAGCTCTTTGTAGGCTGCGTTGTACTTCTTCATCTGGGTGCGCATTCTCTCTACCCCGGAGATGTACTTATCCAGCAGGGCTTCCATTTCAGCGGCACGCTTCCTGGCGTTTAGAGGGTTGATATCAGTCAGCAGCGCCATAAGCGCGTCCCTCTGCTGATTTAAGTGGGTAGCTTCCTTGAATAGCCTCGGCGGGATGTGGGTGCGGCCTGTCTCACTGGCGGATTCCCCACGCTCCAGGTCAGGGTATTTTTTGACCATGAACTTCCAGAAGTCATCCTGCCATTTGGTAAGATTCTTCCGGTTGCCGAGGATATCCTTGGCGCTGAGCCGTCCATCGGGAGTGATAGGGACAAAAGAAAGGTGCATATGGGGCGTTTTCTCATCCATATGCACCACGGCGGATATTATCGTTTTCGAGGACTGCTTGCTTTTTATAAAGTCCAGGGCAAGGGTGAAAAAGGCTTTTACCTCTTTTGGGTTCTTACCTTGGAAAAACTCAGGGCTTGCAGTAATGAGGGTTTCCACCACCCGGACACTGTCCTTTCGGGTGCGGCATCCGGCCTCTGCGATCTGCCTTTCCGCCTCCGCCCGGTAGGAGCGCTGGGGCTTTACCAGATGGAAATTCAGCCTGCTTCGGCTGGTGTCCACATCCGGGTTGCTGGCGTAGGTTTCCTTGGTACGCTCATCGTGGGCCTCGATCCGCCCAATCTCCGGGCCTTTGTACTTGGCAAAGCGAAGGATGGCGTATTGTGCCTTTCCCATCAGTCATCCCTCCTCTTAACCCAGACAATGTCATAGCCCAGCACATCGGCAATCTGGATGGCTTCCTTGTAGCGCAGAGATTCCCGCTGTAATTTTGCAGAAAGATTGGACACGCCGCTGCTCCAACCGTACTGTTGGGACAGTTCCTCCACAAGATTCAGCGTGGTCCACCCGGTACGGATGATGTATGACTTGATTTCGTTTCGGATATTCATATGTACGTTTCCTCCTAAATTTTGATTTTGTTGTTTCGTGAAGCAGGTTCACTCAGCAGTGTATCTGCTTCATTGTTTTGTGTAGATTCCGGATTTTGGAAAAACCGCTCCATTTTTCTGGCATGATGCCCTGTTCACAGATGGCACCTACCGATTTTACGGATTTGTGGGATTGTGTTGGAAACCGTGTAATACCCTACGAATCCGTGCATTGGCTTCACGATTCTCACCCTCTCGATTCCGTAAAGAAACGCTATGGAACTGTAAAAAACTTTACGGATTCTACTACCCTTGATTTGGAATGCTCAAAATCATGGGTCAACCAGAGCGGTTTCGCGTAATTTCTGAGCGTGGTGTCAAAACACGTGTACCAAGTGTACTTCTGTACCACGGTACGCTTGGTACGGACGGTACACGTGTTTTCAGTCCATATTCATTTTTTACAGCGGGGGACGCTGAATCAGCTCAAGACCCAGAAAACCCCTGGCAAATCGCCCGCCTCCAATATGGACCTTGTTGGTGTATTCCAGGTTGTAGGTGCTTTCATTCTGCTTTAGGTAGTTGGTCAGGGACTTCTGGCTCAGGGGATTCAGGGCGTTGTCTTCACACCACAGCCGGTACACATCATAAAAGTCCCGGGAGCTGACTTCTGAATCTGCCTTGAACCGGAAGTACCCCTGGGACTTCATAAACTCTACTGCGTTGTTCCCGTCTGCCACCGCCGCTTCCATGTTGGCATTCGCCCGCTGGCTGAGGGTGAACTGAAAATCGTTACGGATCAGCCGTTGCAGGCCCTCCAGTGCCCAAAGGAAGATACCCTCCTTCTCAGAACACAGCTTGTCTGCCAGATAGGGATCATCCCTCCGGTTGGGACTTCGCTCCCTGGCTTCCAGAATGATCTGTCTGCGGAAGAATCCAAAACTCCGGTCATGGAGAGCTTGCAGGGTGCCATTGCCAAAGGCAAGGAAACGCACCCGCAAATCTCCCTGGTAGCTCTGCTGCCCCTTCTTTTCTAAGTCCATGGGCAGCTCCGCTGTGACGATGGCCTTGATGTTGTTGGTTTGGGTCAGGGCTTCCATCTTCATATCGTCGTCCACCATTACCAGCATATTTTGGAGGTCAGCCCTGGCGAAGGGACTGTTTTCCACCTTGGCGATACTCCCGGTTTTCATGTTGCTGCCCAGGAGGGCTTGGAGGACGATGCCTACACGTGACTTGCCCTCCCCGCCCTTTCCGGTAAGCAGCAGCATTTTCTGCCCCCGGGTGCTGGGAATCAGGCAATAACCAAAGAACTCCTGCAAGGTGGGAATATCCTCTGCGTTTAGAAGCTGGGACAGAAATTCCATCCATGCCAGTGGTACTGATGCACCTGGGCTGTAGGCCACCGGCAAACGGTTTCGGCAGAAATCCTTTCCCTCCGAGAAGCCGCCGTCCAGAAACAGCGTCCCATTGGCAACGTGAATCCGGTCCTGATATAGCGGCAGCCCATCCGTGCAGCACTCCATTCGCAGGACTTCCAGCAAATTTGACACTTTTTTCGGGATGCCCGTGGTAACATATTGTTTGATCCCGTCGTAGATCTCCTTTTTCAGAAGATTCTCGTCGGAAACCAAACCGTCCGCTGTGAAGAAGGTTCCGTTGACGCTCACCATTGGATGGGATTGGAGAAACGAAGCACAGAACCGCACCTCGTCAATTCTTTTGCCGTCCACCCAATCAGGCGCATCGGTCATGGCGTTCTGGATATTTGCGCTGGACAATGATTTCTTCCTCCTTCTTTTTCCGCTCCACATAAGTTTGCAGACGGTAAATTTCCCCACCCTCTGCCAGAGCGGTGACGGCATCCCGTCTTACCTCCGGGATGCTGCTGAGCAGGCAGTCCAGCAGATGATCCACATAGGCGGTCATCCGGCAGGCTTCCACAAAGCGGTCATGGAAGTCCTCTCCCGGAGATTCCGGCTCATACCGAAGCCGCCAGATCCGCAGCAGCCGCAGATAGTCCGAGAGAACACAAATGCAGAGCCGCTCCATACTCTGGAATGGCTCTGCATCTGGCCTTGGAATATTCTGTTGTTGTGCCGGGGGGGAATGGATTCAGCCCAAAATCCATAGCCAGTTTTTGGGCCGCTTCCCTTTGGCTGATGCCAAACAGCCGGGCGGTGAAGTCGATGACATCCCCGGTGGCTCCACAGCCGAAACAGAAGAAATAGTCCTCATTTAGCTTTAGGCTGGGGTGGGTGTCATGGTGAAACGGACAGAGGGCCATGCCGCCCTGGCTGACCGCCAGCCCATACCGCCGGGCAGCTTGTCCTATGGGAACCGCCGCCCTGATTTGTTGATAGATTGTCATGTTCATACCTCCATTTTGTATTGAACGGAAGCAACTGCCTCAACCGCTGTTTCCGTTCTACTATGGTTATGTCAGATTTTCAGAAAATCACTCCAATTTCCTGACAATCCAAAATGAAAAAACCTGACACCGTCGCAAATGTATACTAGAATAATCGAAAATATGTGCTATAATAAGAGACGAGAAAGGAGCGGTGACCATGCCCGCTTTTGTTGATATGAAAGAGCGCTTGAAGCTCAGCTTCCTCACTTTGGACTACTGCGGCAAGCAGGAGATCTATGCGTCCCAGACATTTCCCACCGGCACCATTGCCTGTGACGTGCTGAACATTCCTGCGGAAACCGTGGACAGGGTTTTGGAATACGGAAGGCAATCCGATCCTCCCTGAAAAACAGGAAACCGCAAATCACGCCGCACTCAAAGATACGGGCAACCAGCGTCCCCAGCGCCGCGCCGGCCACGCCCATGGCAGGCATGCCCAGCTTGCCAAAGATAAAAATATAGTTGGCTCCCACATTGAGGAAGAACGCGCCGATGCTGGTATACAGCGGCATGGTGGTTTTTCCCACATTGCGAAGCACAATGGTGCAGGTCAGAGAAAGCCCCAGCAGGTAATAGGTGATCACCGACCATTTCAAATAGACCATACCCTCGGCAATGATCGGTTTTTCCTCCGTGTAAATGTGCATCACGAAATGGGGTGCGGCTGCGGTCACCAGGCAGAACAGCGTGGCAATTCCCAAACAAAACCGAAGCATTATGGCAATGGTTTTCCGGACAGCCTTTTGCTCTCCCATGCCAAAGAATCTTGCAACCAGCACCGACGCGCCCATACCGATTCCCATGCAGAGAATATGATAGATGTTGATAAATTGGTTCGCAAGAGAAACAGCGGAAAGCTGCGTCTCGCCCACAGCGCCAATCATGATGGTATCCATGACGTTCACGCCTGTGGTGATCAGGCTTTGCAGGGCAATTGGCACCGAGATGCCCAGAACCTTCTTGTAGAAACTGCTATCTTTGTATATCAATCTGCGAAACATCATGGTTTTCTCCTCTATAATCTCAATTGATTTTTTCCAGACGGATGACATTCTTTTGCCTTGCAAAAGGATGATTGCCGTATGTGACCAGCTCCACTCCGGTATCCGTAAACCGGAACACAAAGTAGCGTGCATTGCAGGTCTCCACCATGCGCATGGTAACGGCGAAGGTGTCTTCCGCTTCCCAAATACCGCTGCAAAGGGCGATGGAAGGAATTTCAGGCAGATGATTTTCCGTCTGTACGCCGTTCGTTGCGGCTTTGATCTCCAGCGCTTCCCCACCGGCTACAGCTGTCAGCACACATCCGCCTGTTTCAAAGGAAAGCCGAACCGTTTCCACCGGGGCAGGGGGTTCGGATCCGCTCATAAATCGGGACATGCCGGTGTCCAGGAAGGAAAGATATCCCTCCGTTACCCGGTAAACCGCGTTATGAACCTTTGCCTGCATGGGAGATTCCGGCGACCGCTTCGGCGTGGGGAGGGCCAGACAGCGCATGCGGCGTGCCAGATGCGCCGCAGCTTCCGCATTCTCCGGAAGGACCTCAACCACAGGCTCCGGAAGGCTGTACAGCCACTCCCAGATGGTATCCAGCGCCTTCTGCGGCATAGCGCCGCCTGTGGATCCGGAGGCGTTTTCCGTAATAGCCAGCAGCATATCCCGGTCTGGAAATACAATCGTGAACTGACCCATAGCGCCGTCAGCGCGATAGACTCCCTCCGGGCGACACATCCAAATCTGGAAGCCGTAACCCACGAAATTATCCTCGGCAGGAGGATTGACTGCCCGCTCGGTGGCGGAATCGTTTTGTTTGGAAATTGCCAGCCTTACATAATCCTCCGCCAGGATCCGTTCTCCCTCCCACACGCCGCCGTCGGCGTACAGCTTCATCAGGCGGAGATTGTCCTCGGTGGTGGCATAGAGTCCGCCGCCGCCAATCTCCATTCCGTCCGGCATGGTCATCCAATAAAGATTGTCCGAGTCAATCCCGATCTTATCGAACAGCCGGGGTTTCAGATAGTCATGGAGGCCCAGGCCGGTCAGCTTCCGGACAATGGCTCCCAAAAATGTGGACCCGGTGGAATTGTACATGAACGTAGTACCAGGCGTATGGTTGACCGGTGTGGCCAGGAACTCCCGGATCCAGTCCTTGCTGGGGCGGGGCATGGTGTCCATGCCGCAGCCCATGCACAGCACATCCCGGACGGTTAGCTTTTTCAGATTCTCAGAGGGATCCTTCGGGCTTTCCTCCGGGAAAATATCAATGATCCGATCCGTCAGCTTCAGCAGGCCCTCCGTATAGGCGATGCCGACAGCGGTAGCCGCATAGGTCTTGGTGTGGGATTGCAAGCCATGCCGCAGTCCCGGCGCATAGGGCGCCCACCATCCTTCCGCGCAGACCTTCCCGTGCCGCATGATCATCAGCCCATGGGGCTCCGTCCAGCCCTCCTCCAGCCGGTCAAGCAAGCTTTCAATAGACGCGGAAGGGATGCCCACCGCCTCCGGCGCAACGCGTTTAAACTCTTTTTTCATGGCAAACTCCATTTCGGTGTGTTTTTCAGCAATGTGTTCTACGGCTGCTGGACATATTGATCGGTGATTTCTCCGGTACGGTGATCCCGGATGGAGACAGTAAAGGAGCAGTCGTCCAGATCGGCCGTCAGGACAGCCTGTTCGCCCTCCGCCTCCCAGCGCAGGATCAGCCGGCTGCCCTCTGCGGAGGCGGAGATGCTCGCTTCCGGGCAGAATACCCGGTGGGTGCTGCGCATCCGAAGCAGCTCCAGCTGATTCCGGACAGCATCCCGTTTCAGCCCCTCTTCAATGTCGGCGGCGCTCAAATTGGTACGGTTGATTTCCTTGTGGCCGTCCTTACCGGCCCGCTCCATGGCGGCATAGTCATTCTTGCCTGCAAAAAGATCCAGATACCAAACCTGGGGCTTGCCGGGCATGAACAGCTGTATGGCCCTTGCCAGCAGCATTTTCCGGTCGTCCTCTCCAAGGGCGCTGTAGTACGTAGCGTTTACCTGATAGTACATGTTCTTCGCGCCATGGAGGTTCTTAATGTAACCTCCCCGGGCCACCAGCGTATCGATCAGGCCCTGGATCCGGTCGTCATCCAGCAATCCTTTCAGGTCCAGCATGGGGATCCCGTCGTGACAGCCCAGCATGTTGACGGTGGAGATTCCGTTTTCCACCAGCTCGTTTGCCCAGCGGGCCAGATATTCCCCGGTTTTGTGCTCCATGGCGTCGATGATCAGCCCGGGCAGGAAGAAGTCGTAGGTGGTGTACCCCTTTTCCGCAATGACCTTGTACACGCCCTCGCCGTAGCTGGCGTGGATCTCCGGCAGCAGCTTTAAGCCATATTTTTCGGCAAGCGTGTGTACCTGCTCCAAAACCTCCCAAGTCTCGGGATCGTTCATGAAGTTCTTCTTGCCCGGAGCCTTGGGGGCATAGGCGAACGCGTCCAGGCGGATGATCTTCGCGCCGTAGGAAGCCAGCTTGGCAAGAGTTTCCTCATAAAATTCCCAGACCTTGGGGGAGCGGATGTTCAGATCCATCTGGCCCAGGTATTTCCGCTTGCCATTCTCTTCCCACACCTTCTGATAGAAGGTGTTCCAGTAGGGTACCTCCCGGCCATCCGGGAACTGTACCATCAGGATGGGCAGACCGGGCTTGCGGAAAAACATCTTTTCCAGATATTCGGGAGCAGGCTGGATATAGCCGTCGGCAGTCATCTCGCCGCAGCCTTCCCAGAACTTGTTCCAGTCGATGAAGAAATCCCGATATTCTGACTTTTCTCCCTTTGCAAGAAGATCCTGGAACTGGGGAGACTGGATGGAAGCATGGTTCAGCACAAAGTCCAGCTTCAAATCGATACCCAGCGCCTGCAGCGCGTCCAGATTTTCCCTCTTTGCCAGCTCCTGATTCAGGTCATAGTCCACCACGCAGAAGCCCCGGTCCAGGTCGGAATGGTACAGGCTGGGCAGAATGTAAAAGGAGGTAAAGGCGTCTTTCAGCTCTGTTCTCTGGAGCATGGCGGTCACACCGTCTAAATTGCTGCCAATGCTGTCGGGATAGGCGTTCAGCATGGCACCCAAATCATTTTTTGCCATATTTCAAGCCTCCCCCATTAACGCGCGATACTGTGCATAGCTCAGCAATTCGCCGCTTTTGGCGATGATGATCTTCGCCTTGTGGGCGCAGGAATCCAGCTCCTTCTGCTCGATTTCCAGCACCATGGTGGTAAAAGCGGAGTCGGTCTTTCCGTCCCGGGCCCGGGAACGGCGGTGGGCCCGGGTTTCCTCGGGCGTGGAGTTTAAGAGGATCGGGATGTCCACCCTCTCCAGATAGTCACTGTTTCCGTGAGTCCATTCGATGACCAGCACCGCCGTATCGGACATGTCCACTTCCTCATACCACCGTGCGTCCTCCGTGCGGCCCATGCGCTTGAGCCATAGCTTATCGGCGCCGGCCTTGAATCGGGCGATGATGGCGCTAAGCTCCTCATAGTCCTGCTCCAGGGAGGTTCCCAGATATCCGGCCAGTGCTTTCCGTCCCTCCGCCTGGTAGACAGCCAGCCAGGGCTTGTCCGCAGCCAGCTTGGGATCGGCGTCGGATTCGTCGGCCCACAGCTTGCGCAGCGCTGCCCCGGTTTCCTCGGTGTAAGCACCGGCATCCAGCATGCCCCGCATACCGCCTACCCGGAACACCCGAACCCGCTCGGCGTCGTTGTACATGGGAATTCGCCTGGGATAGTTGTCGCCGGAGAGGGTATAGGCGCCAACCCCCGCGCTGCGGAAATAGTGGCTCAGCAGGGACGCCGTCTCACTCTTTCCCACACCGGAACCGCCGCAGACGGCGATCACGCACCGCCCGGTTTTCTCCGCGGCCTGGGCCGCCATGGGCACCAGCAGGGGGAAAATGGTATTGGCCTTGTCAATATGGCCCTGGCCAATCTCCACCTTGTCCCCGGGCATATCTCCGTGAGGGATCTCTCCTTCGATCACCGGGGGGATCCAATCGGCAATCTCCCCGGCCAGGTCAAACAGTGTGCGGGTATTCATCCATTTCACCCTTTCGCAGTTTTGTCAGTTCTTCGGCGTAAACCGGGGCAGTCCAAACAGGGAGACCACATAGTCATTGCCTGTCAGCTTTTCGTAGAAATAACGGTACTTCTCCATCTGCTCGTCAGGGATCATGTGCGTATGATTGCACAGCTCGCAGATATCAAATTCCTCAGCGTATTTCTTCCATACGGGACGTCCCTCGCCATTGGGATCTCCGGCGGCGCAGAAGGCGTACCAGTAGCCCTGGATCAGTTCCATGAAATCATAGTCGGCGCCCACCCAGTGGTAGTCGAAGAAGGGATTGCGCTCACCCTTGTCCACGCGTCCGAATACATAGGGCATCTCCGCGCAGTGGGGGCAGCCGGCATCGTGGCCCCGCTGGGTCTCGTTCTCCTTGGACATCAGCCATACGTAGGCGTTGCGGCCGTACTTTTCACACAGCTCGCCCAGCTTCACGGAGCCCATCAGCATGATATCCGAGGCAATGGTGCTGGCCTGCTTCGCGGCTTCCACGCCGGTGGAGGCGGGATACCACTTCTTCATGTTCTCAACATTGTCGGGGAAGGTCTCCTCCAGGTACGCCGTATATTCTTCTACCGTGAATTTTTCGGCGTCCACGCAGGGGAACTCCTGAGCGCAGGAGCCGATCATCACGTCAAAATCGTTGAATTCACCATCGTCCATCATATCGGAGTACCGCTTGGGCAGAAATTCACCGTCTACGCAGAAGCTGAAGCCGCCCGCCATTCCTTTATCACCCACAAAGGCCGTGTAAGCGTCATACAGCTCCCAGGCGTCCCGGCTTCTCAGCTCGTCGATGCTCTTGCAGCCAATGTAATCCAGGAATTCAACACCCCGCTGCTCCAGAACAGAGCGGTCCACAGGCTGCATAAAGCCCCAATAGATCGGGCCGCTCTCGATGGAGACACGGTTGATCAGGCCCTTCATCATGGGAGAAGCGTGGAGCGCGCCGGTAGCCGCCGCGCCGCCGGACTGCCCGGCGACAGTAATGCAATCGGGGTCGCCGCCAAACTGTGCGATGTTCTGCTTGACCCACTGGCAGGCCTTGCGCATATCATACAGGGCATAGTTGCCGGAAGTACCGCCTGCCTCCGCCGTCAGATCGGGGTGGGCAAAGAAGCCCAGGAATCCCAGCCGGTAGTTGATGGTGACAACCACCACATCCTTGCGGCTTGCAAAGCCGGTGCCGTCGCAGACGACCTCACAGCCGGAGCCCGCAACCATACCGCCGCCGTGGATCCAAATGAAGACGGGCAGCTTGGCGTCGGGAGTCTCCGCCGAAGTCCAGACATTCAGATACAGGCAGTCCTCCTCATACTGGGACGGCGCCAGGAACTGAGGCACGCCGTGGACATTGGCGGGCATTTCGGGGTTCTCCATGACACGCTGGATGGACGCGGCCGAATACTGGGTAGCTTTCCGCACACCGCGCCAACGGCCTGGATCCTGGGGATGCTTGAACCGCAGTGCGCCCACGGGGGGAGCCGCATAGGGGATACCCTTAAAGATTTTCAGTTTTCCTTCAGTATAGCCCTGAAGCCAGCCCTGCGCCACTTGAACCTTCGCGTTTTCAAAATTTGTCATTACAATAACCTCCCTGTAAAAGAAAAAAGTGAACCATGCCATTATCATACAATAAAGGAGCAAAACCAAATATCAAAAATGTGCTCAGTGATTTCACTTTTGTCCTTTTTTGTACATTGGGAATATTTTTGAATACAGAAGAAACCTTTTCAAAAGCGAGAATCAGGAAAATTTGATTTAATATGGGCAGATCCCAATACGAACGCAAAGAAAGAGGGAATGAAATTGGGCAAACGTTTTGATATACTGGTCTTTCCCGGCGGGAAGCACAAGGCATTTACGCTCAGCTATGACGACGGCGTGGTGCAGGACCGCCGCCTTGCGGAGCTGTTTCGGCAGTACAAACTAAAATGCTCCTTCAATTTAGGCTCCGGCGTGCTGGGCCATCAGGAAATTGTCCACGTCCCGGGGAAAAAGGATCTGGATGTCTCCAAGGTCGCGCCGGAGGAAGTGAAGGATGTCTACCGCACCCATGAGATCTGCGGTCACGGCCTGTACCATTCTTCGCTGGATTCCATCGGAACCCCCTTAGCCATGTACGAAATTATTGAGGATAAGCGCCGGTTGGAGCAGCTGTCCGGCAAGCCGCTGAAAACCTTTGCCTACCCCTTCGGCCGATACGATGACCATGTGGTGCAAATGCTCCAGCTGGCCGAATATCAGGGGGCCAGAACAGTCCGGTCCACCCACAAATTTGAGATCCCGGAAGATTTCCTCGTCTGGGATCCCACTTGTCATCACAATGATGAAAAGCTCATGGAGCTTGCCCGGCAGTTTGTGGAAGGGAATTCTTTTGACCCGATGCTGTTTTATGTCTGGGGGCACGCCTATGAATTTGACGGCTGCAACAATTGGGAGGTGATCACCAACCTGGCAAAGTATCTGTCTGAGCATGGGGACCTGATCTGGTTTGCCACCAACGGCGAAATCGTGGACTATGTGAATGCCTACCGCCGTTTGGAGTATTCCGCCGACGGCCTGACCATTTACAATCCCAGCGCCCTGGATGTGATCATCCAAACAGCCCGGGAAAACACAGTCCTGCCAGCCGGACAGATCACCCATCTGGAGCCTACGCCATTGTAGGGCAAGGAGCTGTTGCAAAAGATCGAATTGCCATTCTTCGCTACGATCAGAATGACAAAAGAACGGTTTGCAACAGCCCCTTTTTCAAATTGAAAAACGGCCCCGTTATCCGATGTTCTGCTCCCGGAGCCATTCCGTGCACAGCTGTGCCCAGCTGGCAACATGGGGCAGGTCCATGGCAAGGTCGTTGTTTCCGTCGGCCAGAGCCAGCCCGTGGACGCCCTCCGGGAACAGGTGCATCTCAAAGGGGATCCCCACCGCGGTCAGCGCCTGTCCAAGGGCAAAGGAGTGGCGGGGATCGTCGCTGTTGGTCTGCCAGATGAAAAACGGCGGCGTGTGCATGGTGACGTTCACCTCGGGCGCGAAATACACCAGCTCTTCCCGGGTTGCGGCAAAAGAATTGTGAACCGCGGGACTGAAGGGATCCACAAAAAGCCCGCCGGGCAGCGCGCAGAACGCAAACGCTCCGTAGCCCACCACAGCCGCGTCCGGACGGCTAGACTGGCGCTCCACGATATCCTCGGACGCGGCGTCTCCGGCGTCAAAATGGGTGGCACAGTTGGCGCTGAGCATACCGCCGGCAGAAAAGCCCATGACGGCGATTTTGTCGGTGATGTTCAGCTCGTCCTTCCGGGCCCGGAGCAGGCGGATGGCCCGCTGCATATCCGCCATGGCATCCCACCGGCTGTAGGGCTTCAGACGGTAGGTCAGGATCGCGGTATTGAATCCGTCGTCGGAAAACCGCTTTGCCACGTGCATTCCTTCGCAGCCGGTGCGGGATTCGAAGCCGCCGCCATGGGCAACGATCACGGTGCCCCGTTTCTCCCCGCAGTTCCTTGCGGGGACGAAGATGATGGACGGCTGGGGCTGCCGCGGATCCCGGTTGTCAAATCCGGGCGCGCCCTCCTCCCACAGCGGGATCTGCTGAAAACGGGCAATGGCGTCGTTCCAGATCTTCAGATTGCCGTCGATATCCAGACTGCCGTCCGGATTCCGGTGCCGGGAGACATGGCGGATCACGCTTTTTTCCGCGCAAACCTGTTCCAGGATTTTATAATTGCTTTCAAACATGGTCTTTCCTCCCTGGATCCTATTTCACAACAAACCGGTACATATCCTCTGAGGGAACATATGTAACCGGAATTTTGTGCTCAACCAGCTCGCCCACCCATTCGCAGGCGTACTTCATCCCCAGCTCTTCCCAGTTCAGATGGCCTATATTGATCATGGCCTTGGTGCGGCCCTGCTGGACCGCGTCACGAATATAGGACACGACGGTCCAGTCAATGATCTCACCGGGAAGGATCACATCCACACGTTCCTCCAGGTTTTTGATGATCTGGACGCTGTATTCCGCGGGACTGCCGTCGGCGTGCTTCATGCCGAAGTCCATGGGATAGAGATGCAAAAGCCCTTTATCCTTCCGTAAAGCATTGATGACCGTATCAAGGTCTGCCTTAAATTCGTCAGATTTCCATTGGGGTCTGGTATCAAACCAAGTGGTGTAAAAGCCATAGCCCGTTGTGGCAAAGTCTCCACGCAGATGCCCGATAGTGCCTGTCTGCCCCTCAAGCTGCATACTTTGGGCATAGGTGTATTTCTGTTCTGTCGGGGTTAAAGGTCTTGTCTTTATTTCATTACTCATTCGGCTGCTCCTTTCTTTCCTTTTTCTCCTTCTGCTCGTCTAAAATCTTGCGGATACAGACATCGCAGAAAATAACTAACCCGTCCTTATATCGGGGATAAGGACAGGTCGTGCAGTCATATTTTGATTTATCGCTCACGGTCATCACCGTTTTTCTGCTTTTGTGCAGGCTGATTATAGGGCATGCACTCAAATGGGCAGACCTCGCCCTCGGTGTGTGGCTATCTCTCGTGAGCCTTGTTCCGCTGCAAGTGTCGGTTATAAAACTCCAACGCCTTGACAACAAAATCCGTTTCCTGCCCTCTGGGAACAGTCTTGGGAATGAGCTTGGTTATCCTCTCGTCACGGAAAGCAGGTTTTCCCTTCTGGTTGGGCTTTTCTTCCTCCATAATGGACTGGATAACCTCGGAAGTGAGCTTGCCGTATTGGTTATACTTCTTCATTTTGATAGCCTGTGCCAATGACGGGGTAGCATCGTTGTACTCCATTGCTTCAAGCAAGGTGTATTGCTGTTCCTCGGTCAGATAGGAAATTTCAACCGCAGGACGGAAAGCAATCTGCCGTTCATCTACCATTTGCAGGATTTCGGGAACAAGCTCGGTTAGACGGATATAGCGGCGTATCTGGTCTTTGCTTTCTCCAACAAGTTCTCCTAATTCCTTATCAGAACGCCCTTTTGATAAATTAGTCGCCAATGGCGACGCATTTTCTTTTGGGGGTCTGCCTGCCTGTCGTTTCATAGCTTCCAACCGCATTTTATACGCAAACGCTTTCTCACTCGGCAAAATAACAGAGCGTTGGAGATTACTTTCCACCATAACAATAATGGCTTCATCACGGGTAAGCTCTTTGACCTCGCATTTCAGCGTTTCAAGTCCTGCAAGTTCACAAGCCTTTTTTCGCCTGTGACCACTGATAAGCTCATACCGTCCGTCCTCTTTTAAGCGAACTGTCGCAGGGGTCATTACACCGTTTCGCTTGATACTCTCAACAAGCTGTTCCATATCCTCGTCCATTAAAACCTTGAACGGGTGGTCTGGAAACTCGTCAATCTCCGATATGGGAATATCCCTTATCTTAGAGAGCTTTGCTTCCTCACGGCTTTCGTCCGTCTGAAAAAGGTCATCGTATGCAGTCAGCTCGATTTTGGTTTCTCTGCTTCTCGCCAATCTCTGCCACCTCCTTTCCGAACTGCTCATAGGCTGCGGCAACCTTGCCGCTTTTGTCGTAGGCAAAGATACTTTTGCCCTCTGCGGTAGCTTCCACCGCACGGATAGAATGAGGTATCTCGGTATCAAACACCTTGATTTTCTGACCGTATGCACTTTTGACCGTTGCCGTAATCTCCTTAGAAATGTTGGTACGGGGCATTACCATAGTCATTAAGATACCGTCTATCCGCAGCTTTGGGTTGATTTGCCGCTTGACCATTGATACGGAGCGAAGCAAAAGCTCCAAACCTTTAGCCGAGAGATAGTGGGGCTGTGTCGGGATAATCACGCTGTCAGCCGCCGCCAGAGCATTGATGGTTATCATGCCTAAGCTCGGCATACAATCAATAAGCACATAATCGTAATTCTTTTTAACCTCATTGACATAGGTTTTCAGTACACGCTCACGGCTCATTGCATTGATTAGCCTTACCTCAAAGCCCGACAGCTCAATGTTTGACGGAAGCAGGTCAACGCCCTCTCTGTGATGGATAATACCCTGTGAAGCATCAAGCGTTTTATCGTCTATGATGTTCTGCATCACAGTAGAGAGCGTTATGGGAATATCGTCTGGTCTGTTATAACCCAGAGCCATCGTGAGATTTGCCTGTGCATCGGCATCAATCAGCAGGACTTTTTTACCCTGCTGCACCAGACTTACACCCAGATTGACCGCTGTGGTTGTTTTTCCGACACCACCTTTCTGGTTAGTCAGAGCAATTACTTTGCAATTTGACATAGATGCGTCCTCCTTTCACATAGATTTAGCCACTTTGTCAAGGTGGCTATGTAAACAGTACCAGAGAACGCAAAAAAGCCGCCTACTCTTAAAATCAATAAGAATAAGCGGCTTTGTAATTTGCCTTAGACATATTCAATTTTCATTCTCTTGGTCGGTGCATTTATGACCTTAAAAATAAGCTCGTCAATACAATCCGTATATCTGCCTTGCTGAATAAGCTGATTTTTTAACTCTACAAGGCTATGTATTAAAAGTTTTCTTTCGTGGCTATCCAAATACAGATGATTAAATTTCTCTCTCATAAGCACACCTCCACTTCTTTAGCTTCATTATATTTGAAAACGGGGGAAAGGACAAATCTGCAAAAGGGACAAAAAATAAGCGTACCACTATTTCTAATGATACGCTTATCATATTTAACTGTTAATCAAGGTCTATGAATACCCTTACAGTGGTATCTCTCCACTGATTTTTCCTTACATACTGTCCGTTAGCCTTCCGATAGGCTGCTGCCTGCTCGAAACTAAGCGGCAATTCAAAGGAAAGAGAACTCCTACCTATTTGCGATAGCAGCCTGAGCAGCGGCCAATCTTGCGATGGGGACACGGAAGGGGGAGCAGGAAACGTAATTCAGGCCAATTTTGTGGCAGAATTCCACGCTCATAGGATCGCCGCCGTGCTCGCCGCAGATGCCGGCGTGCAGGTTGGCACGGACCTTCTTGCCCTTCTCCACCGCCATCTGCATCAGCATGCCTACGCCGGTCTGGTCCAGCTTGGCAAAGGGATCGTTCTCAAAGATCTTGGCGCTGTAATAGGCCTCCAGGAACTTGCCGGCGTCGTCGCGGCTGAAGCCATAGGTCATCTGGGTCAGGTCATTGGTGCCGAAGCAGAAGAACTCGGCTTCCTTGGCCATCTCATCGGCGGTCAGGCAGGCCCGGGGAATCTCGATCATCGTACCGACCTCATACTTCAGCTCAATACCGGAAGCGGCAATTTCCGCGTCAGCAGCCTTGACCACCACATCCTTGACAAACTTCAGCTCCTTCACATCCCCGGTCAGCGGAATCATGATCTCGGGAACCAGATTCCACTGGGGATGACGGCCCTTCACGGCCAGGGCGGCGCGGATGACTGCCTTGGTCTGCATGGTGGCGATCTCCGGATACGTGACAGCCAGGCGGCAGCCGCGGTGGCCCATCATGGGGTTAAACTCATGCAGGGAAGCAATAATATCCTTGATCTGCTGGACGGTCTTGCCCTGGGTGGCTGCCAAAGCGGCGATTTCTTCCTCGGTGGTGGGCACGAACTCGTGCAGAGGGGGATCCAGGAACCGGATGGTAACAGGGTAAGACTCCATGGCCTCGTACAGGGCCTCGAAATCCGCCTGCTGCATGGGCAGGATCTTCGCCAGCGCGGCTTCCCGCTCCTCTACGGTGTCGGAGCAGATCATCTCCCGGAAGGAAGCGATACGGCCTTCCTCAAAGAACATATGCTCGGTGCGGCACAAGCCAATGCCTTCCGCGCCCAGCTCCCGGGCCTTGAGGGCATCCCGGGGGGTATCGGCATTGGTGCGGACCTTCAGCACGCGATACTTATCGGCCCAGGCCATGATGCGGCCGAACTCGCCGGCGATTTCGGCATCCACGGTGGGAATCTGACCATCATAAATGCAGCCGGTGGAACCATCCAGGGACAGATAATCCCCTTCCTGGTAGGTCTTGCCGGACAGGATGAACCGCTTGTTCTCCTCGTCCATCTTGATTTCGGTGCAGCCGGAAACACAGCAGGTGCCCATACCCCGGGCAACCACCGCAGCGTGGGAGGTCATACCGCCGCGCACAGTCAAAATGCCCTGTGCGGCCATCATGCCCTCGATATCCTCAGGGGAGGTCTCCAGACGGACCAGAACAACCTTTTCGCCCCGGTCAGCCCAAGCCTTGGCATCCTCGGCGGTGAAAACGATCTTACCGCAGGCCGCGCCGGGAGAAGCGGCCAGCGCACGGCCCACGGGCTGGGCAGCCTTCAGGGCCTTGGCGTCAAACTGAGGATGCAGAAGGGTGTCCAGAGTTCTGGGATCGATCATGGCAACTGCCTGTTTCTCATCGATCATGCCCTCATCCACCAGGTCGCAGGCGATCTTCAGTGCGGCGGGCGCGGTGCGCTTGCCATTACGGGTCTGCAGCATGTACAGCTTACCAGCCTCCACCGTGAACTCCATGTCCTGCATGTCGTGGTAGTGGTTCTCCAGGATCTGGCAGACATTGGTAAACTGGGAAAATGCCTCCGGGAACTTCTCCGCCATCTCGCTGATGGGCATAGGCGTCCGGACACCGGCCACCACGTCTTCGCCCTGGGCGTTGGTCAGGAATTCGCCGAACAGCTTCTTTTCACCGGTAGCGGGGTTGCGGGTAAAGGCAACGCCAGTGCCGCAGTCGTCGCCCATATTGCCGAAGGCCATGGACTGGACATTGACGGCAGTCCCCCAGGAATAGGGAATATCATTCTCCCGGCGGTAAACATTGGCCCGGGGATTGTCCCAAGAACGGAAAACAGCCTGAATGGCGCCCATCAGCTGCTCCTTGGGGTCAGTGGGGAAGTCCATACCCAGCTTATTTTTGTACTCGGCCTTGAACTGCATGGCCAGTTCCTTCAAATCACCGGCATCCAGCTCCACGTCCTGGGTAACGCCCTTGCGCTCCTTCATCTGGTCAATGAGGGCCTCGAAATACTTCTTGCCCACTTCCATGACCACGTCGGAGTACATCTGGATAAAACGGCGGTAGCAGTCCCAGGCCCAGCGGGGATTGCCGGACTTGGCAGCCAGAACCGCCACAACGTCCTCATTCAGGCCCAGGTTCAGAATGGTGTCCATCATGCCGGGCATGGAGGCCCGTGCGCCGGAACGGACGGAGACCAGCAGCGGATTCTCCTTGTCGCCGAACTTCTTTCCGGTAATAGACTCCAGCTTGTCCACATACTCCATGATCTCCGCTTTGATCTCGTCATTGATCCTGCGGCCATCCTCATAGTATTTGGTACAGGCCTCCGTAGAAATAGTAAAGCCCTGGGGAACAGGCAGTCCAATGTTGGTCATTTCGGCCAGATTGGCGCCCTTGCCACCCAGAAGCTCCCGCATTTTCCCGTTACCCTCGGTAAACAGGTAAACATACTTGTGAGACATTTTAATACCCCTTTCCATTCTTTCAAGCGTTCCTTTTTCGCTTATATTGTTGTCTTTTTGAATTGTCATGATAACGCCCAAATAGTATACCATGCCCATATGGAAAATGCAAATGATTTTGCAAAATTTCTTGCATTTTTTCCAAATTTTTATGCAACGAAGAAAGGGTACGCCTGGGCATACCCCTTCCGAGCAATTGATATCCGGTTTACAGGTCGTCGTAGGTGACCACCTGGATATTGTTTTCCTCCAGCCATTGCTTAGTCTCCGGAGCGATGGACATGGCCACCTCCTGGGCACGCTGCCGGGTGATGAAGGAAGTCTGATATACATATTCATCCACATAGCCGGGGTGGCAGACCATCATCACGCAGCCGTTCTCTCCCACATCCCGCAGCGCCGCCTCTTTCAGGCTCTCAAAAGGATTGTAGTCAGGCCGCACACTGTCCATGCTGACAAACAGCTCTGTATTGCGGAACTTCACGCTTCCCCCCTTGGGGTTCATACCAAGATAGTGCAGGCCGTGCCGCTGGGCCACGATCTGAAGGCCCTTAAAGAAATTGGCGCTGGGAACGGCATGCCCCTCCAGGTAATGGGGCTCGTCCCCCACCAGCTCCACGAAGCGGCGGTACTGGGCCTCGATCTCCAACAACACTTCCTCCAGAACCACAAAGTCCTCCTTGGCGCCCCGGTACTCGGCGGTGGTCTTAAATTCGCCGCTGGGCTGCACCAGGCTGGGGACCAAGGACGGATCCGTAATGGGACGGCCGTTGCAGATATTGGTGTGCTGGCCATAGCAGACCTTCACGCCCTTCAACAGCTCCACGCCCTGCTTGGCATACTCCATATTGGGCATCAGGCCCACGGAGCGGATAATGCCCTCCCGTACGGCCTTGGCAATGCCGTAGTTTACGGCCTCGCAATACCCCAAATCATCCGCGCGAACCAAAATTCTGCCCATAATAAAAACTCCTTTTTCTTTTTATTATAGTGTTCCTCCAAAGAATGTCAAGAAAAAGTGCTTTGCGGCATTTCATACTGTTTCTTTATAAAAATGATTCATTTTTATAAAGAAGGCACCGCCTGGCGGCGCTGCCGATTTTGTGATTTTTGAGATAGAAAAACACGAAAACGCGTCTCATTCTGATCTTCCTATTCAAAAGTTCCATTCTGACAAATGAAACTTTTTAATGGAATATCAGTATAAGAAAAGCGGGCATACGGCCCGCTTTCTGTTTATTGGATTTCGCAGCTGATTGTTTCTCCCGTATTCTTGTTCAGCACGATCACGGCCTCCGCCACCCGTTCCATGACGCCGTCCTCAGCCACGGCCTTGGCCTTGGATTTGGACATGCCCCGGATGGTCTCTAAGTCCTTGTCATAGCCTGCCAGGGCCTCGTCATCTACGGCATAGACCACCACATTGTAGGTAGTGGTATCCCCCAGGAACTTCTGGTAGGCACTTTCCACCGTGGTCACCAGGGTCTTATCCGCATAATCTCCATTTTGCTGGCAGAGGACCTCCGTCATCCGGGTGTTGGCCTCATAACGTTCCTGAGCGGTGTAGCTGGCGGAGAGGGAGTTGGTCTCGTAGTAATAGGACAGGTAACCAGTAACGCAACCACAGCCGAACACAAACAGCACCACCAGCATGGCGATCTGTTTTTTCTCAAAATGCAGACTGGCCTCCTTGTTATAGGTCAGCTTCATCCGGTAGGTGATGGGCTGGATGAAGGCCAGGAAAAGCGTCAGCACCACGGACTCAATGGGAAACATGAACAGGTTTTTCAGGATATGGGGTACCGTGAGCACATAGGTTTTGCCGCCCATCATCACCTGATAATACAGCATCATCAGGGGGGTCTGCAGCAGGATGTTGACGAACAGGCAGATGCAGAAGCGGCTTAGCATGACCCGGGTAGGGGTGATCCTGGCGCGGTACAGGAACAGGGAGAAGATCAGGGAACCTGCGATTTCCGTCAGAATGAAGGGCGGGAAATACACATCACCAGTGATCAGAACGCCTAGAAAATCCGAAACCGCCGCCGCCAGCGTCGCCACAACAGGGCCGTAAACCATGGCACCCATGGCATTTGCCAGGAATGCGGTGTTGATCTTCAGGTTGGGCGCCAGGGGAATGTACACCAGCTTTAAGGCCACCCGAAGGGCGATCATCAGTGCGGCGAACACCAGCATTTTGGTGTCCTTCAGCTCTGCCGCGGCATCCCGCCAATAGGCGGCGGAAAAGGGGGTTTTGTACAGGGTTGTGCTTTTGGGGGTTCTTGCCATAAAAATTCCTCCTTAATATGTAGGCGACGATCCGAAGCAAACGCACTGCCCCCCGGATCCATGTACGCAAAAACTCCCCGGCGGCATACTGCCGCAGGGGAGTGAAAAGCAAACATAGATCACCCGTGGAGGAAGGGACAGCAAGATGACAGCCGACCATTCGCCCGACCGAGTATCGTTGCTACATAAAGGAGGGTGAGTCCAATATGGCGCAGCGGGTGCGGACACCCTATCGCGGACAAAAGTCCTTCGTCTGTCACACAACTCCCCATCTTGACAGCACTTCACGCAGGGTTTCCTACTCTGTTCACGGCACATTATACACGCATCAGGCAGAAAAGTAAATAGGTTTCAGGAATTTTTTGGAGAAATCCCGTTTTTTCTCTTCTGCCGGCTTTCTCTGTCCGTTCCGTCCGTGCCCTGGGGATCCCATCTGCGCCGCGTGCCGCGTATGGGAGTGCAAATCCTGTCGCACACTTCCCTTGTCTGGCCCACCGATTTCGCTGGTTTTCCCATCGCCCGCCGCCTTACAATAATACCACCAACAATAAGGGAGGACGGGCAATGCAATGCCAGAAGCTGAAAACCTATATGGAAACCGGACGGGTGGTATTCCTGCCGGCGCGCTCCATCCGCCCCAACCCGGCCCAGCCCCGGAAAATTTTCAATCCGGAAGCCCTTGATGAGCTGTCAGAATCCATCCGCCAGCATGGAATTTTGCAGCCCCTGTCCGTCCGCCGCTGCGGAAATAGCTATGAGCTGATTGCCGGGGAACGGCGGCTCCGGGCCGCCCAGCTGGCCGGCGTTACGGACATCCCCTGCATCATCATGAGCATGGACGACAAGGAATCCGGCATGGCCGCCATGGTGGAAAACCTCCAGCGCCAGGACCTGGATTTCATTGAAGAGGCCATGGGCATTTCCCGTCTGCTGAAGGACTGGGGGATGAGCCAGGAGCAGGTGGCACGGCTTCTGGGGAAGAGCCAAAGCGCAATTGCCAACAAGCTGCGCCTGCTGAAGCACTCCGATGCCACCCTTGCCGCTCTGCGGGAAGCAGGGCTGACGGAGCGCCATGCCCGGGCGCTGCTGCGGCTGCGCAGCGAAGAGGAGAAGCTGGCCGCCATCGGGGAAATTGTACGGCAAGGCATGAGCGTTGCCCGGACGGAAAAGTACATTGAGAGCCTGCTTGCGGCTAAGGAGGACAAGCCCGCCAAAGCCAACGTAGGTGCCTTCCTGAACAGTTTGACCCAGAATCTGCAAAAAATTCAGCTCTCAGGCATTCCCGCCGTATCGGAGCGCCGGGAAACAGACCGTCAGATCGTGCTGACGATTACCATTCCAAAATGAATTATAGCCGGGGAACATGGTACACTCCCCGGCTATCGCCCTGATGATATCTGTAATACGCAAGAAAAAGCCCCATCCAATAGGATGGGGCTTT
>JAUNJE010000021.1 GCA_030533415.1 Eubacteriales bacterium | reverse complement strand
CGTACAATCTACCGAATTTCAGCGCACCAAAGCCTCCCTTGTGCTCAGAAACTTTTTACTGCATTCCTCTATGGCAAAAGAGGTAGCCTTTGTCAGGGGAGCCTTGGGGGAAAGCGGCCCAGCGCAAACCGGGACGACGAGGAACAGTGCTGTCATATTTTTCTTCATGCCTATTTGTCAGCTTGGAATGGCTGAATTGCAGCGCTAAGCCAGTACGTATTTACAAATTTACCCAGCCGGGGCTTGATAGCCCGGCTGGGTAATTTTATTTCCTATTGGATTTGGGGAAGTTACGGTTTGGCAGTGGTCCAGAAATAGCGGGTATCCCCGTCACCGTCCTTGCCGGCCCAAATACATACATATGCCTTGTAATATCGGCCTTCCACACCTTGATAAGTTACATGACTGCTGTAGAAAAAATCATCATAACCAAGCATGCCGGAAGTACTGTCGTGGGTATACGTCACAACGCGTGTCCATGTCTCTTTGTCAGTAGATTCATAAATCTTAATTGACAACGCTCCTAGTTCATCCATTGTGCGTGTTCCCTGAACGTCGAAATATACCTGAACTTCACCGCCACCAGGTAAATAAACATAAGCGCTATAATTGTCTAAGTAATAGCTTGCATAAGGTTGTGCTATGGTACCTGTTGCTGCCTCGACCCCCACTGGTATAATTAAAGAAGTTACTATGACTAGGACGACTAAGAGGAAGAAAATATTTTTTTCTCTATTATGTGACATAAAATGCTTATCCTTTCCCGATGGAATCAATCATCGTTTTTACTTCATCAAGGGATAAATCACCGCTAATAATACATTCGTAGGAATCTACTATCCATACAGCTCTAATTTGATCTTCATTTTTGAAAATATAGTATTTTTTTTCTGATGCTATATAAACTTCAGAATCTTCTTCTTCAATTTCTATATTCTGTGCATCTTTGGACATATATGTTTGGACGCGAACTGTCAATACATTATCACCATTTACATAATTCGCGATATAAGCTTCCCGTATGGGTGTAACATCTTTTTTCAGCGACTTGAATTCATATCCATCTGGTATCCATGTCGGAATCATATCCGCGTTCCTGTTGTTATCTTCCAGGGCTTCCCGCAAGGAGGTGTAATTTTCTTCGTCCTCTGGACTTGGCACACTAACTTCCGTATTTTCCCTACTGACAAAAGAGAACGTCTCCTTTGCCCATTTGGCGACTGCGGGCCATATATCCTCCCAGCCCAATGCACTTGCCGTCAAGGGAATAAGGAAAATCAGTGTGACCACAGCCGCGGCGGCAATCAGCCTGCGCAGCCAGGGCGTGTATTTTTCGGATTCCGTCTCCTGGGAATTGGATTCCTCTTCCCCGCAGGGGAGATAATGCCGCTGAAAAGAGTCCCAGGCTTCCTGCGCTGTTTTTCCGGGATTATCGCTGTTTCGTTTTCGATCCGCTAGCACCCCCATTACATAAAGCAGTAATTCTGTATCCGGCTCCTGCCCCTCCGGGGCTTCGGCATCCAACCGCAGAATTTCCTCCAGTGCTTCCGTTTCCATGGTGTCGTATTTTGAGAAATCCTGAATTCCACGGTTCTGATTTTCGGACATCCTGTTACCTCCTTCACTTATATATGTACCCAAAGCGCCACATGGTGACATCATTTTTTGAGTTTTTTCTGCAAAAGCTCCTTTGAACGCTGTACCCGCTTCTTGCAGGCGTTGACCGTGATCCCACGGGCCTGTGCCAGCTCCAGGTGGGAGTATCCGTCCACAGCCATCTCCTTGATGATCTTGAATTCTTCCGTATCCGCTATCTTCCCGTACTGGACATCGAGACTGAGCATATCCTCCGAAAAGGAGATGTTCCGGGCCTGAACCGCCAGATATTGTGACAGAAGAACTTTGTCGTTTAGGCACTGCTTTTTCATGTTCTGGATGGTATGCCGCAGGGTGAGCACGAGCCATCCGTGGGGATTCGGACTGTCAAACAGCTTCCCATATTTCTGGCAGGCAATGCGGAACGTCTCTTGCACCGCCTCTTCCGCCAGAGATTCATTGTCCAGATTGCTGCGGGCGTAGGCCATCAGCTTGTCGTACATTTCGATATACAGCCGCTCCATCCGTTCCTTCTGTTCCTCGTTCATCCGGCTCCATACTCCTTCCTACAATTAAATAGAAAAGGTAACCAATCTCTAAATTAGAGTATCAAACCCGCGGGCAAATTTCAACATTTTTCTTATGAGAAAGTCACTTTTTGTTGCCGTTGACACATAAATATTTTAGCTATATTGCTGTATAGCAAAATACATATAGTCAAAAACGGCAGATTCTCATCTGTCGGGTAAGAAAAAACCTTTGGTTTCCATTTCCTGAGGTGTGCCTCATGTTTTATGACTCCGCATCCTGCTAGAATTCTGTCGATTTTTGGCAGAAAAGGAGAAATTTACATGAGAAAAACCTACAGAGCCATCCTCAAACGGTTCTTCCACGACAACCTGTTCCACACAAGGGACCGTTTGGGCCTTACACAATCCGAAATGGCGGCCAGACTTGCTATGGACGACCGCTCTTACATCGATTTGGATCACGGGAAGACCTGCTGCAGTGCCGTTACGCTGGCACTGTTTTTGGCCTATGTCTGTGAGGATGCCCGTGCCTTTGCGGAGGAACTGCGCAATGCTTTTGAAGCGGGAACAAACCAGGCCGCGTAACATGCCGGATAGCCTGGCCCTTTTCCGTGGGATACCCCGTTTTGTCACCCAGGTTCGCATATATCCGAAGGGGGATATTTACCCCGTATGCCCACGCTGCGGGAGGAGCCTTGACAGGGAATATATGAATTTCTGTGATTTCTGCGGCCAGCGGCTGGCCTGGGAGGTCTTTCCCTTTCAGCAGATCAGCGCGGATAGTTTCCGGGAATGATGCGTGCGGAAAAAACCGGGATATTCGCGGGGGGAAGCGACACCATAGGAAAAGGCAGAGCAGCGAAGCGCAGGACCTCGTTGCTCTGCCTTATGAATTGGCCGCGGGGGTACCCGGCCGCATCAAGCTTATCCATGCGGAAGCGGATATGCTGGTGGAGGATGTGATGGTGGAATCCGGCGCCCTGGCGGTCATCTCCCTGGACGGTTACATGGCGCTGGATGTGGAGACCGACGCACTGGAGAAAGGGGAGCGTGATTCCCTCCAGCGGTGAGGAGACGGAGGGCACCGTAGAATCGGTTGCCGGCAGCAAAGCCGCCGTCTCCTAATGATCTTCCTATTAAAATGTTCCATTTTTATAAAGAAGCAGTATTAATGCGAATCAAGAGTTAAATTGTTTGGAAAAAACGGGAAAACACACCAGTTGTCATCCTGAGCGAGCGGAGCGAGTCGAAGGATCTTGGCACTTAAGTTACGTACCAAGAAAAAGCAAATGCGAAGATCCTTCGACTCCGCCGCCTTTGGCGGCGACCCTCAGGATGACAGCCGTTCAGAATGCTTTCACTGTTTCAACTCTTGATTCACATTATTAATTCAGAATTTTCATATTGGGGCCGCCGGGCTTTTCCATTTCCCGGAAAACGGGCATCAGCAGCGTGCTGGTAATGTAGCTGGTAAATCCAAAGCCAATGACCAGCCAAAACACAAAGGTGCTGAAAAAGGTCTGCATGGAAAAATACATAATGAGCACCGGCAGGATATTCAAAAATACGATGACGACCGTCCGGGGCAGCTTCACAACGGCCAGGATCCCGGCGTTGATGAAATGGGTTTTTAGGGTGTTTTCATAGCGGGTTATCAGGGGAAACAGGTAAGCTGCCACTGCCAGAATCAGAATGGAAAGGAAAAGGACCAATCCCTTACATACCACGGCGGGAGTACCCGCCAGATAGGAAAGGATCAGCAGCAGGTTGCAGCCCATACCCACGAAGAATACCAGCAGAAGCAGCCAGGCGGTAGTAGCCTGTTTGAAGTTCTCCTGAAAGGCCTGGAAGAAGGGCTTAACAATGCCGCTGTCCTTGTCGCCAACAATGTCCTGTGTGATCTTATGCAAAGCCGTCAGGGAAGCCCCCAGGGTGAAAATGGGTACGGAACAAATAAGAAACAGAAAGTTTGCCAGAATCATATCGCCAATTCGGGCCAGAAACTGCATGAAGGGATTGTCCAGGTGAAATAAGTTTTTCATGGTTACCTCCTTACATGGCGTTGGGGTCGGCCGGCTCATGGAGAGGTTCGAAGTTGCGCAGGGCACTGGGGGACACACCGAAATAATTTTTGAAATGGATATAGAAATTGTTCAGCTGCACATAGCCAACCATGTTGGCAATGACGGAAATCTTTTCCTGGGTGTTGACGATGAGCTTCTTGGCCTCCAGCATCCGGTAGGACATTAGGTATTCCGAAAATTTGATGCCCGTGTCCTTCAAAAAGACCCGGCCGATGTATTTGCTGCTCATGTTCAGATTTTCCGCGATGGTGGTCAGGGTCTGGGGAGAGCGGTAATCGCTGTGCACCACCAGAATGATCTTATTGGTGATTTTAGAGAGGGAAGCATATTCCACACCCAAAACCGGATCGATCTCGCTTTTTCCGGAACCGGACTCCGGCAGTGTGCCGTTTAGGTTGTTCACCACCACCCGCTCCAGAAAAGCGTGTACCTCCTTCGGCTCCAGAGGGCTGAGCAGGTAGTCCTGGGCACCGGAGCGCATGGACTCCCGAATCAGGTCGGGATCATTGTTGTCGGAGATCATGCAAAAGACGGTTTTCAGTCCCACGGAGCGCAGATGCGCCGCCAGCTCATAGCCCTTATGCTCGTCCAGCTGGATATTGACCAGAGCCACATGGGGATTTAAGTCCATGGCTTTGTCCACCGCTTCCACATAGGAGGCGGCGGTTATAATCGAGGAAATGCCATAGACGGACCAATCCAATAGGGCCTTGGTTTTTTCTAGGCGGCCGGCATTGTTGTCCACGATGAGCAGTCGGTACATGTTGAGAATCCCATCCTTTCCATAACGTAAAAATAAGGTTTGCGGAAATCCGCCCCCGCGGGGGCGGATCAAGGGCTGCGGCCGCAGCCCTTGATGATCGTTTGATCAGCGGATGTCATATACGGATTTGATCACGGCGGTTTTCTCCAATTCCCCGGCGCTGCGGTTTGTTTTGACCGTTACGCGGTAAGGCTCGTGATCCGTAAGGCTGAAATAATTGTCGGACAGGACACAGTCGTAATCCTGAAAATCGATAAAGACACCCTTTGTGAATACATTGGACCGGACGGAAATTTCCACACCGCCCGCGGTATCCCGAAATTCGGCGGTGATTTCCGGCGGAAGCCATTCAAAATGCTTGGTAGGCACCATCAGCTCCACCTGGCGCATGAGGAAAGCGCCGGTTTCATCAAACAGGTCGGCGTACAGATAGGTGCTGTAGCGGTCCTGGCAGGCGGGCTTATAGGCAAAAACATCGGAGGAGGTCAGAGCCTCCACCCGGACCGGGCAGGATGTTTCCTCCAGCACGGTCATGTCGGACCTGCAAAGGGCAAGATGGATGCTGCCCTGGAAATCCGCCATGGTTTCGTTGGAAATATTGACAGTGAGCTTGCCGTTTTCCAGGAATAGCCCCATGGCCACGGGGGCATAGAACTTTCTGGCGGCGTAGTGCAGGGCCTTATAGCGGCCAAAGCTGTCCACGCTGGACCAGGAGGCCACGGGCCAGCAGTCGTTAAATTGCCAGTAAATGGAGCCCATGCAGTAGCCCCGCTGGCGGCGGAAGTGCTCCACGCCGTACTTGATGGCGTCGGCCTGCAGCAGCTGGGAGGCATAGACCAGATTTTCAAAGGAAGCGGGGTAGAGGTAATTGTCCGCCAGATAGCGCAGGATCTTGCCGTTGCCGCCTTTGCACTTCTGGTGGTTCTCCATGACCCGGGAGAAGCAGTTCTGATCCTTTTCTTCGCAGAAGCTGCGGATGGTTTTCATGGAGGGGAAGCTTTCAAAGCCGTATTCGGAGCAGAAGCGGAAGGATTTTTCCCGGTAGGTGGTGAAGGGTACGCCGCCGTGCCAGACCTCCCAGTAATGGGTGTCCCCCTTGGCGGGATTGCCCGGCTCCTCAAAGCCGCCGCCGGAGCAGGGGCTGGAGGGCCAGTAGAAGGTGTCGGGAGCGTATTTTTCACACAGCTCCGGCAGAAGATGGCCGTACAGCTGGGTGTAATCATTGCGCACCAGCAGGCTGTCGCCCTTTCCCTGGTTGGCAATCATTTCCTCCATCTCATTGTTGCCGCACAGCAGCCCCAGGCAGGCATGGTGGTGGAACCGCTTCAGATT
The DNA here is from genome assembly GCA_030533415.1 of Eubacteriales bacterium. Taxonomy (GTDB): domain Bacteria; phylum Bacillota; class Clostridia; order Oscillospirales; family Oscillospiraceae; genus Faecousia. The sequence goes on along the minus strand of JAUNJE010000021.1, from coordinate 38,830 downwards.
GCAGATGGCCTCCTGGGTAAATTCCTCCGCCATTTCCGCAGTCAGGTAGATGTTGGCACAGGCTACCATGAAATCCTGCCAGACGAGAATGCCGTACTTGTCGCACAGCTCATAAAAATAACTGTCGGGATAATAGCCGCCGCCCCAAACCCGCAGGGTATTGAAGTTGGCGTCCATGGCCTGGCCGATCAGGGCTTCCCAGCGGGCCGGGGTGACCCGGCTCAGGAGGTTGTCCATGGGAATGAAATTGGCACCCATGGAAAAAATTTTCACACCATTGAGGACAAAGCAGAATTCGCTGCCCTTCTTGTCGGCGTCCTGCTGGGTGCTGACGGTCAGGGTGCGAAGGCCAAGCTGCTTATGGCAGCGGTCGATAACCTTGCCGCCGCTGACCAGTTCGATGTCCAGGTCATACAGGGGCTGGTCGCCGTAGCCTCTGACCCACCAAAGCTTAGGCTCACCGATGGCAATGGTGCCGCAGCCGTCTTCCAGAAGGACGCGCTTGCCGTCCAGGTGCGCGTAGATTTCGCAGTCCGTCCCCTGCTTGGTGGTGACGTGCAGCTCCACGGATACCTGGCCGTTTTCATGGTGCTGGCGGACAGCCACGTCCTCCAGCCGGTCAATATCGTAGGCGTTCAGCTCCACGGGACGGAAGATGCCCATATCCGGCAGGGTGGGGCCCCAGTCCCAGCCGGACTGGTACATAGCCTTGCGCAGGTGGGCGGTTCCGGGCAGGGTGTCGCCGTCGTTCATATACAGATAGTGCTTTTGCTGCTGCTGGGCAAAATAGCGGCGGGGGGATTTGAACTGAAGCAGCAGCTCATTTTCGCCGGGCCTCAGCAGGGGCTTTACGTCGTAAACATACTCCCTGTGCATATTTTTGACCCGGTCCAGCAGCTTCCCGTTCAGAGAAATATGGCAGATGGTATCCAGCCCCCGGAACACCAGTTCCAGATGCTCCCTGGCCAGCAGCGCATCATCAGCGGGGATCAGGGCACGGAAGCTGCAATCCTTTTCGGACAGATACTGCAGTTCCCGTTCGTTCAGGCCGTAGAAGGGATCAGGGATTTTGCCATGGTCATAGAGCACGCTGTACATGGTGCAGGGAGCCTGACAGGGCAGCGGCTCATAGCCCTCATAAAGCATGGTCCAGTTTTGGATGTTCATACACAGTCTCCTTATGGGTCAGGGGGTATGGATCAGGATCGACCAGTGGTTGCGGTAAATTTCGCCGGGAGCCAGGGACAGAAGGTCCTCCTGCTCCTCAAAAACCGCGATTTTGCCCTTGGCAGAGGGCAGGGAGCACCATGGCTCGATGCAGACGTAGGGCGCGTCGGTTTTGGGGCAGTGCCACAGCCCCAGGTAGCCCATCTGGGGGAAGGTGACGGTAACGGCGTGGGCGTCCCCTTCTGTTTCCAGGGTGATTTGCCGGGCCATGTTTTTCAGCACAATGGCGTCGTCGTCGAACAGGTCATGCTTCAGGGGCAGAATCCTGTCATCCTCCAGAGGGAAGGACTCCTCCCGGCCGTTGAGGAAGCAGTCCTCCGTAAAGCCCACCCGCAGGGGCTGGCAGGCTTCCCCGAAGCGGAGCCGGTAATCCCCGAAGGTTTTTCCGGGAACCAGGGGGACGTTGAAGCCGGGATGGCCGCCCAGGCCGAAATACAGAACCTTTTCGTCCCGGTTTTCCACCTCAAAGGTCATGTTCAGTGCGTTGTCCCGCAGAGTGTAGTATATGCGGAAAACGAATTTCCGGGGATAGGCCGCCAGGGTTTCTTCGTCAGAAGCCAGCGCAAAAACCAGGGCATCTTCCCCCTGCTTTTTCGCGGCAAAGCGGCGGTAGGGGGCGATGCCGTGGATATTCATGTGGTGAAGCGTCCCGTCCAGGCGGTAGCTGCCTTCGGTCAGGCGGGCCACATAGGGGAAAAGGTTCAGCGCCCGGTCGCTCCAATAGGCGGGATCGCCCTGCCAGAGGTATTCGGTTCCGTCCCGGCCCCGGATGGACTGCAGCTGGGCACCGTCTTCCGAGACGGTCACGGTCAGAAACGGGTTTTGAATGGTGTGCAGCATTACGCATCCATCCTTTTCAGAACCTCAGCGTAGTCAGGGACGCTGGAGATGCCGCCGCTTTTGGTGGTGGACAGGCCCGCACTGGTGCAGGCAAAGGTCACGATATCCCGCAGCTGGGCCTCGTCCAGTGCCTCCGGACGGATGCCGTACTGCAAAAGCTTCCAGACAGCGCTGCCGCCGAAGATATCGCCCGCGCCGGTGGTATCCTTGACCTGAATGCCGGACAGGCTGGGAACACTGCCTTCGGCCACGGCGTTTTTGAAATAGCAGCCCTCGGCGCCGCAGGTGACAAAGACCAGCTTCACGCCGTAAGTATTCAGAATGTGCTTTGCACCGTCCTCAACGCCCAGGCCGAACAGGAATTCCACTTCCTCGTCGCTGATCTTCACCACATCGGCCTGCTGCAGGCCCCAAATGATCTGCTCCTTGGCGGTTTCCAGGTCCTTCCACAGGGGCTTGCGCAGGTTGGGATCATAAGTAATGAGCTTGCCCTTGGATTTTGCGTATTCCACAGCCCGGTAGGTCGTGGTGCGGGCCGGCTCGTCCGTCAGGGACAGGGTGCCAAAATGGAAAACCTTTGCTTCGTCGATCAGAGAAAGGTCCAGTTCGTCAAAGGTGATGCAGGTATCGGCGCCGGGCTTCCGGGAGAAGGAAAATTCCCGGTCGCCGTGCTCGTCGAAGGTGACGAAGGCCAGAGTGGTAAAGGTGCCGTCCGTGGCGACCAGGCCCTTGGTTTCGATGCCGGCCTTTTCCAGAGTCCCGGTCAGCATTTTGCCGAAGGCGTCGGTACCGACCTTGCCCAGCAGGGCGGTTTTTGCGCCGAATTTGGTCAGCGCCGCCAGAAAATTGGCGGGCGCGCCGCCGGGATGGGCGGCCATGGTGGGATAACCGTCGGCGTCGGTATTCAGACAGGCAAAATCAATGAGCAGTTCACCCAATGCAACAACATCGATCATGGTATTTCCTCACTTGGCGGCGGGGTACTCGTTGCACAGCAGCCGGTAGGGGGGCTCATCCTCCTCGATGGCGGGGAAACGGCCCATGGGAGGATTGAACCGGTTGTCGGTGTTGTCATCGTTGCACTGGCTGACCTCTCCCAGCAGCACGGGGCCGGTGCCGGGTTCCACCTCAAAATCGTGGTACAGGTACTGCTGGACATGGATGCTCTCGCCGGGAGTCAGGCGGATCTGGGTGCCGGCGGGAACGGTGTAGGTCCGGCCGTCGGTATGGACGGTGACATCGGATTCGTAGTCGATCTCCTCATTGGGCAGGCTGTTGTAGACCCGGATCAGGCAGTTTCCGCCGCCCCGGTTGATGATGTCCTCGGTCTTAAACCAGTGGAAGTGGTTGGGGGCATACTGGCCCTCCTTCAGGTACAGCAGCTTCTCGGCGTAAACCTTGGGATACTTGTCTGCCATGCTGCGGTTGCCGTTGCGGATGGTGATGAGGGAGAAGCCCATTTTGTCAAAGTTGCCCATGCCGTAGTCGGTGATGTCCCAGCCCAGCATGCAGTCACGGACTTCGTCATATTCGTGGCCGATGGACTGCCACTGCTCGGGGGTGAAATGACAGAAAGGAGGCAGGTAGCAGTGCTCTTTTTCGCACATAGCCTCCAGTTCTTTCAGGGCTTTGTTGATTTCGGAACGCTTCATAGAGGAAAGCTCCTTTCGATTTGTGTTTTTGCAATATGCCTATAATTGGATACTATTATTATGATGGATAAGGGCAAAAGTGACAAGTCCTGATATTTTGAAAAAATGTTGCAATATTGCGAAATCTGAGGTATACTGGAACAAAAGCCTGTTGCGGGCGCGAAAGGTTCGGCAGAGCGCTTTCCCGCTGCCGGAAAATGGGCAGCCGGGACACCGCGAAAAAAGGACGCTTCGGTTTCCGGCGGAGTGCCGGAGAGATTCCGTTGGCAAGGGAGGAATTTTATGCAGTGTGTTTATTTCGATGACCGCCTGCCAAACGGCTTTGAGGAGCAGTTTACCTTCTCCGCACAGATGCCGTATACCATAAACATCAAACGCTTCCAAACAGAGGACATTGTGCCGCTGCACTATGCGGAAACCATCGAAATGCTCCTTTGCGACCAATTATGCGGTGAAATTGTGGTTGATAACCAGCATTACAGCCTGTGCGGGCAGCAGCTGTTTGTGATTCCGCCCTATACCGTCCACTCCAACAATATCCGCCCGGGCGGCGGAACCATGTATGTTTTCAAAATCTGCTTTCACGAGATGGACCGCTATATTAATGTTTCCAATTATCTGGAAATCCAGAATTGCCGGCTGAGCCAGCTGCAGTACCTTTGCCCGGCCTACGACGCGGTTTTGGACATTGTCAAGGGCCTTATGGCCTATGATGGGGACCTGATGCGGTGCCTGCCGCTGATTATGCAGCTTTTTCTGACGCTTTCCCGGCATGTGGACCAGGACCGGGGCAGTGCGTTTGACCATTCCCGGTTCAAGGATTCCAGCCTTCAGGAGCTGATCCGCTGGACCCATGAGAATTTTGCCAGGCGGATCACCATTGAAGAGGTGGCCAATATGACCGGCTACAGCAAGTACCATTTTTGCAGCCGTTTCAAATCCCTGACCGGGATGACGTATCTGAATTATCTGAACAGTGTCCGGGTGTCCCACGCCTGTCTGATGCTGCGAAACGGCGATGCCGTTCAGACGGTGTGCCGCGCCTGCGGCTTTGAAAATACCTCCTATTTCATCCAGATATTCAAAAAAATCCAGCATGTGACCCCTTACCAATATGCCACCCAGCAAAAAAAGCTCTCCCCATAGTGCACGGGGAGAACTTTTTCTTTATAAAAATCACGAAAACGGCAACGCCGCCAGACGGTGACTTCTTTATAAATAAATTTATAAAAATGAGTATCAGATTCGGGCAACTCCGGTTTTTCGGGCGGCATCGGCCACGGCTTTGGCCACGGCGGTGCCGACTCTGGGGTCAAAGGCCTGGGGAATGATGTTGGTTTCGCTCAGTTCTTCTTCGGGAATCAGGGAGGCCAGGGCGTTGGCGGCGGCCATTTTCATTTCCTCGTTGATATCGGAGGCACGAACATCAAAAGCACCGCGGAAAATGCCGGGGAATGCCAGCACATTGTTGATCTGGTTGGGGAAGTCGCTGCGGCCGGTGGAGACGATTCTTGCGCCTCCGGCCTTGGCCTCATCAGGGAAGATCTCGGGGGTGGGGTTGGCGCAGGCGAAGATGATGGCGTCCTTGTTCATGGCCTCGACCATTTCCCGGGTGACCATACCGGGAGCGGAAACGCCGATGAACACATCCGCGCCGGCCAGCATATCGGCCAGGCTGCCGGATTTCTTCTCCAGGTTGGTCTGCAGGGCCATTTCTTCCTTAATCCAGTTCAGGCCCTCACGACCCTCATAGATGGCGCCCTTCCGGTCGCACATGGTGATGTTCTTGAAGCCGGCGTTCAGCAGCAGCTTGACGATGGCGACAGCCGCGGCGCCGGCGCCGGAGGTAACGATCCTGACATCTTCCTTTTTCTTGCCCACGACCTTCAGGGCGTTCTGCAATCCCGCCAGGGTGATGACGGCGGTGCCGTGCTGATCGTCGTGGAAGATGGGAATGTCGCATTTTTCCTTCAGCTTCCGCTCGATCTCAAAGCAGCGGGGGGCGGAGATATCCTCCAGGTTGATGCCGCCGAAGGAGCCGCTCATCAGGTAAACGGCGTTCACGAACTCGTCCACGTCGTGGGTCTTGATGCACAGGGGGAAAGCATCCACATCGGCGAAGGCCTTGAACAGGGCACATTTGCCCTCCATGACGGGCATCCCCGCCTCCGGGCCGATGTCTCCCAGGCCCAGCACGGCGCTGCCGTCGGTGATGACGGCGCACAGGTTGTGGCGGCGGGTAAGCTCATAGGATTTGTTGATATCCTTTTGAATTTCAATGCAGGGCTGGGCCACGCCGGGGGTATAGGCCAGGGACAATTCCTCCCTGGTGGATACCGGCACGGTGGCGATTACTTCGATTTTTCCCTTCCACTCCCCATGGAGCCGGAGGGATTCTTTGGCGTAATCCATAATGGAAACCTCCTGATATTGTGTATGTTTGCCTAACGTATAATGTACTGCATTTTTGGCTGTTTGAAAAGAGCCTTGCGGATTTTTTCGCGTTTTTTCCCAACGGGCCGGAGGAAAAAGAAACACCCGGCTTGCATTTGCGGGGATCTTATGGTATCCTATTAGAAAATAAGCAGGGGGGAACCGCTATGAGTGTCCATGAATCCGGTGAAATGTATTTGGAAGCCATATTGGTGCTGTCGAAAAAAAGCAGCTTTGTCCGGTCGATTGATGTGGGTGAATATCTTGGCTATTCCAAGCCCAGTGTTTCCCGTGCCATGGGGATTCTGCGCAGAGAGGGCTATATCCTGATGAGCAAGGATGGAGCCATTACCATGACCGACAGCGGGCGGGCCATTGCCGAGAAAATTTACGAGCGGCATACGGTGCTTTCCGGGCTGCTGATGCACCTGGGGGTCAGCGAGGAGACAGCCGCCGCCGATGCCTGCCGGATGGAGCATGTCATCAGCGATGAATCCTTCCGGGCCGTCAAGCGGTATGCGGCGGAGCTGTTCCGGGAATAGAGCAAGGGGACTGTAAAAACATGTCATTGCAAAGCGCCCGGAAATAAACGCCGGTTCGCGGGACAGCACGGTTTTCACAGCCCCTTTTCCTGTGGCCGGGGGGTGCCGCCTTTTCTCACTCCGCCAAAAGCTTCAGGATATCGCTTTTGGGGCGGTATCCCACGGCCTTGGCGGAGGCCTTTCCGTCTTTCATGACGATGAGGGTGGGAATGCTTGCTACGCCGAACTGCATGGCAAGCTCGATTTGCTCGTCCACGTTGACCTTGCCCACCAGGATATCCTCCCGGTCGGCGGCGATTTCCTCTACGATGGGAGAGACCATGCGGCAGGGGCCGCACCAGGGCGCCCAGAAATCCAGCAGTACGGGCTTGCTGCTGTGCAGGACGAGTTCGTCAAAATTGGTTTTTGTAATGGTTACGGTAGACATGAAATCCACTCCTTCTGTATGGTTTTCTTCCCTTTAGTATATCCTAACATGGGAGCGGATGCAATATAAATTTTCTCCGTATGGGTTTGGGAGAAGGCAAGGAGGCTGGCCATGGGTCATTGCTGCGGAAATTGCGGCGCCTGTCCGGGCTGCGCCCGGGAGCTGGTGCTTACGAAGAAGGAAATAGATTTTTTGAATACCCTGGGACAGATTCCCTTTCTGCCCGTTGCCAGGAAGATGGGGGACCTGACGCCGGTATATCTGGAAGAAGGAGAGCGGGAGGAAATGAGCCTGCTTTTGCAGTGCCTGGAGAAGAAGGGGCTGATTTCCCTGGATTTTGGAAAACCGCTGCGGGGCTTTGACGAAAGCGCCTACGCCGCTTACCCCATCCGGGGCAGCATGGCCCTGACGGAGCGGGGACAGAAGGTGCTGGAGCTGATAGAATACCAGGGGGTCCAGGCGGAGTGAGAATGCCAGTATATGAGGGGATCTCTGAACAAACCGCCTGCGCTTAAACGGCGGATTTTTTTAGAACTTCAAAATGATTGAGTGGATGCTATGAATTGGAAGGAATACACAAACGGGGTACAAACGGGGCTGCCGGTGGGAATGGGGTATTTTTCCGTCAGCTTCGGTTTTGGTGCCATGGCGGTGGCCCATGGGCTGAAGGCGCTGGAGGCCACCCTGATTTCCGTTACCAACCTGACCAGCGCGGGCCAGTTCGCGGGGCTTACGCTGATCGTAGCGGGGGCGGCGCTGTGGGAGATGGTGCTGACCCAGCTGGTCATCAACAGCCGCTATGCCCTGATGAGCCTGGCGCTGAGCCAGCGCATGGGGGAAAGAATTGGCGTACTGCCCCGGCTGCTTGTGGCTTTTATGAATACCGACGAGATTTTTGCCCTGGCCATGGCCAGGCGGGAGCCGCTGACGGTGCCGTTCCTGCTGGGGCTGGGGACGCTTCCCATGCTGGGCTGGACGCTGGGTACTCTGTGCGGCGCCCTGGCAGGCTCCGTACTGCCGCTGTCCATCCGGGCGGCTCTGGGGGTCATGCTTTACGGAATGTTCATTGCCATTGTGGTGCCGCCGGCAAAGAAGGAAAAGGAAATATTGGCCGCGGTGGTGCTGGCCCTGGTGCTCAGCAGCCTGTTTTCCTGGGTGCCCCTGCTGAAAAAAGTGTCGGCGGGGATTTCCATTGTGGCCTGCACGGTGGCGGCTGCCGCCGTCTGCGCGGCGCTGTTTCCCATTAAGGAGGAAGAGGAGGCGGCGGTATGAGCATTTATCTGTACATCTTCACCATGGCCCTGACCACATATTTGATCCGGGCGCTGCCGCTGACCATTTTCCGCAAACCCATCCGAAGCCGCTTCCTGCGGTCCTTCCTGTACTATGTGCCCTATTGCTGCCTGACGGCCATGACATTCCCGGCGATTTTGAGCAGCACCGCCTCCATTATCAGCGGCGCTGCGGCGCTGGTCACGGCGGTATTTCTGGCGTACCGGGGCAAAAGCCTGATTGTGGTGGCCCTGAGCAGCAGCGCGGCGGTGCTGCTGGCGGAGTGGGTGCTGTCCGCGCTGTAAGCATGGCCCGGAAAGATTTGTAAAATAACTGTTACCTGTCCCTGGTTTCCCTTGACTAACCAGGGACATTTTGCTATAATCTCTTGCGAAGAGGGAGTAGTCGGCGCGGAAAGCGGGGCTGGGTCAACATACTGGGATTTTCCCTGGCTCAGCCTGAAATGACGAGACTTGACGGGCCGGCGCAGTCTCTTCATTGGATGGCTTCTGTGCTGGTCAGATTTCTGATGAAAGTACGGAGGTTATTTTTTATGGGACTTGGAGAATTGCTGCTGCTGGCGGTGGGACTGAGTATGGACGCGTTTGCGGTGTCCGTATGCAAAGGACTTGCCATGAAAAAAGCCACTCTGAAAGCGGAGCTGGCCTGTGGCATCTGGTTCGGCGGCTTTCAGGCCCTGATGCCCATGCTGGGTTTTTTCCTGGGCGCTCTGTTCGCGGAAACCATCGAAGCCATTGACCACTGGGTGGCCTTTGCGCTGCTTGCCGTTATTGGCATCAATATGCTGAAAGAAGCCCTCTCGAAAGAGGAGGAGGAAAGCGCCGGCGATGCGGATATCTCTGTCAGGACCATGTTCATCATGGCGGTGGCGACCTCCATTGATGCCCTGGCGGTGGGCATTTCCCTGGCCATGGTGGGCAATGTGAATATCTGCATGGCGGCTGTACTTATCGGTCTATGCACCTGTGCCCTGTCTGCGGCCGGTGTGAAAATCGGCAATGTCTTTGGTAGCCGGTTTGAGAAAAAGGCCCAGGTGGCGGGCGGCGTTATCCTGATCCTGCTGGGGCTGAAAATTCTGCTGGAGCATCTGGGGGTATTGGCATGATCCGCACAGATAGGCGCATGCGGCTGTGCACGGTGCTGCTGGTGTGCAATTTGGTCTTTATCTGGGGCAATTCCCTGCTTCCCGGGGAGGTTTCCGGCGCTCTCAGCGACTGGGTGAAGGATACCCTGGAAAGCCTGCTTCCCGTCGGCGGGACAAGTCCATCCGGCACGGGCCTGCTGCGCAAGGCCGCCCACTTCACGGAATTTACCCTGCTGGGGATGCTTCTCAGCTGGCTGTTTGGGATGCTGCAAAGGAAAAAGACTTGGCCGCTTCTGTGCGGCGTGGCGGCGGCCTGCGTGGACGAAACCATTCAGCGTTTCGTTCCGGACCGGGGACCGAGCATCCGGGATGTGGGAATTGACAGCTGCGGGGTGCTGATGGGTATATTTCTGCTCCATTTGGGATATGCCTATATTTGTAGAAGAAGATCTGCGAAACATTTTTCGGAGGATAAGTAAATGAAAAAGCGATTCTCTTTTGTTTTGATTTTTGCCATGCTGGCCTCCCTTCTGACCGCCTGCGGCGGAGCCGGGGAGACAACCGTGACCGGCAGCGCGCCTGCGGTGGAAGGGAGCATGGAGGAACTGTTAGGGAAGGTGATCGAAGAGCGTCCCGTGGAGTTTGCCGGCGGCATTACTGTGGTCGATCTAAGCGATACCAGCGAGGAAGGCCTTTGGTCGCTGAAAAACTATACCGGCCTGGACAGTGCCGACGCAATTGCCGACGCGGCGGCTTTTGAGCCGATGATGAACGCTATGGCGTTCTCCATGGTCATGGTTCGTGCGCAGTCCGGTGTGGAGGGCAAAACCGTGGCCGAGGCCATGAAGGCCGGGATCGATACCCGCAAGTGGATCTGCGTGGAAGCGGATGACCTGCTGGTGGCGGGCTTCGGGGATGTGGTGCTGCTGGTCATGGTGGACAGCGCCAGCGGCATGACGGCTCAGTCCTTTGTTGACGCCTGCCAGAAGGCTGTGGGCATGGAGCCGGATTTTGTGATCTGATACTGTTTCTTTATAAAAATGTTTCCTTTTTATAAAGAAAGCAGCGGCGGACCGCCGCTGCTCAGAGTGTCGATAAACCCTCTGGCGCTTATAGCGCCCAAGGCTCCCTTGTGCAAAGGCGACCGAAGGGAGTGCCTTGCGCTGAGCTGTCACGCGAACAGCGTGACTGAGGGATTGTCGCGGTAAAATGTTTCCTTTTCGCCGAAGTCCAATGCGAATTCGTAACATTCCACTGCACAATCCCTCCGAGGCGGCTTACGCCGCCCCACCTCCCTTTGCACAAGGGAGGCTTTGGCGCAGTGCAAATTGGTAAACTTCTACGTTTGAAATTACTTTTTCGACAGTCCGGGCAGCGGCAAACCGCCGCTGCTTTTTTGCTGTAGCGTATTGGGGAAAACCTATGGTCTTTTCAAGTATTCCTTTTTTATACTATTTTCTCCCAGCGGTGCTGTGCCTGTATTTTCTGGTGCCGTGGAAGGGGAAAAACGCCGTGCTTCTGCTTGCCAGCCTGTTCTTTTACGGCTGGGGGGAGCCGAAGCTGTTGCTGTTAATGGTGTTTACCATTGCCCTGTTTTACGTCTGCGGCCTTGCCATTGGCAGGGCGGAACAGAAGCGGTGGAAAAAATTTTGGCTGATGGTGTCCGTGGTCACCGGCCTGGCGCTGCTGGGACTTTTTAAGTATGCGGATTTTTTTATTGGCAGTATCAATGCGGCCGCCGGACTGCACCTTCCGCTGCTGAAGCTGGCACTGCCTGTGGGCATCAGTTTCTATACCTTTCAGTGCCTCAGCTACACCATTGATGTCTACCGGGGCAATGTACCGCCCCAGAAAAACGCGGTCTCCTTCGGTGCCTATGTGGCGCTGTTCCCCCAGCTCATTGCAGGTCCCATCGTCCGCTATGTGGATGTGGCGCGGGAGCTGGAAAACCGCAGCCACAGCTGGGAGGACTTTGGGGCGGGACTGCGCCGCTTCCTGGTGGGCTTGGGAAAAAAGGTGATCCTGGCGGACAATTTTGCGCTTCTGATCAAGCTTTTCCGGGAGAGCGGGGAAGCATCCGTCCTGTTTTACTGGATGTATGCCATTGCCTTTACCTTAAATATTTATTTTGATTTTTCCGGTTATTCCGATATGGCCATTGGCTTGGGACGGGTATTTGGCTTCCATTTTATGGAGAACTTCAACTACCCTTACCTGTCCAGGAGCGTCACCGAATTCTGGCGGCGCTGGCATATAAGCCTTGGAAGCTGGTTTCGGGACTATGTGTATATCCCGCTGGGAGGCAGCCGGGTCAGCCGGGGACGGTGGGTGTGCAATATCCTGACCGTGTGGATGCTGACGGGCCTGTGGCACGGCGCGGCATGGAATTTTGTCCTTTGGGGGCTGCTGTTCGCGGTGCTGCTGATGACGGAAAAATGGATTCCCGCCCTGCAGAAGCTGCCGGACATCCTTCGCCGGGGCTATGTGCTGCTGACGGTGGTGCTGAGCTTTGTGCTGTTCAACGCGGAAAGCCTGGGACAGGCGGCCGGGGACTTTGCCGGGCTGTTTGGGTTCGGCGGCCTGCCGGCGGTCACGGCGGAGACACTGTATTATCTGAAAAGCTATGCCGCAGTGTTCCTTCTGGGCTTTGTGGGCGCCACGCCTGTGGGGAAGGCCGCGGCGGAACGGATCGCCCGGACAAAGGCCGGGGCTGTGCTGGAACCATTGATGATGGTTGGCTTGCTGCTCATTTGCACGGCTTATCTGGTGGACGGTTCTTTCAGCCCGTTCCTGTATTTCCGGTTCTGAGGAGGTGGCGCGAATGAAAAAATGGAGCGCCATTGCCGTGGCGGCGGTTTGGGCCGTACTTGCGCTGGGGGCATGGTTTTCCCCGGCGGAGGAAGTGTCGGAGGCGGAGCGCCGCCAGCTGGCACAGCTGCCGGAAATCAGCGTGGACGGGATCCTCAGCGGGGATTTTATGGCCGGGTTTGAAGACTATTCCTTGGACCAGTTCCCTTTGCGGGATACATTCCGCCGGATAAAATCCCGCTTTCATCATTTCGTTTTGAGACAGAAGGACAACAATGGGATCTACCTTGCGCAGGGCCATGCTGTCAAACAGGAATATCCCCTGAATGAAAAATCCGTGGCCCATGCCCTGGCACGGTTTGATTCCCTTTATGACAAATATTTGACCGACTCCAAGGTCTATTTGGCCATCGTGCCGGATAAGGGGTATTATCTGGCCCAATCCAGCGGCCATCTTGCCATGGATTATGAGAAGCTGTTTTCCCTGTGCCGGGAGGGGATGCCCTGGGCAGCCCATATCGACCTGACACAGGCCCTGTCCATTGACGACTACTACCGCACCGATACCCATTGGCGGCAGGAGCGGTTGACCGGTGTAGCGGGGGTCATCTGCGATGCGCTGGGGGTGACGGCCCCCCGGGAGGAGGACTATACCCGGACGCCCCTGGAACGTCCTTTCTATGGCGTCTACTACGGCCAGGCGGCCCTGCCCATGGAGCCGGACACCCTGTATCTCATGGAAAGCAGCCTGTTGGAAGAGTGCCGGGTCTATGACTATGAAAACGGAAAAACCGGTACCGTCTATGACATGGCAAAGCTGGAAAGCAAAGACCTCTACGATGTGTATCTCTCCGGCGCCCGCAGCCTGCTGGCTATTGAGAACCCCAATGCGGCCACGGACAGGGAGCTGATCGTTTTCCGGGATTCCTTCGGCAGCAGTTTGGTGCCGCTGCTGCTCCAGGACTATGCCAGGGTAACCTTGATCGACATCCGCTATATTCAGATCGGCCTGCTGGAGCGGTTTGTGGAATTCACGGGGCAGGATGTGCTGTTCCTATACAGCACGCTGGTCCTGAATAACAGCGCAGCCATCAAATAACAATTGGCCGCCTGCGTGTGCAGGCGGCCATAATTTTATGCCGTCAAATTCTGAATCCACTTGCCCTGCTTGAGCATGACCGCGCCTATGGCGCATTTGACCAGGTCCATTCCCTGACAGAGGATGTACAGCGGCAGGATGGACAGCTTGGCAAAGCGGCTCAGGCAGAAGGCCAGCGGCACACAGCACACCCAGACAAAGCAGCTGTCAAACAGGAAGGTGACCATGGTCTGGCCGCCGGAGCGCAGGGTAAAATAGGTAGCGTTGGTATAGGAATTGAAGGGCATCATAGCGGCGGATACGCAAATCAGCTGGGTCGCCAGCATGCGGACGGCATCGGTAGTGTTGTAAATTTGGGGAAACAGCCCGGAAACCGCTGCCATCAGCCCACCGAAAACCACACCCGAGGCAACGGATACGGTGACCAGCTTCCGGTTGGCATCCCGGACCTCTGCCTCCGAATTCCCGGCGCCCAGCATCTGGCCCATGAGGATGCCTACGGCATTGCCCATGGATAAAAATACCACGCTTCCCAGATTAAACAGGGTGCTGGAAATGTTCATGGCGGGCACCACATCCAGGCCGCAGGTGGAATAGCACTGGCTCATGATGGCCATACCGCTGGACCAGAAAAATTCATTGGCCAGCAGGGGCATTCCCTTAATGACGATGGCCTTCAGCAGCTTACCGGGGATATAGAGGGAGCGGTAGGCACCCACAATGTAGGGATTTCGTGCCCGGTTACAGTGCGTCCATCCGGCCACGATGGCCAGCTCCACGTACCGGGAGATGACGGTAGCCAGGGCCGCGCCGGCAACGCCCATTTCCGGCGCGCCGAAATGGCCGAAGATCAGCACATAGTTCAAACCCAGGTTCACCAGCACAGCGGTGATGCCGCCCACCATGGGTACCATGGTTTCGCCGGTTTCCCGGAGGGTGCTGGAATACGCGTTGGTCAGCGCGAAGGGCACGAAGCCCCAGAGCATCACATGCAGGTAATTTAGTCCATGGTGCAAAGCGCCGGCGGCGGTGGCGGCGTCGCCCTCGCCGGTCAGATACAGCCCGATGAGCGGCTGTCCCCCGGACAGGAAGATGCCGATGCCCAGCAATGAGATGGCGGTGCAGATCAGAAACTTAAAGCGGAAGGTGTGCCGGATACCCTCGTCATCCCGGGAGCCGTAAAACTGGGCGGTGAAGATACCCGCGCCGGAGCTGGCCCCGAAGACGCAAAGATTGAACACAAACAGCAAGCCGTTGACGATGGAAACACCGCTCATGGGGACGGTACCCACCTGCCCAACCATGATATTGTCCAGCAGGGAGACAAAATTGGTAATGCCGTTTTGGATAATGATGGGGACGGCAACCCCCAGGACACGGCGGTAAAACGCCCTGTCGCCGATGTAACGCTTAAGCATAAATTCCTCGTGTGGTATTAAAGTGAAAAGTGAAGAGTGGGGAGTGAGGTTATGGTTCGCGGCTGAGTTTCGACTGTAGGGTCCTGGTAGTGGCGGAGAGAATGCGGCGCAATTCCTCACAGTCGGATTGCATGGAACGGTATTCCATCTGTGTCAAAAAGTCCGTTTCATACAGAAGCTGCAGCCAATATTGGGTTTCGCTGCACTCTTTTAAGGCAATGTAGATCTTGTTAAGGAAATCTTTTTTACTGACTGCGCATTCACTTTCTGCAATGTTTGCGCCGATGCTGGTGCCGCAGCGCAAAAGCTGCTTGGAAAGGATAAATTCTCTTTTTTCGCTGCACAAATATTGGTATAGCCTGACGATTCGGACAGCGAATTGTCTGCTTTTATATTTGGCGATTGATCGATCTCCCAAAACGTGCACCTTCTTTTTCGGGGAAAAAGCGGAGAATGAATCATGAGAAGAGGTAAAATCACTCCACTTTTCACTTTCCACTCTCCACTTTTTCCCTTATTCGATTTAGATTTCTTTGCCGCCGATAAATACCCGCTTCTGGGTATAGTCGCTGCTGCATACGATGAAGTCGGCCAGCTTGCCTTTTTCGATGGAGCCGATCTGACCGGCGGCACCGATGGCGCAGGCGGGGTTGTAGGAAGCGGCCCGGATGGCCTCCTCTTCGGGGATGTTCCAGGAGATGACATTGGTCAGGCACTGCCACAGGTTGGCCGCGGAGCAGGCAATGGTGCCGTCGGCAAGCCGTGCCACACCGTCCCGGAGCCATGCGTCCTGGCCCCCCAGCTCGAACTTGCTGCCGTCAGGCAGGCCGGCGCAGCGGCCGGAGTCGGACACCAGGATCATTCTGTCCCGGAACATGGTAAAGGCCAGACGGACAGAGGCGGGATGGACATGCTGGCCGTCGCAGATGATCTCTGCCCGGACATTGGGATTCTCCACGGCGGCGGGGATGACGCCGGGATTGCGGTGGTGGATGCCGGGCATGGCGTTGTACAGGTGGGTCAGGTGGGTGACGCCTGCGTCGATGGCGGCTTTTGCGTGGTCATAGTCCGAGTCGGTGTGGGCGATGGACACGGTGCAAAGGTCCTTGGCCTTGGCCACGAATTCCGCCGCGCCGGGCAGCTCGGGAGCCACGTCCACAATCCGCACCAGGCCGCCGCAGCCTTCGTACAATGCCCGGAAGCCTTCAAAATCCGGCTCCTTCAAATAGTCGGGGTTCTGGGCGCCGCGCTTTTTATAGGAGAAATAGGGGCCTTCCATCTGAATACCCATGAGCCGCGCGAGGCCCTGGGGAGCCTCCTCTTTCAGCTGTCTGGCGGTGGCAAAGGCTTTGGCCAGCACGTCATAGGGCAACGTCATGGAGGCGGGGGCGAAGGAGGTGACACCGCACTTGGCATAGAAGGCGGCCATCTTTTTCAGGCCCTCGTAATCACCGTCGGAGAAGTCCGCACCGGAGTTGCCATGGCTGTGGACATCCACCAGGCCGGGGATGACGGTGGCGCCGTTTAAGTCAACGGCGTCGGCGGGAACGGTTTCCGGCAGGATTTCGCCGAAGACACCGTCCACGACCTCAAAAGCGCCGGAGTGGAACCGAAAATCGGAGGTAAAGATGCGTGCGTTTTTGTAGAACATGGTCTGTTTCTCCTTTTCATAAGTTATTTGTAGGAATATGGTATCACGGCGCGGGAAAAAAAGCAATCGGGGGAATGGAAATGCACACGTTTTCAATGCAGAATGTTAAATGCAAAATTCAAAATGCCACATTTTTTGCCATAGAAGAATGCAGTAAAAAGTTTCTGAGCACAAGGGGGCCTTGGGTGCGCTGAAATTCGGTAGATTGTACGGTTTTTGTTATCTTCTCAAGGAGACGGGGGTGTCCCTTTCTTGTTTCGGCAAGAAAGGGACGGAAAGAAGCCGACCAAAGGGGCGCTAGGTGCAAACGCGCCCCCTTTGGAAACCCCCGCCGCCTCGCCGTAGCTGCCTATCAAGGACGAACAAATCAATCGGGCATATCGATTGCACTGGTGCGGGGATGCCCAAGGCACCCTTGCGCAGAGGCAACCTCTTTTGCCATAGAAGAATGCAGTAAAAAGTTTCTGAGCGTTAAGGCTCCCTTGTGCAAAGGGAGCCTTAGGCGCCGTAAGCGCCAGTGGTTCTTGGGAAGATTGGTTCAGCAATAAGTATTGATTTATATTCGTCTGCCTACGGCGCCATTCGGAAAGGAAAACCATGGACGGCGGACACTGGCTGTTGAATTCACGGCAAAACTATGTTATCATTATAAAATAAACTCTGGGAAATTTGCCGGCGGAGGGGATACCATGAACATTTCCAGATACCAATTTGAGCTGCTCGCCTTTGTGGAGCGGCAAAGCCCTTTGGCTTACACCCACCGGATGCTGTCGGACAGCCTGTGTATTTCCGGAACGGCAGTGGACAGGGAATTGACATTTCTCCTGGAACAGGCGCTTCTCCGGGAGCGGGACGGACTGCTTTCCATTACGGAAGCGGGGCTTGCGGCATTGGAGCCTTACCGGGTGAAGCGCGCCGTGATTCTGGCGGCGGGGTTTGGCTCCCGGATGGTGCCGGCTACGCTGGACAGGCCCAAGCCGCTGGTAACGGTGCGGGGCGTCCGCATGATCGACACTCTGCTGGACGCGCTGACGGCGGTTGGCATCACCGACATCACCATCGTCCGGGGCTATAAGAAGGAGACCTTCGACGCCCTGCTGGAGAAGTACCCCTTCCTGACCTTCGTTGACAATGACATTTACGACCAAACCAACAACATTTCCTCCGCCATAGCGGCACTGGACAAGCTCAACGGCTGCTACCTATGCGAAGCGGACCTGTACATTTCGAACCCACAGGTCATTACCAAATACCAATATTGCAGCAATATTCTGGGGTCCTACGCCCTGGAGACCGACGATTGGTGCTTCCGGCTGGACAATGGCCACATTGCGGACTACCGCAAAGGCGGCACCTACTGCTACAATTACTACGGCATTTCCTACTGGACGCCCCGGGACTGTGAGAAGCTGCGCGCCGACTTCCTCCAGGTCTACCGGGAAGCGCCCCAGGGCCGGGATGTGTTCTGGGAATTTATCCCGCTGGTGCTGCGAAAAGAGAATTATACTGTGGAAATTCGCCAATGCCGCAAGGCGGATATTATGGAAATCGACAATTTTTACGAGCTGGTACAGCTGGACCCGTCCTATGAGACGATGGAGGATATGCCATGAAATGCTATAAAGGGTCCATCGTGACCGTAAACGGGAAAGACGAGGTCTTTTCGTATCTGGTAGAGGACGGGGGGAAAATCCTCTATGTGGGCAACACCCTGCCCCGGGAGTATGCCACGGCGGCGGTTACCGACCTGCAGGGCGGCGCCCTGATCCCCGCTTTTGTGGATACCCACCAGCACCTGGCCTCCTTCTCCACCTTCCACGCCGGGCTGAATGTTATGGAGGCCTCCTCCAATAGAGAGATCGCCGAAATGGTGCGTGCGTTTGCCCACGGCTCCCAGAAAAAGACCCTGATCGCCTTTGGAGCTTCCCCCTATTCCGTAAAGGAGGGGCGTCTCATCCGCCGGGAGGAGCTGGATGCGGTGTGTCCCGACAAAGAGCTTATGGCGGTAAAGTACGACGGACACGCCTGTGTCGTCAATACCAAGCTGCTGCAAAAGCTGGAAAACAAAGTCAAAAACCTGCGTGGCTTCCACCCGGACAGCGGAGAGATGAACCAGGAGGCCTTTTTCCAGGTTTCCAATTATATTACGAACTCCCTGTCCATTCCGGAGCTGTTTGGCAACATGCAGAAGGCCGTGGACTTTCAGGCCAGCCGGGGCATCGGCTGTATCCATACCGTCAGCGGCGTGGGCTTCGCGGGGGACCTGGACATCACCATGGAGCAGGTTTTTGCCAAATCCCTGAAAAACGGTTTCCAGATACGGGTATTTCCCCAGTCTCTGGACATCCGGGCCGCCACCAGCCGGAAGCTGCCCCGGATCGGCGGCTGCTTCGCCTGCGCGCTGGATGGCTGCTTCGGCTCCCATGACGCGGCCATGAACGAGCCTTACGCAGATGCGGCCGGCGGCGACGGCGTTCTGTATTATGACGATGAAACCGTCATTGATTTTTGCAGGAAAGCCAACCGGGCGGGACTACAGATCGAGATGCACGCCATCGGCGACCGGGCCTTTGACCAGGCCTGCCGCGCGCTGAAAGCCGCGCTGGAAGATTTTCCCCGGACGGACCACCGCCACGGCATCATCCACGACTGCCTCCCCACGGAGGCGGGCAGAACCATCTGCCGGGAATACGGCATCGCGATGCCGATGCAGAGCGCCTTCATCAGCTGGAAGCAGGAGCCGGACAGATATTTGGAGCAGATTCTGGGGAAGGAACGCGCAGACAGGCTGAACCCCCTAAAAACCCTTGCGGAGGACAAACTCGTCATTTCCCTTGGCTCGGACGCCCCCTGCACCTCTCCCGATCCCATTGTCTGGCTGGACCGGGCGGTGAACCACAGCAATCCCGCCCAGGCGGTGACCATCCAGCAGGCACTGCGGATGGCCACCTACAACGGATATTACACCACCTTTGATGAAAAGGAGCGGGGCAGCCTGGAAGCGGGAAAGGTTGCCGATATGGTAATTTTGTCCGCGAATCCCTATGAGATTCCCGCTTCCCAGCTGAAAAACCTCCGGGTGGAAGCGCTCCTGCTGGGCGGAGTCCCCTACGAAAGCTGCCGGGAAAACGTCGTCAAGGCAGCGCTGCGGGGATTGACCTCCCGCGCCAAGTCCTGAATTGGGTGCCGCTTATGAGAAAAGACGAATTCACCATTCTAAACAGCCTCTACAACGGCGCCATGGGCCGGGCGGCCACCTTGTCGGATATCTACCGCAGCAGAGCGGTCAAGACCCCCGGCCTGCTGCTTTCCCTGACGGAACGGGGATACGTATCCCCCGGCGGCGAGCTGACAGAAAAGGCGCTGAAGGCGCTGGAGCCATACCGGGTGGACAACGCGGTCATTTTGGCGGCGGGGGCCTCCACACGCTTTATTCCGCTGTCTCTTGAGCAGCCCAAGGGCCTGTTCGAAGTGAAGGGCGAGCCTCTGATCGAACGGCAGATCCAGCAGCTCCTGGAAGCGGGCATAACGGATATCACCATTGTTTTGGGCTATAAAAAGGAGATGTTCTTCTATCTGAAAGAGAAGTATGGGGTGAAATTCATCCTGAACCCCCTGTTCCAAGTGAAGAACAACATCGAAAGCCTGCGTCTTGCGAAGTCAGAGCTGGGCAATACCTATATTTGCGTCAGCGACAGCTATTTTATTGAAAATCCCTTTAACCAGTATGAATACCAGACCTTCTACGCAGGGCATTCCGTAGACTGCGCCACCGACGAAATGTATGTACAGACGGACAGCCAGAGCAGGATTCTGCGCATGACGGAGCATCAGGACAAAGGCATGGTGCTGCTGGGCCATTCCTTCTGGAACCGGGAATTCTCCGGAGCCTTTCTGGCCCTGGCGGAGGCGGACAGAGCCGTGGGCCGCTATGACCAGATGTTCTGGGAGTGGCTGGTAAAGGACAGGCTCAATGACCTTCCGCCTATGTATCTCAAGGAATATGAATACGGCAATATCTTTGAGTTTGACTATTTCGAGGAGCTGCGGCAGTTTGACCACCAATACCTGGGACACACCAACAGCGAGATCATCCGCAACATCAAGCTGGTGTTCCGCTGTGACGAGGAGGACATCACCAGCTTCCGCAACGTCAGCGAGGGCATGACCAACACCTCCTTCATTTTCCGAATCGGCGGGACGGACTACATCTACCGCCACCCCGGCGACGGGACCGAAAGCATCATCAACCGCCGCAACGAAAAACGCTCCCTGATTACCGCCAAAAAACTCGGGATCGATCCCACCTACATCTATGCGGATGTGAATGAGGGCTGGAAAATCTCCACTCTAGTCCCGGAATTCCGGGAGCCGGACTACGGCTCCTTCGCGGATTCCCAGAAGATTTTGCAGGTGCTGCGGACCCTCCACAGGGCAGAGGTTCCGGCGGATTACGGCATGCGGCCCTGGGAGGACGCCCTGGATATGGAGCAGCTGCTGCGAAAGAAAGATCCGGAATGCTTCCTGGCCCATGAGGCCCTGAAGGAGAAAATCGGCCGGCTTTACCGGAAAACCCTGGGAGACGGTGTTTCAAAATGCTTCTGTCATGGCGACACCTATAAGCCGAACTGGATGATCCGCCCGGATGGCAGCGTCATCCTCATCGACTGGGAATACGCCGGGTTCTCCGACCCCGGCATTGACGTTGGCTACTATATTGTCGATGCCATGTATGATTTTGAGGAAGCGGAACGGTTTATCCGGGAATATCTCCAGGAACGCTTCAATGAGACCACCCGGTTTCATTTCCTGGCCTATACGGCAATCATTGCCTACTATTGGTTCGTGTGGGCACTGTACCGGGAATCCTGCGGTGCGGTGATGGGAGAAGCCCTGGAAAACTGGCGGTTCATGGCGGTAAAATACGCGCAATATTTGGCGGAATAAAAACGTGTACCGTTTCCTCCTGCTATTTATGCGAACACCCCCGGCCTGTTTCGGCCGGGGGTGCTTTGCGTTATCTCACATACTCAATGACCACACGGCGGTTGGGTTCTACCCCGGTGGAATGGGTGGTGATGTTTTCCATATCCTGCAGGGCGGCATGGATCACATGGCGCTCATAGGCATTCATCGGCTCCAGGGTGGTGCGGCGGCGGGCTTTCAGCACCTGCTGGGCCTTCTTGCGGGCATAGCGGCGCAGACTGTCCTCCCGCTTTTCCCGGTAGCATTCCGCATCCACATTGATGCGGATGTGCCCTTCCACGCCCCGGTTGATGGTGTAATTGGCCAGATGCTGGATGGCGTCCAGGGTGTCTCCCCGGCGGCCGATCAGATAGCCCAGATCCTCACCCACAAGGTCCACCTTGTAGGTGCTGCCCTCCACCTTCCAGCAGTGGGGCACGGCCTTGGAATCCATGTGCTCCAAAAGGCCCTTTATAAAGATCTCCACCTTCTCCTCCACGGAGCCAGGCTCTGCGGCAGCATAAACCTTCGGCTCCGCAGGTGCTTTGGGGGCTTTCGGCTCCCGGTGTTCCTTGGGGGTCTTGGGTCCTTCGGGCCGTTTCTCGGTCTTGGGCGCTTTGGGGGCGGACTTGGATTTTTCGGGCTTCGCGACCGGCGCCTTTGCAGGCTGCTCCGCCTTGGTCGCTTCGGGCTGCTTGGTATTCTCAGGTCTCGGCGCCTCGGCTTTGGGGGCTTCCGGCTTCTTCACAGGCGCTGCGGCCTTCGGCTTGGAGCGGGAAGCGGAGCTGAGGGCAACCTTGGGAGCCTCCGGCACAGGGTCCGGCGCTTCGTAGCTTACCTGCACCTTGGCCGGCTGGGCGCCAAAGCCCAAAAAGCCGGATTTGGCCTGCTGCAGCACCAGCACAGATACGCTGTCGCGGTCCAGGCCCAGTTGGGTCAGGGCTGCTTCGATGGCAAGGTCAATGGTCTTGCCGGTAGTAACGATGGTTTTTTCCATTGCTTATTCCTCCGTAGAATGGGAAGCGTAGCGGTTGGGATCGTAGTTGCGGCCCTTGCAGTAGGGACGGCTGGGGATACCGGACATGCAGGAGCTTTCCTCCCCTGCTTCCTCCACCACGATCCCCTTCCTGGCAGCGTATTCCTTAGCCGCAGCCGCCTTAGCCGCCTGCTCCTGTTCACGCTGCTGCTTCTGCAGCTTCTTCTTGCTGGTATTGGCCGTAATGCCTTCGGGGTTTGCGGCACGGCGTTCGGCACGAACGCGCTCCTTTTCCGCCTCTAAGCGCTCTTCCTCCAGCGCCTTCTGCAGGCGCACGGCGTCCTCAGCATCGTAGATTTTGCGGTAGTGGTTCGTCATAATGGGATCAGAGATCATTCTGACCACGCCGCCCACAAACCAGTACAGCGACAGTCCGGCGGAAACGGTAAAGCCGATCCACAGAGACATCAGCGGCATCATCCACATCATCATCTGCATGGACTGGTTCTGCTGGGAGCTTTTCGCAGTCTCCTCGTCCTGAATGCCTTTTTCATTGGTGACAACGGAATTGTTGGTTTTCTGGCTGATCCACATCTGCAGCACCTGAGAACCGGCAGAGACCACAGGGATCAGGAAGGCGCCGATATGCGCCCAATCCCACACCCAGCTGGAAGAAAAGACGTTGAACTGCGGGATCGTGCCCAGGTTGACGCCCAGGAAGTTAAAATTGATACCGGCCAGAGTGGTTTCACTGATGCCGGGAATCGCGGCTTTCAGCTCCGCGGCGAACTGGGGGATGGCCTGGGCCGCGATGACCTGATTGTAATAGCTGTTTCCGGAGAAAATTTCAGGAGCAGCTTCCTTAATCACGTTAATGATCTGTTCCGCCACTTCGCTGGACTCCATCAGGATGTAGGTGATAGGCTGGCGAATGACGGCAAACAGCGGCCACAGGATCAGCAGCGGCACAAACATCCACAGGCAGCCACCGCCCATGGAAACCCCTTCCTGCTGGTACAGCTCCTGTACCGCCTGATTCTGGCGCTGGGGGTCGTCAGCATACTTGCGCTGCAGCTCCTGGATGCGGGGCGTCAGGCGGGACATCTTCATTGTACTTTTCTTCGATTTGGCATTGATGGGCATCAGAATCAGCTGAACCAAAACACCGAACAGGATCATGGCCACGCCATAGTTATTGGTCAGGTGATACAGCTGCGCCAGCAACCAGCCGAAGGGTACAGTAATGATGTCAGTTAACTGAAATGCGAGAAACATTGACTTTCCTCCTTAAGTATTGTGGAAAACGGAAGTCACGGTACGGGGTCATAAATGTCGCCCTTGTAAAAGGGATGGCAGCGCAGAAAGCGCCGCAGGGCAAGCCAGCCCCCCTTTAAGGCCCCGTATTTGCTGATTGCTTCGATGGCATACGCGCTGCAAGTGGGCCGGAACCGGCACCGGGCCGGAAACGCAGGGGAAATATTGCGCTGGTAAAACCGAATGAGAGCGAGCAGAAATTTTTTCATAGCCTTCTAATCCATACGAACCATCTAGGGGTCCTGGGTTTCACAGAGCACCCCCGCCTTCCTTGCCAAAGAAAGGTAGCTTCCCGTCAGGCGGTCAAAGGGCGCATCCACGGCCCTGCTCCGGGCCACCACCACAATGTCCCAGCCGGGCTGGAACCTGCTTTCGTTCAGGCGGTAGATTTCCCGCAGGCGGCGGCGCGTACGGTTGCGTACATGGGCCTTCCCCAGCTTCTTGCTGACGGTGATGCCCACCCGGTTGCCGGCGGTGCGGTTTTTGCGGGCGTAAAGCACCAGGTAGCCATCCGCAAAGCCGGATGTACGGTAAAGCCGGCGGAAAATGTGGTTGAGCTTCAGGCTGGTTGAAAACTTCATGGTGATTCCTCACTAAAAAGGGAGCGGGGCGAATGCTGCATTCACCCCGCTGTAGCTCCCGTTTCGCTCATTTGCGCTTATTTTCCATGTGGTGACCCACTTCAATACGCACATCAAGCGGACAGAACCTTGCGGCCCTTGGCGCGACGGCGGGCCAGAACCTTGCGGCCGTTGGAAGTAGCCATTCTCTGACGAAATCCGTGAACCTTGGAACGGTGACGGCGGCTGGGCTGGTAGGTACGCTTCATTTGGGATACACCTCCTGTCAAATTTCATATGCTCGACAGCCAAATTGGCCGCAGCAACACACAGTAAATGACGATAACAGTCATGCTGATACATTATAACCGAAAAAGCCAGTTTGGTCAATATTTTTTTCGGAATTTATTGTATTTTTCTACCGAACTTGTTCAGGCGGCCCCCAGTTTCTCCAAAACACGGTCATAGTCTTCCGTTCCGCGTTCATAGGGTGTGGGCTGGTAATTGTTCCGTCCGGCAATGGAACTGACGCTGGCAGGAACGATGGTCAATTCTCCCAGGCGCATGCTGCCGCTCCCATCCCGGATAACCTCCTGCTGAAGCAAAGCCGTATCAAAATCATCCGGGCAGCTGTTTCCGCCGAAGCTGAAATTGCCCAGAGAATAATAGATAATGCCGCCGTTGTATTCCTCAATGGGCTGCAAAACATGGGGATGGGTGCCATAAACGATATCCGCCCCGGCATCAATGGCCGCATGGGCAACACGCACCTGCTCCGGTGTAGGCTGGTAGCTTCCCTCGGTGCCCCAGTGGGGCGCGAAGATAACCAGGTCAACCCCTTGCTCCCGCATAGCTACGATTTCTTCCGTCATGTCCGCTACGTCCAGGTAATAGTACGCCGCCCCATATAGGCCAATGGTCAGCCCGCTTTCCGTGGTGACAATAGCCGACGCATCCCGCTCCACATAGGGAATCCCGGCCTGCTCCAGAACCGACAGCGTAGAAGCATAGCCCTGGGAACCATAATCCATGGTATGGTTGTTCGCGACGGTTACCGCTTCCACAGAATTTTCCGTGAGTATATTGATGTATGCGGTTGGACCGCGGAAGTTATATTTCTTTTGAACCGGCACGCCCCCGTCACACAGCGCCCCCTCCAAATTGACCATGGTGAAATCGTCGTTTTCAAAAAAAGAAATGACATTGCGGAAGGGGTAGGCATAATCCTCCCCCACGGTTTTGATAAACCCCACCTCCGCGAAGTAGTTCACAGGGTTGGCTCCCAATGTGCAGTCCCCCACGAAGGTCAGAAGAAACCGCTCCTCCTGAGGCTCCGTCTGCGCTGGCTCTGTCACGGGCGGCTCCGTTACGGATTCGGTTGTTACGGCGGGCGCCTCCGTCTCCTGAGGCAGCGCTTCGTCCGTCTCTGCGGCCATAACAGCCTCCGGTGCCGTTTCCGCTGTCTCCCTTTTACAAGACGCGGCTGTCAATGCCGCCCCCGCCGCAAGCAGGAGAACCAGCAATACCCTTAGGGTGATCCGGTTCATGTTCTTTGCCCCTTCCGTAAATGCCGGCCTTATACTGAACGGTATTAGCCCTGCTCCTGCGCCCTTCTCTTCATCAGGCTGCGCATACGCTCAGCGTGGTCCAGCTCCCGCTTGCGGATGCGCAGGCTCTTGGGCGTGCATTCCAGCAGTTCGTCGTCCGCCAGGAATTCCAGGCACTGCTCCAGAGAGAACACCCTGGGGGGTGTCAGCCGGAGCGCCTCGTCGGAGCCGGCGGCACGCATATTGGTCAGCTGCTTGCGCTTGCAGACGTTGACGGTCATATCCTCATTGCGGCTGCAAATACCGACGACCATACCCGCATAGACGCTGGTGCCGGGGCCGATGAACAGAGCGCCCCGCTCCTGGGCGGCAGCCAGGCCATAGGCAACGGCGTCTCCGGTTTCAAAGGCGATGAGGGAACCCACTTGACGGCGTTCGATTTCCCCTTTCATCGGTGCATAGGAATCCAGTACGGAGGACATGACGCCCTCCCCCCGGGTGTCGGTCAGGAATTCATTGCGGTAGCCGAACAGGCCCCGGGAGGGAACCAGGAATTCCAGGCGGTAGCGGCTGCCCATGGGCGTCATGCCCAAAAGGTCTGCCTTCCGCTTGCCCATCTTCTCAATAACGGCGCCCATGCACTCCTCGGGCACATCGGCCACCATCCGCTCGATGGGCTCGCAAAGCTTCCCATCCACGACCTTCGTCAAAACCCGGGGCGTGGACACGGAGAATTCGTAGCCCTCCCGGCGCATGGTCTCCATGAGGATGGACAGGTGCATTTCGCCCCGGCCCGCCACGTTAAAGGCATCGGTGCCCTGCTCGGTGACATGCAGGGACACATCCTTCAGCAGCTCCCGTTCCAGGCGGTCCCGCAGATTCCGGGAGGTGACATACTTGCCCTCCTTGCCGGCAAAGGGAGAATCGTTGACAGCAAAGGTCATCTCAATGGTAGGATCGCTGATCTTCACGAAGGGAAGCGGCTCCGTACAATCAGGGGCACAGAGGGTACGTCCGATGGTAATGTCCGCCATACCGGATAAGGCCACGATTTCCCCGGCGCTGGCCTCTTGAATGGGATTCTTTCCCAAACCGTCAAATTCGTACAGGGCGACCACCTTGCCCTTCTGCCTTACCTCGGGGTCGTGGAAATCGCAGATGGTGACCTCCTGGTTGACCCGGATGGTACCCCGCTCCACACGGCCCACCGCGATCCGGCCCACATATTCATTGTAATCAATGGAGGAAACCAGCAGCTGCAAGGGGGCGTCTTTCTCCCCCTGGGGCGCCGGGATATAGTTTACAATGGTCTCAAACAGAGGGGTCAGGTTGGTCCCAACCTCATCGGGACCGTAGGCTGCGGTTCCCTGGCGGCCGGAGCAGAACACCGTGGGAGAATTGAACTGCTCATCGGTGGCGTCCAGGTCCAAAAGCAGCTCCAGAACCTCGTCCATCACCTCATGCACACGGGCGTCAGGCTTATCGACCTTATTCACCGCCACAATGACCTTATGCCCCAATTCCAGAGCCTTCTGCAGCACGAAACGGGTCTGGGGCATGGGGCCTTCCGCGGCGTCCACCAGCAGGATAACGCCGTTGACCATTTTCAGGATGCGCTCCACCTCGCCGCCGAAATCCGCGTGGCCCGGTGTATCCACGATATTGATCTTATAGTCCTTGTAATGGACGGAGGTATTCTTTGCCAGAATGGTGATCCCCCGCTCCCGTTCCAGGTCGCCGGAGTCCATGACCCGCTCCACGGTCGCCTGGTTTTCCCGGTAAATGCCGCTCTGTTTCAGCATTTCGTCCACCAGGGTGGTCTTGCCATGGTCAACGTGGGCGATGATGGCAATATTGCGGATATTTTCCTGAGATACCATATCAATAAATCTCCTTTGTGAAGTAGAATAACGTAATGTCTCAATTTAAAAATATAGCACATTGCCAAAATAATTGCAACATATTTGGTGAAAATTACAAACAAAATTTGCATTTCTCCCAAAAAAGAACCAGCGGCTTTCACGCCGCTGGCTCCTGGCTGTATTCCATCTCTCAATCAAAGGTCTCCCGCTTTTTTAGCCCCTTGGCCACTAGGCTTGCCGGAAGCATCGTAACAAAGGTCACCCCTGCCGCGATCATCGCGCTGACCCCATAGCTCACTTCCTGAAAATGGGTGTTTCTGGCATAGGAACGTGTTACTTCTCCATTCTCCAATTCCACTCTGCCCTGAAACAGTTTGATTGCCCCGGTCGTTCCGGGTGCAATGATCTGATCGTCCACCAGGCGGCGGCGCTGGGTAGGATAGTGCATGGCATAGCATAACAGATGGATTTCCCCATCCTTTTTCACCATAAAAATATAGTCGCCATTGGAATCCATGCTCTGATAAAGGACTTCCGCATCTGCGTATTCACTGTTGGATTGGCTCAAATCGAAGGTAAAAAAGCTTCTTTCTAACTGCGTCCCCTTCGGAGCCGGAATAGGGTGATAGACATAACCATCCACAAAATAAGCTGTGAAAAAAGAGAGGACAAACACAACAATCCCGATTTCCACCAGCTTGTCCTTCCAGTCCCATTTGGGCTTAGAAAAATCTGGCTCCATTTTTCTCATAGTAATGTCCTTTCAAATTCAATGCAATAACTATTTTTATGCAGTGGGCGCATAGAGTTCATATGTACGTACGTCTTTTCCAAAATATACAGCATCTGATACTGTTTCTTTATAAAAATGTTTCATTTTTATAAAGAAGGCGCCGCCTGACGGCGTTGCCATCAATCACTATCAGGTTAAAATTATCATCTCACGAATAGTGCATTTTGTCAATAAATAAAATGTTTTTACGCAAAAGGTCCCCCATTGAAAGCAGGAAGAGCCAGCGGCGGCATGCCGCTGGCCCGTTTCTTTTACCGGTTCTGAATCTGCTGCTTTTCGTACTGCAGCATGTAAAGCTGATAGTACCGGCCTTTCAGCCGCAGCAACTCCTGGTGGGTGCCCTGCTCCTGAATCTCACCGTGGGACAGCAGGATAATGTTGTCCGCATGCTGGATGGTGGACAGCCGGTGGGCCACAATCAGCATGGTGCCGATGTTCTTCATTTTTTCCAGAGAATCCTGAATCAGGAGCTCCGTCTCCGTATCGATGTTGGCGGTGGCCTCGTCCAGAATCATGACGCTGGGCTTGTGGATGATGGTCCGGGCAAAGGAAAGCAGCTGCCGCTGTCCGGCGGAGAAGTTGTTGCCCCGCTCCCGGACGGTTTCGTCCAGCCCGCCGTCCAGCTTCCGGATGAAGGAATCGGCGTTGACATAGTGGGCCGCCTGCCAGACCTCTTCATCGGAGATGCCCTCCTCCCGCAGGAGGATATTGCTGCGGATATCCCCCGCGAAAAGGAACACATCCTGCAGCATCTGGCCGAAATGCCTGCGCAGGGAGGATATCTTGATTTTTTGGATATCGATCCCGTCGATCAGGATCTGTCCCTTCTGAATGTCGTAATTCCGGCAGATCAGTGACAAGATCGTGGTTTTCCCGGAGCCAGTGGAGCCGACAAAGGCCACGGTCTGCTTTGGCTCCACATGGAAGCTGACGCCCTTCAATACCCATTCCCCGGGCTTGTAGGCAAACCAGACATCCTTAAACTCGATCTCTCCTCTGATTTCGTCCAGCTCCACCGCGTCCGGCCCGTCCACCACCTCCGGAACCATGTCCAGAATGGTAAAAATCTTCTCCGCCGACGCGAAGGAGCGCTGGAGCATGTCAAACTGCTCCGCCAGGGTCTGAATGGGGTTGAAGAACTTGGAGATATACATGTAGAAGGCCACCACGATCTCACTGGTGATGGTCTGCCCCAGGAAGGCCGTATCCCGAATGCAGCCCTTGGCGCCGATGTAGAACAGGCACAGGTTGGAGGCGATGAACAGCATATACACCATGGGACGGAAAATGCCGAACACGAACATTCTCGCCTGCTTGGCCCTTTGCAGGCACAGGCTTTTTTGAACGAAATCCTCCATTTTCCGGTCTTCCTGGTTGAAAATCTGGGTGATCTTGATGCCGGAAAGGTTTTCGGACAGGTAGGTGTTGATATCCGTGGTCGCATCGTTGACACTGCGGTGCACCTTCCGGGAGAACCGCCGGAAAATCACGGTGAACAGCACCACAAAGGGCACAAAGCACAGCACCATCAGCGTCAGGGTATAGTTCAGCAGCAGCATGGCGCCCAGAATGCCGAACACCACCAGAATGTTTTTCGCCAGCGTCACCAGGATGTTGGTGAACATGTAGGAAATGGCATTGGGGTCATTGCTGACACGGGTCACCAGCTTGCCCACGGGAATGTTGTTCAGCTGCTCATGGCTCAGGCTCTCAATGTGGGTGAAAATGTCTTCCCGAAGCTGGGACAGAATTTTCTGCCCGGTTTTCTGCAGGATCATGGCCTGGAAATAGGTACAGGCCAGGCTCACCACCAGGATACCGGCATACACCGCCACCCGGATATACAGGTCATGCAGCACAAAATCCTTCTTAACCAGAGCCTGAATGTCACCGATTAGCAGCGGGGACACCAGGTCGTAGACAATGGAGAATACCATCACAAGGAAGGTCAGGATAAATTCCTTCCAGTAGGGCCTGGCATAGCGCATCAGCCGGCGGATGATCTCGGAATCCGCCATGTGCCGCTCATAGCCCATGGCCTCCTTCTTTTTCTTATCCAGGACATAGACCGCCAAAAACACCAGGGTAAATACCCCGATGATCGCGCCTACGATCAGAAGAGGCAGGTACTCATGCATGGTCCGCGCCCCCTTCCTCCTCCAGCCGCTGCAGGTCTACCATCTTACGGTAAGACGCATTGGAGGCATACAGCTCCTCATGGGTCCCCATGGCCGCCAGTTTTCCGTCCTCGATAAACAAAATTCTGTCCATCTTGGCAATGGTGGAGATCCGGTGGGCAATGAGGATGGTGGTCTTCCCTTCCCGTGCCTGATGGAGGTTATTCAGGATGGTTTCCTCCGTCTTGGTATCCACGGCGGAAACAGAATCGTCCAGGATCAGGATCGGCGCATCCTTCAGCAGCGCCCGGGCAATGGAAATGCGCTGCTTCTGGCCGCCGGAAACCGTGACGCCCCGTTCACCCAGGATGGTTTCATAGCCCCTCTGGAATTCCTTGATATTGCCGTCCACGTCCGCCAGCTTCGCCGCGTAGGCGATGGCACTGTGGTCATAGCCGGGAATGCCGAAGGCGATGTTATTCTCAATGGTATCGGAGAACAGGAAATTATCCTGCGGCACATAGGCGCAGGCCCCACGGACGGAGCGGATAGAAACATCGTTGACATCCTGTCCATCGATGAATACGGTCCCGTCCGGGACATTGTAGGTTCTGAGGATCAGGTCCACCAGGGTGGTCTTTCCGGAGCCGGTCTTGCCCACAAGGCCCACGCTTTCACCCGCTTTGATGGTGAAGGACACATCCTCCAAGGCATTATAATCTCCATCGGGATAGCGGAAATTCAAATTCCGGAACTCAATGTCTCCCCGGACATTTTTCAGCTCTTTCACACCGGGGCGGTCAACCACCGTCTGCTTGGCGTCCAGCAGTTCCCCAATGCGCTTCAAAGACGCTTTCCCCCGGGAGGTCATATCGATCAACTCCGACACCGCCATGATAGGCCAGACCACCGCGTTGAAATAGCCAATAAACTCTACCAATTGACCGGCGTTGAACTTGCGGCAATAGACAAGATAGCCGCCATAACCCAAAATGACGCAGATCACGCTTTCCACAAACATCATGACCAGGATGCGCAGCAGAACGGAGGCCTGGGTGTGGTCTATGTTGGCCTTCTCATTTTCCACGTTCAGTGCTTTGAAGGCCATCAGCTCCTTGGCTTCCTTCACAAAGGCCTTGATGACCGCGATCCCGGAGAAGCTTTCCTGGGCAAAGTCGGATAGCTTCGAAAAGCACTCCTGGCGGTAGTCCCACTTTTTCGTCATGTACTGCCCTACCACCGTGGCGGCTCCCATCAGAAAGAGCATGGGAATCAGGGACAGCACCGTCAGCAGCGGGTCCATGTTCCACATTTTGATGACCGCCAGGACCCCCAACAGCAGCGCGTCGCAGAACATCATAATGCCCCAGCCGTAGCATTCCTGAACGGTATCCAGGTCATTGGTGAACAGGCTCATCAGGTTGCCCACCTTGTTCACCTGATAGTACTCGCAGCTCAAATGCCGGCAGTTGTCAAACATCCGGTTGCGCAGGTCCGTCTCCACCTTAATGGCCGCGCCGAAGAAGCACACGCGCCAGAGAAAACGGCCAAAGACCATGGCCAGGATGATCCACACCATGGGCATACAGATGCGGTCCAGCAAAAACTCCATGTCGAAGGCAGCCTGCACACCATCCACCGTCACAAAGCCCTGGTTCATGCCGTTGATGACCATTTGATACAGCTCCGGAATTTCCAGCTGCAAATAGTCCACCGTAACCAGCGCCGCCAGGCCCAGCAGCAGCATATAGCCATACTTCAGATAATACCGGTTGATATGCTTGCCAAAAATCATATTCTTCCCTCCTCTTTTACAGATTTTTACAGTGCCACCCATTATAGCACGTTCCACTTCATTTGGCAACCGCTTTTATAGTACGTTTATTCGAATTTCAATGCCGCAATGGGGTAACATGCCCCGGACAAAAATTCAGCCGTACCCGGTGGAGGTACGGCTGAATCAGGAAGGTTTATTGCTGCTGGGCGGCCTTCCCCGCCTTCATCAGCTTGCGGAAGAAGAGGAAGAAGGCAGTGGTGGTAACTGCGGCGGCAACGATATCGGAAACCGGCTCTGCCAGGAAAACAGCGAACGCCTTGTCCGCCAGGAAGTTCGGCAGAATGAAAATCAGGGGGATCAGCAAAATCAGCTTTCGCAGGCAGGCCATCAGCAGGCTGATCTTGGCCTGTCCCAGCGCCATAAAGGCCTGCTGGCAGCTGATCTGGAAGCCCACGGAGAAGCCGCCGGCCAGGAAAATCCGGATCGCCCAGGCCGTGTAATCCACCAGCGCCCTGTCGTTGGTGAAGATACCCGCAAAGGCGCTGGGAATCACCATCAGCAGCAGCCAGAACACCGTGGTATAGGCCACGCAGACGGTGAATTGGCACAGGAACGCTTCCTTCACCCGGTCGTACTTTTTTGCGCCGTAGTTGAAGCTGATTAACGGCTGGCCGCCCTGGCAGATGCCGGACAGCGGCATGGTGATCAGCTGGTTGATGGAGGTCAGCACCGTCATGGCGCCGACAGCCACATCGCCGCCGTAGCGGGCCAGAGAGGAAGTGAAGCTGATGGACAGGACACTTTCGGTTGCGATCATCACAAAGCTGGAAATACCCAGCCCCAGGCAGGGCAGGATGATGCCGGGAATCAGCTTCATGTTGCCAGCCTTCAGCTTCAGCAGGGTCTGCTTTCCGGTGAGGAACTTCATAATCCAGACCGCACTGACCGCCTGGCTCAGCACCGTGGCCAGCGCTGCGCCGGAGACGCCCATGCCCAAAGCGAAAATGAAAATGGGGTCCAGGACAATGTTGATCACCGCGCCGATCACGGTGGTCAGCATGCTGGTTTTGGCAAAGCCCTGGGTGGTAATGAAGGGGTTCATCCCCATCACGATCAGTACAAACACGCTGCCCAGGATATAGATATGGCCGTACTCCACGGCATAGGGCAATGTGGCATCCGACGCGCCGAAAAACCGCAGCAGTGTGGGTGCCGTGAAATAAAACACCGCCGTCAATACCACCGCCAGGAAAAGCAGGATGGTGAAGCAGTTTGCCACGATCTTCTCCGCTCTGTCCCTGTCATCCTGCCCCATGGCAATGGCCGCCCGGGGCGCGCCGCCGGAGCCTGCCAGCATGGCAAAGGCGGTAATGAGCATCAGAATGGGGGTGAACAGGCCCACGCCTGTCAGCGCCGTACCGCCGATCCCGGGAATGTGGCCGATGTAAATACGGTCAACCACGTTGTAGAGCAGATTGATGATCTGCGCCACCAGTGCGGGAACCGCCATCTGCACCATCAATTTTTTGATGCTGCCGGTTCCCATGTCTTGCTTTGGTTTTGCTGTCATAGTAGAAGCCCCTTTCCTTATATACAATATAAAATTATGGATTTTCGAAAGACCTGTCAAAATTTTCTATATTCACGCAGATCTTCTGCGTAATTTTCCCCCACAGCTCCAATTCCTCTGCGGTAATGCTCCCGTAAATTTGGTCAAAAAAACGCTGCTGGGCATCCCGGCCCTCCCGCGCCACAGTACGCCCCCGGTCTGTCAGCTCCAGATGGACCGTGCGCCGGTCATTGGCATCAAAGCGGCGTGCCAGAAGTCCCTGCTGTTCCAAGTTGGCGGCAGACAGGGAAACGTGGGATTTGGCCATCCCCCGCCGGGAGACGATATCCGCCGCCCTGTCAAACGGAGGATTATTATAAAGAAACAGGAGCACATCCAATTCGTTCCGGGTCAGGCCCCATTTTTTACAGATAGGCTCCAGACATCTTGCATAGCTTTTCTTGGCTTTGTTCAGGACGTCAAAATAGCTTGCGTTCAAGCCCGCTTCCATGATCACCGCCCCTTTCGTTCAATTTTGAACAAATTTAGTATAGCACAGCAATGCCATGATGTCAATACAAAAATCGTTCTTTTTTGAACTTTTTAATGGAACATCAGTATGAGTCATCCCTCCAGAATCCGTCCGGCAAATGTCAAACACAAATGGAAACAGACGAAAAAATCCCCAACCGAAACGGTTGAGGATTTTTGTTTGGAAACCGGATTTACTTGCCGGCGTTGGCGACCTGAGCGGCAACCTCAGCGGCGAAATCGTCGACCTTCTTCTCGATGCCCTCGCCCTTGACATAGTGGACGGCGTCAACAAAGGTGACCTTGCCGCCCAGCTTCTTGGCGGCGTCGGCAATGTAGCCCTCCACGGAGCCCTGGAACAGGTCGGAGCGGACGAAGTCCTGCTGCAGCAGGCAGCTTTCCTTGAAGAAAGCGTTGATCTTGCCGGCAGCGATCTTCTCCTTGATCTGCGCGGGCTTGTTGGCCATCTTGGGATCGTTGTCCATCAGGGCAACCTGGACCTGCATCTCGTGGTCCACATCCGCCTGGGGAACCAGGGACTTGTCCCAGTACTTGGGGCTCATAGCGGCGATCTGCATGGCCACGTTCTTGCCCATCTCGGTGACATCGATATCACCCTCTACGGCCAGATTGACCAGAACACCGTGGGTGCCGCCGGCATGGACATAGGCCACGGAGGTGTTCTCGGGGTAACGGGCAAAGCGGCGGATCTGCATATTCTCGCCGATGGACATGACCTTCTCCTGCATGATCTCGGTGACGGTCAGGTTGGAGTTGGGGTAGCGGCAAGCCTTCAGAGCATCCACATCAGCGGGGTTCTGGGTGGCGACGACCTCGGCCAGGTTCTTCACCAGGTCCAGGAACGCGTCAGTCTTGGCGGCGAAATCGGTCTCAGAGTTGACCTCGATGACCACGCCGACACCATTCACAACGGCAGCGTAAGCGACGCCTTCGGCGGCAACGCGGTCAGCTTTCTTGGCAGCCTTGGCCAGGCCCTTTTCCCGGAGCCAGTCCACGGCCTTGTCCATATCGCCGTCGGTAGCCTGGAGCGCCTTCTTGCAGTCCATCATGCCGACATTGGTCATTTCACGGAGCTTCTTAACGTCCTGTGCGGTAAAAGCCATTTTCGTATCCTCCTAAATTCTGTATCTGAATTACTCAGCAGCGGCCTCGGTGGCCTCGGCAGCCTCGGCGTCCTCACCCTGACGGCCCTCAATGGCGGCATTGGCCATGGCGGAAGCGATCAGACGGATGGCGCGGATGGCGTCGTCGTTGCCGGGGATGACGTAATCGATCTCATCGGGATCGCAGTTGGTGTCCACGATGGCGACGATGGGGATGTTCAGCTTGCGGGCCTCAGCAATGGCATTGCGCTCCTTGCGGGGATCGACGATGAACAGAGCGGCAGGCAGCTTCTTCATTTCCTTGACGCCGCCCAGATACTTCTCCAGCTTCTCGATTTCGCCCTGGTGCTTGATGACTTCCTTCTTGGGCAGCATGGCGAAGGTGCCGTCCTCTTCCATCTTGCGCAGCTGGGCCAGACGGTCGATACGGGTACGCATGGTGCGGAAGTTGGTCAGCATACCGCCAAGCCAGCGGGCGTTGACATAGTAACCGCCGCAGCGGGCAGCTTCTTCCTTAATTGCGTCCTGCGCCTGCTTCTTGGTGCCGACAAACAGGACATATCCGCCGTTGGCAGAGATCTCACGAACGAAGTTGTAAGCCTCTTCCAGCTTCTTAACGGTCTTCTGCAGGTCGATGATGTAGATCCCGTTGCGCTCGGTGTAGATGTAGGGAGCCATTTTGGGGTTCCAGCGGCGGGTCTGGTGACCGAAGTGAACACCGGCCTCCAGCAGTTGCTTCATAGATACGACAGCCATTTTTGATATTCTCCTTTTGTTTTTCCTCCACCCCGATCATCCCGCGCTGCCCGCCCATAGGGCACAGGGGTGCGCGATCCCCGGGTGTGTGGTTTTGAAATGTCATGGGCAATGCCCATGCCGATACATTATATCCGATCAGGCGCCGGATTGCAAGTATTATTTCCAGAATTTTTCAGAAAAATTCCTGGAAACAAAGGAAAACCAAAACCTCCGCCATTTCGCTTTCCGCGCCCGATTAAAAAGGCATCGGCTTGGTTCTCGGCACCCGGCAATCCTCCGGCTTGGTATCCACCAGCACGATGTCCGGGCCGATCTTTTTGATACAGTTCCAGGGAATGATAAAATCGTCATGGCGCCCCAGTCCTCCCGGGAACCGGCAGGGACAGGGCACCACAATGGCGCACAGGTGCCCGTCGGGGATCTCCACCAGCACATCGGTGACAAATCCCAGCCGCTGCCCATTGCTGACGCAGATGACCTCCTTACATTGCAGTTCGGTGAATTTGATAGACATGTCCGTTCCTCCCGCATGGTTTTGGTGCATCCTATGCGGCAGACACGGAAAACATTCCGGGAAGTGAGGAGTGAGAAGTTAGGAGTGAGGAATTGAGAGTGAAGAGTGGAAAGTGGGGAGTGAAGAGCTAGGGGTCAGGAAAATGGGAGTTCCTGCTATATAGCAGTCTGGTTCCCCGGCTGTAAAAAATGATGGAGCGTGCATTCACAGAAAAAACTCATCACTTCTAACTTTCCACTCTCCACTTTTCACTCTTCACTCTCAATTCCTAACTCCTCACTCCTAACTCCTCACTCCACATTAAGAAACCGTGACGGACTTCCGCATAGCCCCAATGGCGCCTTTTTCCAGGCGGGAAACCTGGGCCTGGGAGATGCCAAGGGTGTTGGCTACCTCCATCTGGGTCTTGCCGTCATAGAACCGCAAAGAGAGAATTTGTTTTTCCCGGTCGTTTAACGCCCGGAAGGCGTTTTGCAGGGTGATGTGGTCCATCCAGCCGTCTTCCGTGTTCTTGGTGTCCCGCACCTGGTCCATGACGGTCAGGGGGTCGCCGCCGTCGGCATAGACCGGGTCATACAGGCTCACCGGGGCGCAGACCGCGTCCAGGGCCTGGCTCACGTCCTCCAGCGGGATTTCCAGTTCCCTGGAAATCTCCTCCAGCGTCGGCTCCCGGCCCATCCGGGTGGTCATGGCCTCCTTGCATTGCAGAACCCGGTAGGCCACGTCCCGGATGGAGCGGGAGACCCGGATGGCACTGTTGTCCCGCAGATACCGCCGGACCTCCCCCGCGATCATGGGTACGCCGTAGGTGGAAAACCGGACCTGCTTGTCCGGGTCGAAGTTGGAAATCGCTTTAATGAGGCCGATGCAGCCCACCTGGAACAGGTCGTCCGGATTCTCTCCTCGCTTGTCAAAGCGCTGGATGACAGACAATACCAGCCGAAGGTTTCCCTCTATCAGTTTTTCCCGGGCGGCTTCGTCACCCTCCCGGGCCCGACGGAGCAGCATGTCCATCTCCACCTGGGACAGGACGGACAGCTTGGATGTGTTCACGCCGCAGATCTCTACTTTTCCCTGCATGGTGTTCCTCCTAATCTTTGGATAGAAAAAGTATTCCCCAGGGCTGCCAGATGATACCAAAAAGTTTTTTGGCGGTTTTTCACAAAAATTTTCGGAGAGGGGAAAGATGCCAACAATTTTTGACATCGAATTTTTACATTTTGTAAACTTTTTCGTGTTGTTTTTTCAGGATACCTTTTCCGGCCGCTGGTGACGTAACATAACCTTTTGGTCCCGGACTGCGAAATTATGCAAACCGGTATTCACGTTTTCCACAAGCAGGGGTGAAAAACAAAAGGAGCAAAATACCTGTTGATAACTCAGAGTTTTCCACATTCTCCACAGGTTTTTCCACAGGAGTTTTCCACAGGCGCTGTGAATTGTGGATATTCATTTTTGGTTCACATAAAAAGAAGCGACGGTTTTCGTGCCGTTTCCCACTTTTTCGCGGGCCGTGGTTTTTACCATGGGAGAAATTTTGTGCAAAAATTTGGTCTTGACAAGCGGCGGAACCGGCCGGCGCTTTTGAAATGGCTGTGGAAAAATCCAGGACCGGACATCAGATTTCCAGAGGCTGTGCAAATGACAAAAAATTTCAAAAAAGGGGTTGATTTTGTTTGACAAAAGCGATATAATGTGTGTCTGTATGGACAACTAGCGAGAAGGAGGTGGAATCTATGCCCAACATCAAGTCCTCTAAGAAGGATGTCATTTCTTCCAAGATTGCTTATGAGAAGAACAAGGCTAACAAGTCTGCGCTGAAGACCGACCTGAAGAAGTTCGACGCCGCTCTGGTGTCCGGTGACAAGGCTGCCGCCGAGGCCGCCTACAAGGCTGCCGTCAAGTCTGTTGACCAGGCTGTTGTCAAGGGTCTGCTGCACAAGAACAACGCTGCCCGCAAGAAGAGCA
>JAUNJE010000020.1 GCA_030533415.1 Eubacteriales bacterium | reverse complement strand
ATATTGTCTATGGCCTGCGTGCCATGATGAAGGCCGTCGATGCTCCCGAGGGCGTGATCCTCATTGAGGACAACAAGCCCGACGCCATCGCCGTAATGGAGCAGAAGGTAGCCCCATACAGCAATATTCGCGTCTGCCCCGCCAAAACCCAGTACCCCGAGGGCGCTGAAAAGATGCTCATCAAGAAGGTCATGGGCCGTCAGGTCCCCAGCGGCAAGCTGCCGGCAGATGTGGGCTGTGTCGTCAGCAACACCTCCACCGCTAAGGCCATTTCCGACGCCATCCAAAAGGGCATGCCCCTGGTAGAGCGGGTTGTCACCGTCACCGGTGAATACATCAAGAATCCCGGCAACTTTATGGTGAAGCTGGGTACCAACGTCCAGGAGCTGATCGATTACTGCGGCGGTATCACCGGCGAAGATGTGGTGTTGAAGATGGGCGGTCCCATGATGGGCGCTCCCTTAAACGATACCAACGTCCCCATTATCAAAGGCTCCAACGGCGTCATCGCCATTGCTGCTGACCACACCGAGACGCAGGAATGCATCAAGTGCGGCCGCTGCGTGGATGTATGTCCCATGGAGCTGGAGCCTTTGAACATCGCGAAGTACGCGGAGCTGGGGGACGCCGAAGCGCTGCTGAAGTTAAACGTCATGGACTGCTTCTCCTGCAAGTGCTGTGAATACATCTGCTCGTCCAAGATCCCGCTGGTGGCCAGGATCAATGCCGCCAAGGGCCTGGTCGCTCCTTTGCTGAAGAAGAAATAAGGGGGGAAAACATATGCTAATGACGAAACTGAAATCCAAAGAGGCCATTTCCTCCCTGATCGACGGAACGGTTTTCATCATCAACTGCCACGGCTGCAAGGAAGTCGGATTCCCGGAGGAAGAAGCAAAGCAGCTCCAGCAGGAGCTGGCCGCCGGGGGCAAGGTGGTTGGCGTTCTGACCACCGACTATATCTGCAACCCCGAAAACATGAAGCTGCGCCTGCGCAGCCATCTGGCCCAGATCGCGGAAGCCGACGCCGTTCTGGTGTTCTCCTGCGGGGTCGGTGTTCAGACTGTTGCCGCATACCTGGAGGATCAGAAGGTTTACGCCGCCTGCGATACGGTGGCCCTGCCCGGCTTCCAGGGGGTCACGCCTCTGAACTACGACTGCGGCCAGTGCGGCGAGTGCTTCCTGAACCTGACCGGCGGCATCTGCCCCATTACCGCCTGCTCCAAGAGCCTGGTCAACGGCCCCTGCGGCGGCACCAAGAGCGGCAAATGTGAGGTGGATCCCAGCATGGAATGCGGCTGGGAGCGCATCATCCAGCGCCTGAAGGCACAGGGACGTCTCGATATCCTGCGCTGCCCCGCTAAGATGCATGACTTCAATACCGACGAAGCCACAAAGAGCAGAAAAGAATCATAATTTTACGATATTAGGAGCGGAATAAAATGAGAATTACTGAATTATTTGATAATGGTGAATTTGTGGTTTCCGCCGAAGTGGGTCCTCCCAAGGGGATTCACATTGATGGCATGGTAGAGGAGGCCAAGAAATACTTAAGCGGCGTTCACGCTGTCAACGTTACCGATAACCAATCCTCCGTCATGCGTCTGGGTAGCCTTGCTACCTGCAAGGTGCTGAAGGATGCGGGGCTAAACCCCATCTTCCAGCTTACCTGCCGTGACCGCAACCGCATCGCCCTGCAGTCCGACCTGCTGAGCGCCGCCATGCTGGGTATCGACAACGTGCTGGCACTGACCGGCGACCACACCAAGCTGGGCGATCATCCCCAGGCCAAGCCTGTTTTCGATCTGGACTCCGTCTCCCTGCTGCACACCATGTGCGAGCTGGAAAAGGGCGTCGATCTGGGCGGCAACGCTCTGATCGGTGAGCCTCCCAAGTTTGCCAAGGGCGCTGTCGTATCTCCCTGCAGCGACTCTGTGGACGCGCAGCTGGTGAAAATGGAGCGCAAGGTCATGGCCGGCGCCGAATACTTCCAGACCCAGGCTGTCTTCGAGCCTGAAAAGTTCATCAGCTTCATGGAGAAGGCGAAGCAGTTTGGGAAGCCCGTGCAGGTGGGCATCATCATTCCCAAGTCCGCCGGCATGTGCAAGTTCATGAACAACAACGTTGCGGGTGTCCATATCCCCGACGAGCTGATTGCCGAGCTGCAGGCCGACAAGGAAAAGACCAAAGCCGGTATCACCGGCGTTGAGATCGCCGCCCGCATCATCCGGGCGTGCAAGCCCTACTGCCAGGGCGTGCATATCATGTCCCTGGGCTGGGAAGCCAAGATTCCCGCTCTGCTGGAGCAGGCAGGTTTATAATTATCTTTCGAAATACTAAGCATTAAGCGGAGTGGCGCAGCGTCAGCTGCGCCACTCTTGTCTTTATCTGGATACATTCATGGTTATAGAAGTGAATATATCTATGCCGGACGAATGGTATAATAGAAAAATTTTTTTGAATTCCGTGCAATACACGCACAGGATTTACGTCTATACAAGTGAAACCCTTTGTTATAAAATAAAGATTACTGGAGGTGGTTGCTTGGAGGATACTGCTATCATCGATCTTTACTTCAAAAGATCGGAACAGGCCATCGTGGAAACGGATACAAAGTATGGCGGCTATTGCTACTCCATTGCATACAATATCCTGTCCAACCGGGAAGATTCAGAGGAAAGTGTCAGCGATACCTATATGGCCGCATGGAATACGATCCCGCCCACACGTCCGAGCTTTCTCAATGTATTCCTTGGGAAGCTTACTCGGCATATTTCCATAGACCGTTGGAGAAAGCGCAGTGCCAAGAAACGGGGCGGCGGTGAGATCATTCTGGCTCTGGAAGAACTGGAAAACTGCGTAGACGTCCATAATACGGAAAACGCATTTGAACAAAAAGAATTAACAAGGGTTCTCAATCAATTTCTGTCGTCCCTGGGAGAAACGGAACGGAATGTATTCCTGTGCCGGTATTGGTATATGGATTCCATTCAGGCCATTTCGGAATACTCTGGCTTTACCCAGAGCAAGGTCACATCCATGCTCCACCGGACGAGAGGCAGGCTTCGCAAGCGTCTTAGTGAGGAGGGGTATCTGTGAAACCGATTGTATTGTTAGAGTCCCTTGGGAATGTAAAGCACACCTATGTGATCAGTGCCGAAGAATTTCGTCAGGGTAAACAGGAGAGCCGTGCAAAGCATATGCCCGCCAAGCGATTCTGGCTGATCGCTGCCATTATTGCATTGACACTCCTGCTGGTGGGATGTGCGGTGGTGTATGTGCTGAGCTTGCAGGACATGGCCTTTGGCGAAGAGAAGCAGACCTACTACGACGGTTCCTCTCAGACGGTAACGCTTCTTTCTTTGCAGGGGGTTCGGGGGACTCCCGGCTATCAGGCGTCCAAGGAATGGTACGAATGGCTCCAAACCTATGATACCGACGGTGCAATTCGGTATTCTGATGAAGCTTTCTCCGAAGATTTTGGGGATGACTACTATGCCTATAACCTCTATTCCCGAGAAATGAAGGACAAGCTAGACGAGATCTGCGCCAAGTATGGTTTGGAGCTGCTGGGGAAGATGTATGTGGATCCCGATGTGGAAGCAGGCTGCAAGGCCCTGCAAATTCAAGGCATCTTCCGTCCCGGTACTCAGTTGGAATCAGATTTCGACAACATCTGCTATTATGCCAACGGTTCCTTTGATTTGGAGGGTTATGTGACCCTGTCTGAAAATGATACGCATATTGTTTCCTTTAGCTGCCACCGCAAAGATGCCTTCAGCGACCTGTATGGAAGTATTGGCCCTGAAGGGACATATGAGGAATGGGCATATAGTACCTCCTATGGAGTGGATGTACTGATGGTCATTGAGACAGGAAGTGTTCGGGGGCATGCCCTTATCATAGCAGACCGTGGGCCGTATGTGTTTCTGTTCTCCATCGATGAATTTGAGGAGATGCCTCTGCCGGATAAGGCGGAACTGGAAGCGTATGCGGAAGCCTTCGATTTCACTGTAGAGCCTCAGCGGGTAAGCCAGGAAGATCAGTACGCCGCCGATGAACGCCGTGAACAGGCCGACCAAGCCTTCGCTAAAGACTACGAAAAGATGGCTCACAGCTTTTCACAGCTGGGCTATGAGAACCGGATCAAATTCAATTTGGAATATGCTGTCAACCCGGAACTTCTGTCCTTTGCGGTGCTGGATCTGGAAGGTAACGGCACGGAAGACCTTCTGGTGGGCGAAAACGGTTATATCCGGGCTGTCTATACAACCATTGATGGCGGTTCCCAGCACATGATGCCAATGGGTGTTGTTTATCTGAATATGTTCAAACTGGGTAATGATATTGGCGTGGGCGAATACGGTGGCGGTTACACCTATATTTATCTGTGTGAGAATAACGGACTGGCCTATGTTTATGACTTGGAAGGTGACGGTGTGGCTTACCATTTTGCCAGTGTGAAGAATGGGGAACTGGTTTGGACAGACCGGATTGTGTACGATCCACTGAACACCGGACTGGAGGACAGCAAATGGCAGAGGTATGATGAGAACCATAATTCCTATCCCATTACGGAGGAAGAATTCAACCGCATCGTGGCTTCTTATCCCCGCGTGACCTTGGATATGTACCCAATTTCCGATTACCCACTTACGGATGATTCTCCCAGCGGCATAGGAAATCCTCCGGAAACCTACATAAGCTACAACGACCTGGTTCGCAGCCGCACAGAATGGGAGCAAGATCGCAGTAATTGGGGCTATCAGCTGACCGATCTGGACGGTGACGGTCAACAGGAATTGATTTGGAAGGAAGGCAACTGGACGGGTGTGTTCACAATGAAGGACGGGCAGGTCAAGCAGTTGGTCAGCGGCTTGGACGTGAAATTGTGTGAAGGAAACATCCTTGCTGTAACCCGATCTTATTTAGACGGGAACAAAACCCACTGTTACTACAAAATCGTAAACGGCAATGCGGTTTTGACGGATTATCTTCGCTATGACGCAGACAAAAATCCCGACAACCCTTGGATGCGAAGTGCGGACAATTCCGGTCAGGATATTTCGATGGAGTATATTTCTCAGGCGAAATTT
Organism: Eubacteriales bacterium; assembly: GCA_030533415.1. GTDB lineage: Bacteria > Bacillota > Clostridia > Oscillospirales > Oscillospiraceae > Faecousia. The sequence goes on along the minus strand of JAUNJE010000020.1, from coordinate 40,934 downwards.
GATGCCATCTGCGCAAAATACACACCGTTGGCGTTGGACATGAAACCAATTGCAGAGTACCCGTTTACTTGACCTATGCAGGAACCAGCCTCCCACACCGGGAAGCTGGTTCTTCCTTTTCTCGAAAAAAGTGCTAAAATGGGTGTAACCTTTGAAGCATAAAAACTTACTATTAGGGTGAGGAACAAAATCAGAAAGGAGTGAGCCCAAGTGGAAGATGCGAAGATCATCGCTTTGTTCTGGGAGCGGAACGAACAGGCCGTTCAGGAGACGGATAACGCCTATGGCAGAAAGCTCTTTGTGCTGTCCAACAAAATTCTCAATAATGCAGAGGATGCAGAAGAAAGCGTGAGTGATACGTATATGGAAGCCTGGAAATCGATTCCTCCCAAACACCCTAAGTGCTTTTATGCCTTTTTGGCGGCGGTTTGCCGTAATCTGTCTCTGAACCGTCTGGACTGGAGACTGGCGGCAAAACGAAATGCCGAGGTGGTGGCCCTGACGCAGGAGATGGAAAGCTGCATCCCGGACAGAAGTCAGGACGCGCAAATGGACAGAAGGGAACTGCGGCGGGTGCTGGAAGCGTTTCTGGATGCTTTGCCGCAGGAGAGCCGGTTGATTTTTCTGCGGCGGTACCTGTATGTGGATACCGTGGCAGAAATTTCTGCCCGGTATGGCATCAGTGAGAGCAAGGTCAAAACCCAGCTTCACCGGACAAGAACAAAACTGCAAACCTATTTGGCAAAGGAGGGGATCTGCGTATGACTGGAAAGGATTTGCTGATTGGCCTGGGTGATATCAGCCCAAAATATTACGAGGAAGCGGAGAAGGAAACCATTGCATCAAAGCACAGGACATTCCGCAGGCCCCTGCTGATTGCGGCGGTTATTGCGCTGACAGCCCTGCTGGTGGGCTGCGCGGTGGTGCACGCCCTGCGCCTGCAGGATATGTCCATTGGGCAGGAAACCTATACACAGAGCTTTGACGATTCCGGAAGGGCCATCGAGCCGGTGGAAAAGACCCGGGATGTGCTGACGCTGTTCGGCCACAACGGAGATGCCATCCAGCAGGCCACGGCTGAGTGGTTCGCGTTTCTCGAAACCTACGACCCGGATAGAAAATACGCGGACAACAACCCGGATCATGCGGAAATTCCCAACCAGTATGAGTATACCTACGGCTGCTACACCGCGGATATGGCCGCTAAGGTGGACGAGATCGCGGCAAAGTATAACCTAAAGCTGCTGGAAGAGTGGCTTCCCTTTCAGGCATGGCAGAGCGACATTTTTCTGGAAGAATCGGGAATTGGGTCTCTGGTGCTGCCGGACAGCGGCGCGGAAATGACCCGCCTTTCCGGTATGTTCTATCCGCCCTATAATTTTGATGTGGATATTGAGCTGGATATGGATGGTGTACAGGGCAAGCCCTGGGTCACCGTCCTCTATGCCCGGAAGGATTATTTCCCCAGGGACTACCCCGGCGGCACAGACCTGAGCCTTTATGAGCAGTGGGACTATACCGCCTCCGATGGCACGCCGCTGCTGCTGGCGTTAAGCAGCAAGGGCCACGGCTACATCGTTGCGGAACCGGAAAACGCCATGATGATCCTCTCCGTGGACGGTAACTTTTCCATGAGCGCATACCCGGAAGCAGAGGAACTCATGACGAGGGAAGAGCTGGAAGCGGTGGCGGATGTATTTGACTATTCCATCCAGCCCCAAATTCTTGACCGTACCGCCGTGGAGCAGCGCTTAGAGGAATCCAATCAAGCCTATGATGCGGAAAACACCTACGTGCCGGAGACCTATGGCAGCTTTACAGACTATATTACCTCCATGTTTACGATTCCAAATGAAAACCTGCAATACACATTCTATGACTTAACAGGTGACGGAGAGGACGAACTGCTGATTGGCGAAAACGGTGCTTATGGCCGTTTGGCCACTCTGTGTGATGGGCAGACATTGGAGTATATTGTTGCGGATACTTACCTATGTGAAAACGGTGTAGAGGAAGCGGTATCTGCCAACGAAAGATATGAAATACATGCATATTATGCACCTATCAGTGAATCCGTCATCGATGCAGAGAGAACAATTTTGACAGTTCTGGAACGGGAAAAGGACCAATGGACACAAGGCCCTACTGACTACGAGCAAACACCCATCACGGAAGAAAAAGCCAAGGCAATTATGGATCAGTATCCCCGTGTGGAACTGAAATGGACCCCCCTGTTGAACTATCCCATCTCTGAAGAGCAAACATTGGGAGATTACTTGAAGGCAAAGGATGTGCGGGTATCCCACGAAGAACTGCTGGATATCTACAAAAAGTATCTAAATGACGATACGTATTACAGCCACTACCGCATTCTGGATATCAATGGGGACGGCGTGGATGACCTGCTGTTAAAGGGGAAGAATGATTCCTTTATCGGTAATACGGACTTCTACTGGACGGCCTTGACCTACCGTTACGGTCGAGTTGTAAATCTTGTGAATTATAATTTCTATCTCTGTGAGCAGGGCGTGTTGGAGAGCGTAAGTACAAGAACCGATCTTGCGCCCGGTGTGGAAATCAATGGTCACCAGTTCATGCAGTATGTGGGGCTGGATGAGGTACTTTTGGAATTTGTCGCCTACAATAAAGCCACCGCTTCCTGGCAGGGCGATTGGTACGGTGAGGTTCCCATGACAGAGGAAGAAGCCAATGCCATTCTGGCAAAATACCCCCGCATCGACCAGGGCATGCTGCCGATTGCTGATTTTCTGAATTAACCTGCGCCCCCGTTTCCCTTTCGGGAAACGGGGGCATTTCTTCTTTGAAAAATGTTATGATACCAGCGCAGCCGCGTACCTGCCCGTCTCGTAGGAACAGCTTTATCAACCGGCATTCGTATTAAATTCCCATGGCTGAACGAAAGCGTTGGGGCTTGTGGCGTAGCCGTTGCCGTATTTTACAGTGACATACAGCGTTTTATCTCCATCTTTCAATTGGAGGAAGCAGACGCTGTCCTCGTTAAACTGGTCTGTAATCTCCATTGCCTGTTCCATGTAATAAATCCAGACGGTACCATCGTCACGGTATTCCACTTCCGGCTGGCTTAGATGCTCCATGATTTCCTCTTCGGTGAGGGAGCGTTCGGAACCGTCGGGATTAAAAGCGACACCGCCGCCGCCAAACTCGTGGGTATTTCCCCCGGCATCTTCATAGCTGACGGTATAATGACCGTTCTGAATATCCATAACGGCGTTGGTTTGGTCTCCGTGAATCCAAATCTGGATGGTCCGGCGGATGCCGCCAACATCCGCGGCGTAAGCCACTCTGGCGCATCCAAAGAGCAGTATGACGCAGATGACCGCCGCAACAGGCCGAAGGACAATGCGTGTTTTCGTATTTTTCATAGTCGTTTCCTCCAAACAAATCGGGTGGGAGGGCTGAAGCGCTGAAAAAGCCTGCTTGTATTTCTCTTTATTCGTCATCGTTCCATTCCTCCTTCAAAGTGATTTTGAGCAGCTTCCGGCCCCGGGACAGGCGGGTCTTCACCGCCGTTTCCGCCAGATGCAGGATCCCGGCAATTTCCCGGATGGAGTAATCCTCATAGTAAAACAAATGGATCACCACCCGGTATTTTTCCGGCAGGGCCATGACCGCCTCCAGAAGGCCCCGGTCCTCCGGCGCCTGGAAGGAAAGGGTCTCTATGTAGTCCTCCAGCGGCGACGCGTTCCGCCGCCAGAAGGAACCGGCCGTATTCTTCGCGTGATTGATGGCCACCCGCAGGAGCCATGCCTTCACATGCTGCTCGCTTTCAAACTGTTTGTTCATGGTGTGGTACTTGAGAAACGTATCCTGAACCGCATCCTCCGCGTCCTCCGCGCTGCGGCATACGCTGAACGCGGCGGCATAGAGGTTGCTTTGATACTTTTCCACCAGTGCCTCTGTTGGTATCCGCATAGGTGCACCCTCGTTTCTGTTTTCTTGAAAGGCCTTTCACTTATCATACAACCGGGCAGGCCAAAAGGTGGCAAATTTTTTCAGGAAAAAAACCGTGTAAGAGACAGCTGCCTGAAACAGCCTCTTACACGGTAATTTTTCCCTTTTGCGGAGCTACAGCTCCCGGTACATCCCGGAGGCGTCGTCCTTGCGGACAGCTTCCGCCACCTGGAGGACCTCTACGGCCACCGTCCGGGTACCCATGGAAATCTCGATTTTGTCGCCCACCTTGACATCGTAGCTGGCCTTGACCACCCGGCCGTTGACGCTGATGCGGCCATTGTCGCAGGCCTCATTGGCCACGGTGCGGCGCTTGATCAGACGGGAGACCTTCAAAAATTTGTCCAGCCGCATGGCTTACTTCGCCACGTTGTCCTTCAGGGCCTTGCTGGCCTTGAACGCGGGAACACGGGTCGCGGGGATCTCAATGGTTTCCCGGGTGTGGGGATTGCGGCCGATCCGGGCCTCCCGCTCCTTGGTTTCGAAGGTACCGAAGCCGGAGAGCTGCACCCTCTCCCCCTTCACCAGCGCGGCGGTGATGGCGTCGATGGCAGCGTTTACGACCCGCTCCGCGTCCTTTTTCGTCAAACCGGCGCTTTCAGCAGCGGCGGCAATGAGTTCGGTTTTGTTCATAAACTTATCTTCCTCTCTTATTGTAGCAGGCACCTCGCAGACCGCTTTCCCAAGCAGTGCGGCGGTTCGTGTGCCGCGGCACGCGGGCTGGGAGGGAACTTGTGAAAATCGGTATTAGATTAACATAACTATTTGAAAAATGCAAGAGAATTTTCAAAAAAATATCACAGTTTCAGCAGCTTCGCAATTTTTTCGCCCTTTGGCAGCAGCAGGCAGTCCTCCCGGGTAACCACCTTCAGCTTTACGGCAGCCAGCAGATAGACAGCTACGCCTACTAATATGGGCAACGCGCACAGAATCAGCCGGCTGGTAATGCCGATGGTTTTCAGCCCCAGCAGCGTGCCATAGACAAAGACGCCCATAATGGCGGCGGCGCAGAAGGGGCGGGCAAGATTCTTAACGATGGCGGGAGGATGCTCCAGAAGGGTGTGGATGGAGTAGATGTTCAACGCGGCAATGGCGACATAGCACAGCAGCGTACCCACGGGAGTGCCCACAATGCCGATATTGGGATTGCCCGTAAGGATGAACACCGCCGCCAGCTTGAGGACGCCGCCCAGGAGCATATTCATGACCGGGCGTCCCGCATGGCCGTGGGCCTGCATAATGGCGGTGGTGACCAGCACCACGGCGTTGAACATGATGCTGAAGCCCAGAATGGCCATCAGCTTGGTGGCCAGCACCAGGTTTTCCCCGCTGTAGCGGCCCAGAAGGGCGGTGACAGGCTCCGCCATCAGCCCCAGGCCGAAGGCACAGGGCATGGCGATCAGCCCGGTGATCCGGGCGGCGGATTCCTCCGTCGCCTTGGCTTCCAGGTCGTTGCACAGTGTCAGCTGCGCGGTAATGGCGGGAATGATGCTGATGGTGATGGGGGTAATGAAGGCACAGGGCATGTTGAAAATGGTCAGGGTCATGCCGTAGATGCCCCGCATGGTATCGGCCGCGGCCTGGGTGTAGCCCAGCCCCAGAAGCTGGCCCATATAGATTTTCGTTTCCAGCATGGTCAGCAGCTGCAGCCCCGCTGAGCCGATGGTAATGGGAATGGCAATCATCAGCAGGCCCCGGGCGGTATCCCCATAGGAACGGGGCTCCTCCCTGGTCTGAGGGAGTGCGGCATAGCTTTTGCGGAAGCAGGCAAAGAGATAGAACGCGGAAACCAGGCAGCTCACCGTCACCCCCAGAATGGCGCCTCCGGCGGCCAGGGGGATGCTGCCTGTCATCTTCAAAATTGCCAGCGCGGCGATCATCCCGACGATCAGCTTGGCGGCGGCCTCCAGCACCTGGGAGACAGAGGTGGGGAGCATATTGCTCTGGCCCTGGAAGAACCCCCGGTAGGTGCTCATAATGCACAGCAGCAGGACGCTGGGGCCAAGACAGCCGATGGCGGCCCAGGCATCAGGCTGGTTCTGGAACTGGGCAAGCTGGCGGCAGAACACCGTCATCAGCAGGCTGCCCGTGATGCCCAGTCCCAAGAAAATCCCCCGGGCAGTCCGGTAGATCCGGCGTACCTCGTTGTAATGCCCCAGGGAGCTGGCCTGGGAGATCATGCGGCTCATGGCCACGGGAAGCCCGGCGGTGGAGATCATCAGCAGCACATTGTAGATGTCATAGGCCGTATTGAAATAACCGAAGCCCTGTTCACCGATGATGGCGTTGAGGGGGATCTTATACAGGGCGCCGATGACCTTGACAATGGCGGTGGCCATGGCAAGAAGGGCGGTTCCCTGGAGGAAATTTTGCTTTTTCTGGGTGTCAGACATGGCTTGCCTCCTTACTTGGCATCGTCAAACAGGCGGGGGATGGCGTAGTCGGTCAGCTCCTGCACCACTTCCTTCAGATCGATGGTGGGGAATTGCCCGTTTTGATAGAGGATTTTGCCCCGCACCATGGTCATGGCCACATCGCCGCCCTTGGCGGACCAGACAAGGCCGTTCAAAACGTTGTGGCAGGGCATCAGATGGGGGGCGGTGAAATCCACAAGGGCAAGATCGGCATCCATGCCCACCTGCAGCATGCCGCATTCCTTCGCCCGGCCCTGGGCCTGGGCGCCGGTAACGGTGGCCATCATCAAGGCCGCGGAGGATGGCAGGGCGGCGGGATCACCGCTTGTCCTGCGGGCCTCCATGGCCGCAAAGCGCATGACCTCAAACATATCCAGATTTCCCGATTCCACGGCGCCGCCGGTGCCCAGGGCGGCATTCATGCCGGAGCGGACGCATTCCAGAATGGGGGTGGCAGCCTGCCCGTTTTTATAGGCGGCCAAAGGCACGGCGACAGCGGAAACCTTCTTCTTACCAAGTAGTTTACGCTCATCCTCCTGAAGATATGTACAGCCCACAGCGCAAGTGGGAACGGCAAAGAGATTGTGGCAATTCAATAGTTCCCCGGGACCCATGCCGGTGCGGTCAAGGCAGGAATCCACTTCGCCCTGGGTTTCCGCCAGGTGCAGCTGCATACCGATGCCTTTTTCGGCGGCATAGCCTGCCAGCCCCTCCCAAAGCTTATAATTGCTGGTGTATTCGGCATAAATGCCCGCGTCGATTTTAATGCGCCCCCGGTCAAAGCCGTGCCACTTGTCCACCACCTTTACCAGTTCCCGGCACTGCTCGTCGGTTTCAAAGTCAAAATCCTCGTTTTGGTCGATAAAGCGGTAGCTGGAAAGGGCCAGATTGGCCTTGATCCCGGACTGGGCCACGGCCTCAGCCGTGGCGTTGGGATAATAGTAAAGGTCGGACACGGAGGTAACGCCGAAACGCAGGCACTCCGCAATGGAGAGCAGGGCCGCGGCCCTGGCGGCCCGGGAGTCCAGCTTGTCCTCCTTTTGCAGCAGCGTTTCCAGGGCCTCCCTGCTGCCCAAATCGTCGGTATAGCTGCGCAGGACGGAGGTAGCCAGACGGGTATGGCAGTTGATCAGGCCGGGAATGGCCACCATACCGGTGCCGTCGATGATGGTTTTTGGCATATCGCCGGGAGCTTTTTTCTCCAGGGAGACGATTTTGCCGTTCTCGATGCCGATATAGGCGCCGAAGAGGACTTCCATTTTGGGGTTCATGGTCACCACGGTGACATTGGAAATCAGAGTATCCAAGGAAGGTATCTCCTTTCGTGGGGCTTACTTTCAGCAGGAGGCCCCGCCCATCAGGGCAAACAGCGCTTCCTTCTGCTGCAAAACGGTGTCGAGCATTTCGATATACTGCTCGGGGAATTTGGGATTATGGAAGCGGCGCAGGCTGCCGTCGGGCAGATTGACCTTGTTCATGCCCCCGCCGCCCAGGGACAAAATGGTGTGAAGCTCTTCCATCATGTAGATGTTGTACAGGCAGTCCAGTCCGTTCCGGCTCCAGCCCACGTTTTCAAAGCTGCCGGACATGTACTTCTGCCGGTACAGGTAGTAGGGCTTATAGCCGAGGGCCCGGAGGGTGTCTCCTGCATAGGCCACCATGCCGGCCACGGCTTCGGGGGCAGGAAGGTTTTCCCGGCGTTCAAAAAGGTCGGCGCCTTTTTTCAGTGCCAGGGTATGGACGGTGATATTGGCGGGGTTCAGGGCGGCGACGGTATCCAACGAACGGCGGAAACCGTCAATGGTATCCGTGGGAAGCCCCGCGATCAGATCCATGTTCACGGCGGCAAATCCCGCCTCCTGCGCCTCCCGGTAAGCCCGGAGGACGTCGTCCCCCCTGTGGGGGCGGCCGCAGGTCCGGAGAACCCCGTCCTCCATGGTCTGGGGGTTGATGCTCATGCGGCCGGCACCGTGCTCCCGGATGGAGCGCAGCTTTTCGGCGCTCAGGGTATCCGGGCGTCCGCCCTCCACGGTAAACTCGATGCACCGGGACAGGTCAAAGGACTCCCGGAGCGCATCCAGAAGGCGGACCATCTGGGGCGTGGACAGGGTGGTGGGGGTGCCGCCGCCGATGTAGACGGTGCGCAGCTGCTTTCCGGAGGTACGCAGAAGCCTTCCGGTAACCTCGATTTCTTTCAGCAGGGCATCCAAATAGGGATCAAGCAGCTCCGTTTTCCTGCCGATGGTGCGGCTGACGAAGCTGCAATAGGTGCACCGGGTGGGGCAAAAGGGAATGCCCACATAGAGGGAAATGTCGCTGGGCTGCAGCAGTCCGGCGGCCTTTACCGTAGCGGTGGAGCAGTCCACGGCCAGTGCACGGCGGTCCCCGGTCACATAATAGACGTCCTTTAGAAGTCTATCGGCGGACTTCGGCGTACCGCCCTCCAGCATGTGCTTTGTGGTGATCTTGGTGGGACGGACACCTGCCAGCGCGCCCCAGGGCGGGACAGCGGGCAGAAGCTCCCTGGCGGCCAGGTAATAGCTCTGCTGCAGGCAGCGGCGGCGCAGCCGCACGGTTTCCTCGCTGGCCCTTAAGCGCCGGGACCGGCGGACAGTTTTGCCGCCCACGGTGATCTGGGCGGAGGCGGTGAGCCAGGTTTTCCCCCGGTGAAGGGCGGACACCGCTTCCCCCTGGGTATTGTCCGGGAACAGGGCCAGCTGCAGCTGCTCCACGGCATAACGGTCATCATGACCGGTGAGTGTCAGTTTCATAGCTTTCTCTCATATACGGATTATACCGCTTCTCCTCTGCCAAAGTGGTCGATTCTCCGTGCCCCGGCAGGATCCAATAGTTGGTTTTCAGGGAAGCCAGGCGCTTCAGAGATTTCCGAATGGCAGTCCAGTCCCCGCCGGGCAGATCGGTGCGGCCGCAGGAACCGGAAAACAGGGTGTCGCCGGAGAACATGGTCTGCTCTGCCAGCAGGCAAACCGAACCGGGGGTATGGCCGGGGGTCTGAATAACGGTGAATTCCAGCCCCGCCAGGTGCAGGACATCCCCCTCGGCATAGGTGTCCGTATAGTACAGCGGTCCGGCGGTCATCATGGGCGGCATACTCAGATCGTCCGCGCACAGGTAGACCGCGCAATTCGTCTGCGCCGCCAGGTCCTTTACGCCGCCCACATGGTCAAAATGGCCGTGGGTCAGTAAAATAGCCTCCAATGTCAGCCCCAGTTCCTGGAGCTTGTCCAAAATCACCTCGGGCGTGTAGCCGGGATCAATGACACAGCATTGGGAACATGCCCCGTCATGAACGATGTAGCAGTTGGTCTGATACGCCCCCAGAACAAGGGCATGGACTTTGAGCATGGGAAACGCCTCCTTAAATATGCCGCGTTTATTTTCTTCTCGGGGTGTCCATCAGCTGGTCGGTATCCAGAATCAGGGTCACGGGACCGTCGTTGACGGACGCTACCTTCATGTCCGCGCCAAAGCGCCCATGCTGAGGCGGATAGCCTAAGGCGGCGCAGTCGGCGAGAAACTGTTCGTATAGCCGCTCTCCCAGCTCTGGGTCCGCGGCGCCCACAAAGCTGGGGCGGCGTCCCTTGCGGCAGTTTCCGTAAAGGGTGAACTGGCTGACCACCAGGACTTCTCCCCCCACGGCCTCCAGGCCCAGATTCATTTTGTCGTTTTCGTCGGTGAAGATCCGAAGTCCCAGGGCTTTTTCCGCCAGGTAGCGGCACTCCTTTTCCGTGTCGTTGGGGCCGACCCCCAGAAGGATGAGAAACCCTTTGCCGATCTTTCCGGCAACTTCCCCATCGATGGTGACGGAGGCGGAGGTCACTCTCGTCAGTACGGCGCGCATGGATTATGCTCCTTTCGCCGCTTCCTCCGCATCCTCGCAGGAAGCGCTGTTGCCGTTGCCACAGTCGGAAGCGCTGTTGCCGTTGAAGCTGCCAAAGGCCGTCATTTTTTTGGGGCTGAGAAAAATCCCCGTCAGGATGCCGGCCAGGGTGCAGGAAACCGCGCCCAGAAACAGCTCCCGCTTGTTTACAAGGATGGTTCGGTCCAGGGATGACCAGAATTTACGAAGCTTTGTATACATAAGCAGTCCTCCTGAAGTTAGTTTTGTCCCCGGCGGGAGCCGGTGACATCCCGGATATTCAGCAGCTTTGTACGGATGGATTCCAACTCGGCCACATTTTTGACCTCAAAGCGGACGGTGAAGGTGCTTCGGCCGCCGGGGAGGTCCTTGCCGTACAGCTCCTTCACCCGGACCCGGGCGGTGGTCATGACGGTGGCCACGTCCAGAAGCAGGCCGTCTCTTGTGATGCAGTCCAGCTCCAGGGTGGTGTCAAAGGGCTGCTCCTCCTGAGCCGCCCAGCGGACCCGGACCCAGCGGGCGGCCTGCCTGGGATCCTCCCGGTTCTGGGCATTGGGGCAGTCCGCCCGGTGGATGCTGACGCCGAAGCCCTTGGTAATAAAGCCCACAATGGCATCCCCGGGGACGGGGGTGCAGCATTTGGCGAATTTGATCATGCACGATTCGATGTCCTCTACGATGACGCCGTTGACAGCATGGCGGTTGCGTAGCACGGCTTCGGAGTCCGGCCGCATCCGCAGGGGATTCTGGGGCAGCTTTTCGGCATTCTGGGCTTTGATCGCCCGGGTAACGTCGTCCCGGATGCGGCCCACGGCCTTGGTGGCGGTGAGGCCGCCGTAGCCGATGGCGGCGTACATATCGTCCCAGTTTTCAAAGGACAGCTTTTTCAGCAGCTGGGGTTCCAGATCGGGATCGGACAGGGGCGTCAGGGGCAGGCCCACGCGCTTCATTTCCGATTCAAAGGAGCTGCGGCCATGGACAATGTTTTCCTCCCGCTTTTCCTTTTTGAACCACTGCTTGATTTTGGTGCGGGCCTGGTTGGACATGCAGATGGTCAGCCAGTCCCGGCTGGGGCCTTTGGCAGTCTTGGAGGTCAAAATCTCCACAATATCGCCGTTTTTCAGCTTGGTGTCGATGTTGGCGATACGGTTGTTGACTTTGGCACCGATCATGGAGTTGCCCACCCCGGAGTGAATGGCGTAAGCAAAATCAATGGGCGTGGAGCCGGCGGGGAGGGATACGATGCGTCCCTTGGGGGTATAGACGAAAACCTCGTCGTCGAACATATCGATTTTCAGGGATTGGACAAATTCCTCCGCGTCGGAATCCTGCTGGCTCTCCAGCAGGCGGCGCACCCATTCGAAATCCTTTTCGCTGCCGGTGCCGGTGCCCTGCTTATATTTCCAGTGGGCGGCAATGCCGTACTCCGCGGTTTCGTGCATCTGCCAGGTGCGGATCTGCACCTCGAAGGGGATGCCCTGGGAGCCGATGACGGTGGTGTGCAGGGACTGGTACATATTGGGCTTGGGGGTGGAGATATAGTCCTTGAACCGTCCGGGCACCAGGTTGAACAGGTCATGGACATGGCCCAGCACGTTATAGCAGTCGGGAATGGAATCCACAATGACCCGGAAGGCATAGATATCGTACAATTCGTCCATGGTCTTGCCCTGGGCCTGCATCTTGCGGTAGATGGAGTAAACATGCTTGATGCGCCCGTAGGTGGTATTGTGGATGCCCACGGCAGTTAAGCGCTCCGTAATCTTGCTCTGGATGGTGCGCATGAAGGTCTCATCCTGCTCCTTGTGGGCCTGGAGGTAAGAGGTGATCTCCTCATACCCGCTGGGAGCCAGATAGCGGATTGCCAAATCCTCCAGTTCCCATTTGATCTTCTGCATACCAAGTCGGTGGGCCAGCGGGGCGTAGATGTCCATGGTCTCCTGGCACTTGCTGATCTGCTTGGCGGGGGTCTGGTACTGCATGGTGCGCATATTGTGCAGGCGGTCCGCAATTTTGATCAGCACCACCCGGATGTCCTTGGACATGGCCATGAACATCTTGCGCAGGTTTTCCATCTGGGCCTGCTCGGAGGTGGAGAAGTTTGCCCGGGTCAGCTTGGTGACGCCCTCCACCAGCTCGGCTACCGTCGTGCCAAAGGTTTTCTCGATATCCTCATGGGAGGCGTCCGTATCCTCGATGCAGTCGTGGAGCAAGGCGCCCAGAATGGCGTCCATATCCAGGCCCATCTCGGCCACGATCTCCGCCACGGCCAGGGGATGGATGATGTAGGGGGAACCGTCCTTGCGCTTTTGGAACTGGTGCTTGGTATTGGCGTACTCCACAGCCTTGTCGATCAATGCCATGTCGGCACCGGGCATGTGCCGCAGGATGGCCTCGTGCATGGACGCATAATGTTCTTCAAAGGTTTCCACGTTGATCAGCTCTCTTTCGCTCGCAGCAGGCGCTGCATGGTCTGGCTTTCGTTCAGATCAGCCTTTTCCGTTCCGGGGGTCAGCCGGATGGTGATGTATTTGTGCAGCCGGTGAACCTCCAGCAGTCCCACATCCCGGAAAATATCCAGGCAGGTCATCATCTGCCCCAGGCTCAGGGGCCTGCCTGTCCAGCGGACGATCTTGCGGCACAGGCAGAGGGGGGATTCCTGAATGGTAGCGGCCGGAGAGGCGGCCAGATACCGCCAGACCATGGCCAGCATCGTCCGTTCCGGCAGCAGGGCGGCCGCCACGCTGGCAGTGAGCCTATCCTCCAGCAGCGCCCGGTATCCGGCGGCCTCCGGGGAGCATTCCGCGCTGCAGCTGGGGCGGATGTCCAGCACATTCATCTGCACACTGCGCTCTCCCCGGAATTCGTTGATCTGGGGGGTAAAGGCCACATCCACCACATCGCCCGGCTGGATCGAGACGGACTCCGGATTGGCGGAGAAATAAATGGCGTTGACGCTGTGCCGGCCGCTGCGCAGCCGCAGGCGCATATGGCGTCCGCCGCCCACCATGGTGATCCGCTCAATGGTAAGCATCTTCATCATCAGCACCGGCTTGGGGCAGCCGTTGCCGCAGGGTTCCAGAACGGACAAAGAATCGATATTGGAAATGGTCAGCAGCTCCGCCGGGATGGCGCAGTCGATGTCCAGAGAGGTCCTGGGGGTATCGTCACTGTAAAATCCTGCGGCCATGGCGCAGATCTGCCGGCGAAATTCGGGGATATTGGCCCGGGTAATGGTAAATCCTGCGGCCAGCTCGTGGCCTCCGTAGCTCTCCAGCAGGGAGGAAAGCGCGGTGAGGGAGGAAAACAAGTTGAAGCCGCCATGGCTGCGGGAGCTGGCCTTGCCATGCTCTCCGTCCAAGCAGATCAGGAAGGCGGGACAGGCATACTCCTCCGCAATGCGGCTGGCGACGATCCCCACCACACCCTGGTGCCAGCTTTCATCCGCCAGGACAATGGCCTCCGGGGGCCGCCCCGCAGGAAGCATGGATACGGCCTGCCGGTAGATTTCCGATTCCACGGCCTGGCGCTGGCGGTTCAGCTCGCAAAGCTGCTTGGCCACCAACGCGGCCCGAACCGGGTCATCGGTGAGAAACAGCTCCACAGCCAGGTCGATTTGCCCCATACGCCCGGCGGCGTTGATCCGGGGGGCCAGCATGAAGCCGATGGAGGAGGCACTGATGGATTCCGGGGCACAGCCGCTTTCCGCCATCAGGGCAGCGATGCCGGGGCGCTTGGTGTGCGCCAGGGCTTCCAGCCCCCTTGCCACAAACACCCGGTTTTCCCCCTGAAGGGGCATGACATCGGCTACCGTGCCGAGACAGACCATGTCGGTATACTCTGCCAGCACCGCCTCCTGGTCTCCGCAAAGCGCGGCAGCCAGCTTAAAGGCCACGCCAACGCCGGACAGGTTCTTGTGGGGATATCCGCCATCAGGGCGGTGGGGGTCAACCACGGCCACGGCCCGGGGCAGGACCTCCTTGCACTCATGGTGGTCGGTGATGACAAGATCGATGCCCAGCTCCCGGCACAATTCCGCTTCCGCCACAGCGGTGATGCCGCAGTCCACGGTGATGATGAGCCTGACGCCCTCACTGTGCAGCTGGTGGATGGCGATGGGGTTCAGGCCGTAGCCCTCCTCCAGCCGCCCGGGGATGTAGCTGACGCAGTCCGCACCATGGCGGCGCAGAAAATCGGTAAGCAGACAGATGGCGGTGATACCGTCCACGTCGTAGTCCCCGAAAACGGCTATTTTCTCCCCCCGGGACATGGCAAGGCCCACCCGGCCTGCAGCCAGGTCCATATCCGTCATCAGGAAGGGGTCCAGCAGCGGGGCATTGCAATCTAAGTACTGGCCGGCCTGGATACCGTCCCGGAGCCCCCGGGAGGCCAGCACCATGGCGGCCAGGGGGGCATATCCGCTTCTTACCAGGGTATTGACGGCGCCGGCTTCCGGTTCATTCACATTCCAAATTCCGTATTTCACGTTCGCACACATCCAATAATTGCATTTTCTTTACATTATAGCAAAAATCAACGGGATGTACAATAGGGAGATAGGAATTTTGTTGGAAATGCGAAGAAAGATAGCGGAGCATTTGGCATGCCCTGCGGCTTTTCGCCATGTGATGGGCTACCAATCCTCTTCTGTTTTCCGCTCCGGGGCGATTTGGGTGGCGGTAACCGCCAGCAGAGGGGCCAAAAGCATTCCCCCAATGCCCCAAAGCTTATATCCTGCGTACAGGGCCATCAGCGTTACCAGGGGATCCAGTCCCAGATGATGCCCCACCAGCTTCGGCTCCAGGGCGGACCTCGTCAGGGCGATCACCACATAAATGCCCAAAAGGCCAATGGCTCTGGCTCCGTCGCCCTGCAGAAAGCTAATAAGCGCCCAGGGAATCAGTACGGTTCCGGTGCCCAGCACCGGAAGGGCATCCACCACCGATACTGCCAATGCCCACAGCAGGGCATAGGGAATCCGCAGCAGCAGGAACCCCAGAGACAAAATGGTGAAGGTCAGTCCCATCAGCTTACACTGGGCCAGCAGCCAGCCGGCCATGGCGTCCTTCATCCGCTTTCCGGCGTCAAAAAGGGGCCGCAGCTTCTCTCTTGGGAGGCGGCGGGAAATCCAGAGTTTGATTTTGGGCAGTTTGGCGGAGATCATAAATCCCGCGATCACGGCAGTGCCCAGGCTCAGGGCGCTGTCCGGGATATGGCTGAGCAGATTTCCCGCCAGCCCCAGCACATAGCGGATGACCTTGTCCAGAAGGGCGGCTCCGTCGGAGAACAGAGAGGACACGTTCTCGTTCAGCAGCGGCTGGATGCTCTGGGGTGTATGGGAGGCCAGCTCCAGCAGCCATCCCTGCAGCAGGGAGATGCCGGACTTCGCGGTGTTTTCCAGATCGGGAATAATGCCGGCCAGGGCCTTCAGCTCCCGCACGATAAAGGCGCAGAGCAGAAGCAGCAGCATGGCAAGGAAGCAGAAGGCCATGCTGACCCCGATGCCGGCGCCGACCGGGCGGGGCACATGGGCGCGTCTGCATAAAAAGGACACCATAGGCTCGGCGGCCAGGGCCAGTGCCGCCCCCAGCAGAAAGGGAGAAATCAGGGGAAGCAGGTAGCGCAGCCCCAGCCAGACGGTCAGAAACACCACCAGCAGGGAAAAGAATTTTTTCGAACCGGAACGCAAGGAAAATCCTCCTTTCTGGATGGGATGGGGGTTGCATTTTCCAAAATGTATGCTACAATACATAAAGGAAAAACAAATGTTATTCAGGCGAGAACGAACTTTACTTATAAGGAGACCATTCATGGGGACAAAACCGAAATATTATATTGTGGAAGCGTCGGCACTGCCAGAGGTTTTTTTGAAAGTGGCAGAAGCCAAGCGCCTGCTTTCGACGGGAGAGGCGGACACCGTCAATGAGGCAACCCGGATGACCGGAATCAGCCGTAGCGCGTTTTATAAGTACCGGGATACGGTGCTGCCCTTTCAGAATATGATGACCGGCCGGATCATCACCTTCCAGCTGCTGCTTCACGATGAGCCGGGCCTGTTGTCGGAGCTTCTGGCGGTATTCGCCGAGGCAAAGGCCAATATCATTACCATCAACTCCATCGTGCCCACCAACGGCACCGCTGTCGTTACCATTTCCGCGGAAACCATTGATCTGACCATCTCCCTGGAGGAGCTGCTGAGCCGGCTGTCCGGTTCCTGCGGCGTCGTGAAGGCGGAGGTTTTGGCAGGATAACCGAACCGAAAGAGCTGCCGCGCTGCGGCGGCTTTTTTATGGAAGCACCCCGGTATGGATTCGTCACCTTTCGGCCATCCCTGACATAGGATGTGGCTGGGAGGGATACTGTATGCTGATTGTGCAGAAATACGGGGGGACATCACTGGGGGACATAGACCGAATCCGTTCTGCGGCCCGGCGGGCTGCCAGGCTGGCCCGGCAGGGAAACCGGGTGGTGGTCGTGGTTTCCGCCCAAGGTGACACCACCGACATGATGATTCAAAAAGCCGCGCAGGTCAACAAGCGGGGCGCGGCCCGGGAGATGGACGCCTACCTTGCCGCCGGGGAGCAGATGTCCGCAGGACTGGTGTCCATGGCCATCGGCGCCCTGGGATATCCCGCCATGAGCCTCACCGGCTGGCAGGCGGGGATCGCCACCGACGGAATCCACGGCAACGCGAAAATTCTGCATGTGGATGGTTCCCGCATCCGAAAGGAATTGGATGCCGGAAAAATCGTGGTGGTGGCAGGCTTTCAGGGCGTAGACCCCGAGGGGGACATCACCACCCTTGGCCGGGGCGGCTCGGATACCACTGCGGTAGCCCTGGCAGCCTATTTGAAAGCGGACAAATGCCAGATCTTCACCGACGTGGACGGGGTTTATGACCGGGATCCCAGGCTGTTCCCGGATGCTACCCGGTTCGGACAGATCGGATATGACGAGATGATGGCGCTCATTGAGAACGGTGCCCAGGTGCTTCATGACCGCAGTGTGGAGCTTGCGAAAGCCTACGGCATCCGGGTAGAGGTCCTGTCCGCCTTTACCGGAGAGCCGGGAACCATCGTGGGGGATTTGGAATAATCCTACCCAAAAGCCGCATAAGATATTCCGCCGGAGAGAAGAAATTCTCACTTCCCGCACCGCCCGGGCCGCCGGCCTGCGGGGCGCTTGGGCGGTGCCAGCGGCAGAACATGGAAACGCCAATTTTTTAAGAAAAGTTCTTGACATTTCCCGGTACCTGTGCTAGAATTACCGGGTAATAAAGAAGGCTGAACGTCCGCCTCACCGCAAGCTGTCAGCAAAGCGGTCAATATTCCACTTCCCTATCCAGGGATCCTGTGCGAATGATGCGGATGCTTTGCCATCCGCTTTTTGTTGTTTATTTGGAGGTGCTTACCATCGCAAAGTTAGATCATCAGCTCAATGAGGAGATCCGGGATAAGGAAATTCGGCTGATCGGTGCCGACGGTGCCCAGCTCGGCATCATGTCTTCCGCCCAGGCCAATGCCATGGCAGAGGAACAGGGCATGGATCTGGTGAAGATCTCTCCCAATGCCACGCCCCCCGTCTGCAAGATCATGGACTATTCCAAGTTCTGCTTCGACCAGAAGAAGCGGGAAAAGGAAGCCCGGAAGAACCAGCGGGTCGTGGAGATCAAGGAAATCCGTATGAGCCCCAGCATTGACACCAACGACTTTGATACCAAGGTTCGTGCCGCCCAGAAATTCCTGGCAGACGGCAACCGCGTCAAGGTCAGTGTCCGTTTCCGCGGCCGTGAGATGGCGCACACCAATCTTGGTGAAAAGCTGCTCCTTGAGTTCGCCCAGAAATGCGCTGAGATCGCCAACATGGAAAAGAATCCCAAGCTGGAAGGCCGTTTCATGGCGATGTTCCTGACCCCCAAGAATAGCAAGTAAGTATTAAGTACACTAGATAACGGAAGGAGAACCACCTATGCCCAAGCTGAAGACCCACAGTGGTGCAAAGAAGAGATTCAACCTGACCAAGACCGGTAAGGTTAAGAGAGCCCGCGCTTATAAGAGCCACATTCTGACCAAGAAGACCACCAAGCGTACCCGCCATCTGCGTGCTACCGCTTACGCCGATATGACCAATGTCGACGCCATCAAGAAGATGATTCCCTACAAGTAAGGCAGAAGGAGGATACGAAAAATGGCTAGAGTTAAAGGCGCGATGATGACGCGCAAGAGAAGAAACGCAACCCTGAAGCTGGCCAAGGGCTACTGGGGTTCCAAGTCCAAGCACTTCAAGATGGCCAAGCAGCAGGTCATGAAGTCCGGCAACTACGCTTTCAAGGGCCGCAAGCAGAAGAAGCGTGATTTCCGCCGCCTGTGGATCGCCCGTATCAGCGCTTCCGTCGCTCCCTACGGCATGAACTACTCCACCTTCATGAACGGCATCAAGAAGGCCGGCATCGAGATGAACCGCAAGAGTTTGTCCGAGATGGCCATTCAGGACAGCACCGCTTTCGCCGCTGTTGTGGAGAAGGCCAAGGCCGCTCTGAACTAAGGATAATCCGAAAGCCCCTGCCGGGTTCCCGGCAGGGGCTTTGCTTTGGAGGTAACATATGGATACCGTTATTATGGAAAACCACATCCTTCTGGAAGCAGAAAAGGAAGTGGTCTGCGGCTGGAAATATGAAGGCGAATACGCCATCTATAATCTCCCCTCCTGCGCGGAAATGCAGGAAAAGCAGATGGGATTTTTCAATCCGCTGCGGGAGAAGAATTACAGGGCCTATTATCACGGCAGCCGCTTCGTCGGATTTACAAATCTGCTGGAAACGGAAGCAGGTGTTTTTGTCGGCATCGGCGTGAACCCCGCATTTTGCAGTCAAGGCTATGGGCAGCGGATTCTGCAAGAGGCCTGTAATATTTCGCGGCAGCGCTATCCGGGCAAGCCCCTGTATCTGGAGGTGCGTACCTGGAATGCGCGGGCCATTCGCTGTTATCAAAAGGCCGGGTTCCAAATCGACGGACCAGCCTTTGAGCAGGAAACCGGCATCGGCAGGGGCACATTTTACAGAATGGTGCTGGCGTGAGGTCCAGCATCCCGGAACGCATGGCGGCCGGGAAACGCGGCCGCTCCCCTACCCCTCAAGGGCCATGACCTTGTCGATCCGCCTCTGGTGCCGCGCTTCCCCGGAGAACGCCGTTCCCAGCCAGGTGTCCACGATCTCCATAGCCAGGTTCTCCCCCACGATTCCGGCCCCCAGGGCCATCATGTTGGTGTCGTTGTGCAGGCGGGTCATTTTGGCGGACCAAACGTCACTGAGCAGGGCGCAGCGGATGCCCTTGATTTTGTTGGCGGAAATGGACACACCGATACCGGTGGTGCACAGCACGATGCCCCGCTGGCATTCTCCGCTGGCCACGGCCTTAGCCGCAGCGGCGGCAAAATCGGGATAGTCACAGCTGTCGAGGGAGTGGGTACCGAAGTCCTCGACCTCATATCCCAGCGCTTTCAAATGGGCCGCCACCTTGCTTTTCAGTACAAACGCGCCGTGATCGCAGCCAATTGCAATTTTCATAGACGACTCTCCTTTATCGCTTTTGTCATCAAGTTTCCATAACGAATCCGCCGTTCACGCTCAGCACATGCCCGGTGACAAATTCGGCGTCCGACAGATAAAGCATGGCCTTTGCCACATCCATGGCGGTGCCGTTGCGGCCCAAAGGCGCTTCCTCCGCCATTTCGGCCAGAATCTCCGGCGCCACACCACTGCACATGTCCGTCAGGATCACGCCGGGCGCCACACAGTTGACCCGGACACCGCTTGGCCCCAGTTCCTTGGCCAGGGCCTTTGTCAGGGCAATGACCGCGCCCTTGGTGGCGGAATACGCCGCCTCGCAGGAGGCGCCGACCTGGCCCCACATACTGGAAACGGTGATGACGCTGCCACGCTGCTTTTTCAAAAAGGACGGCATGGCGGCATTGACGCAGTGATAGATGCCCTTGACATTGACGGCGAAGATCCGGTCCCAGGCCGCCTCCTCCATCATGGACATCAGGCCAAAGTGCATCACTCCCGCGTTGCAGACCAGCACATCCACGTTTCCGATCTGTGCAAAGGCTTCCTTTACCGCCTGTCCATCCGCCACGTCACAGCAGATGGGAACCGCTCCGGTCCTTTCGGAAACGCCCTTTGCGGCCTCATGATTTTTTTCATACAAGAAATACACCCGGTCCCCCCGGGCGGCAAACAATTCCACCGCTGCGGCCCCGATTCCCCGGGAGCCGCCGGTAATCACAACATTGCGCATGCTATCTACCTTTCCAAACGCGGGCCGCCGTGGACATTTCCCATTCCGCGCTGAAAACGGGCTGCCATGCAGCCCGTTTTTTATCCTCTTCTTCTGCTCTTGCTGCGGTGGTCAGAATAAGCCTTGATGGAGGAGAGCTTGCTGTCGGATTCGGTCATGAAGGCCTTCAGCTTTTCTTCAAACAGCTGGTCAGCGGTTTTGGGCGCCGCAGGCTGAACGGGAGCACGCTGGGAACGGTTCTGGTTTTGCTCCCGGTTCTGGGAATTTCCGCCCTCCCGGCGCTGGCCGCCCGCAGTGCGGAAATTGGATTTGCCGCCATTCTCCCGGGGCTGTCTCGGCTCCAGGCGCTTGATGGACAGGTTGATCTTGCCGTTTTCCGTGCCGATGACCATGACCTTTACATCCTGCCCCTCGGTCAGGTGCTGGCGGATATCGCTGACGTATGCGTTGGCGACCTCGGAAATATGTACCATGCCGGTTTTATTCTCCGGCAGGGATATGAACGCGCCAAAATTGGTGATTGATTTGACCTTGCCCTCTAAGACGGTTCCTACGGTTAACTCCATATATGCTTTGCATCCTCCATATGTTGTGGCAATTGGATTGCCGAAATGATACGTTAATTCGGGTCAATGATGACCGTGTTGGGATCTACCAGTCCCAGTTCCTCCTTGGCAATGTCCTGAATGCTCTGCACGGAGCCAAGGTTTTTCGTCTTTTCTTCCAACTCACTGTTTGCGTATTCCACGGCGGCGGCTTCGCTTCGCAGGTTTTCGGTCTGTTCCCGGATGCCGTTGTGCACCCACCGCAGGGTGATCAGCGCCGCCATAGAGAATATGATAAGTACAGTCATGATGACCTTCAGCGCCAGCGGACTGTGCCGCAGCTCCACCTTTACGTTTTTCAGCGGACGGTTTCTTTTTTCCATGGGTTGCTCCTTTGTTCCTTTTCCGGGAATGCCAATAACTACTCCACTTTATTGTAACCCATTTTTCCCCAGATGCAAACAAAATTTTCGCAAAATACAAAATTTTTTTTGCAGGCACCAGCAAAAACCGCCACAGCTTTCCCAGTTCCTTCCAAAAGGCGGCAAAAACGGGCCTCAGCAGCCTTCCGGCGCTTATCTCCCAGGCCACGCCGCCTGCCAGAAGGCCCAGAAAATACCCAAGCCGCAGATCGCCGCCGCAAATGCCGAAGCTCAAAAAAATCCACACCCACATCGCGCCCAGCAGAAACAGCCCGTCCGCCATGGCCTGCTTCCGGGGCCGCAGGGGGCGCAGGAAGCCGTAAAACAGCCCCAGCGCCGCCCCCAGCAGGCAGCTGCACAGCAGCCGGTGGGCCGCTATCCCCGGTGTCATCCGAAAAGGCGGCGCCGCCATCCGCCGGCCTGCCGCGGCTCCTCATAGACAAGGGCGGAAATGGTGCCGTCCACCGCCACCTGTCCCCCCTCCAGGGAGAGGGTCTTCAGCTGCAGCTCCCGCCCCTGGACGATCAATGTCCCCAGTGAGGTCTGCAGCACCACCGCGCTTTCCTCAAAGCTGACGACCTCCGTCACGCCGGTCATGGTCAGCTGCCGCCGCTCGTTCAGCTGTAGCTTGTGGGGCAAATGCTCTTCCGCCATGTCGATCCCTCCTGATGCCGTTTTTCATGGGTTACCCGTATTCCCATCCTATGCGGCCCGGCGCGGGGATATGCCGGACAGGCTTTTTTCCTGTTCCGTCGTTGACAGAGTCTCCAATTCCGGCTATACTAGCCATAGAAAGAGGTGATCTTTATGAAGAAAAACGATATTCTCTCCCTGGTTTCTCTGCTGGCTTCCCCCGTGGCGCTGATCCTGCTGGGTTTGATCCTGCTGTTCTGCCCGGATTCCGTCTCCGTGTTTGCCGCGAAGCTTCTGGGCTGGATTTTGCTGGCTGTTGGCATTGGCTTTGCCGTTGCCGCATTTACCAGGCCCATGGGAACCGCCGGCAATGTGCTGGCCGCCATCGTCTGTCTTGTCCTGGGCAGCTGGCTGCTGAAAAATCCCCTGCTGCTGGCGAAGAGCATCGGCCGGTTTGTGGGTATCCTGCTGGCCATCCGGGGCATTCGGGACTTTCTGCAATCCGGCTACCGGCAGGGAAAGCTTCTGGCGCTGGTCACTGCCGTGCTGGGCGTGGTGCTGATTGCCCTGCCCATGACCACCTCCCGGGTGGTGTTCTCCGCCTGCGGACTGGTGGTGCTGGTGGTAGGCATCGCCATGCTGGTTGACCGGCTCCGTCGCCGCCGCCTGCCCGGCGGGGACAACGACCCCAATATCATTGACGCCCTATGAAAACCGCTTCCTGCGCTCTGGGAGGCCGCAGCGGCCACGAGGCGGGGCGTCAGCTGCTCCGCCGGCTGTACGAGGAAGAAACCGGGGAGCCTCTGCCCCCCATCCTGACCACGCCCCGGGGCAAGCCCTATTTTGAAAACAGCCCCTGGCACTTTTCCATCTCCCATACCCGCTCCCATGCGTTCTGTGTTCTGGCAAAGGAAAACGTGGCTATCGATGCGGAGGAGTTGGACCGGAAGGTGCAGCTGCGGCTGGCGGAAAAAATCCTCTCCCCCCGGGAAAAGGCCCAATTCGACGCTGCCCCAGACAAGCGGCGGGCGCTGCTGACCTTTTGGGTATTAAAGGAGGCCGCCGCGAAGCTCAGCGGAGAGGGGCTGCGGGGATACCCCGTTGACACGGATTTTTCCCTGGAGGACCCCAGGGTAACGGAATGGGACGGCTGCCTGGTGGCAATTCTGGGAGAGACTCCCATGCTTGAAAAAATGGACCGCTTTTTTGACGCCCGGCTGGAAGGGTATGACGTTCATATGCTCACCGCGATTGCGGGCGCCCGGGAATTTTATCCCTTTACCGCCGGCTGTCTGCCCCTTTTTTCCGGTGCCCGGGTTTTGGACCTCGGCTGCGGCACGGGGCTGGAGCTGGAGCACTATTTCCAGCGCAACCCCAGCGCGAACATCACCGGCATTGACCTTTCCCCCGGAATGCTGGGGGCCTTGCGGGACAAGTTTCCGGACAGGAAGCTCCAGCTGATCCTGGGCTCCTATTTTGAAGTCCCCTTCGGCCGGGAGTGCTATGACGCCGCCGTTTCTGTGGAATCCCTGCACCACTTCACCCAGGCGGAGAAGATTCCTCTTTACCGAAAACTCTATGCGGCGCTAAAGCCCGGCGCATATTTTATTCTGACGGACTATTTTGCCCCGTCGGAAAGTGAGGAACGCTTCTTCCACAGCGAACTGGTCCGGCTGAAAAAGCAGCAGGGGATCCCGGAGGACGAATTTTACCATTATGACACCCCCTTAACTGTCGCCCACGAAACTGGGGCGCTGGCCGCCGCGGGCTTTTCCAAAGTAGAGGTTCTAAAAAACTGGGCGGCGACATACACCCTAAAAGCATATAAATAAGGAGTACAGTATGTTATTCGATACCCATGCCCACATGGACGACCGGGCATTTGACCCGGACCGGGAGGAGCTGCTGTCTTCCCTCCCGGAAAAAGGCATTGGCCTGCTGATGAATCCCGGATGCAGCCTGGCCTCCTCCCGGGCCGCCTCCGGCCTGTCCCAGCGTTATGATTATATTTACGCCGCCGTAGGCTCCCACCCCGACGCCGCAGACGAAGTAAACGGGGATGTCCTGGAGGAATACAGAAAGTTATGTAAATTAAATAAGAAAATCAAGGCCATTGGAGAAATCGGTCTGGACTACCACTATGAGGACATTCCCAGAGAGATTCAGCTGAACGCGTTCCGCACCCAAATGGCCTTGGCCCGGGAGCTGGACCTGCCCGTTATCGTCCATGAGCGGGAAGCGCATGAGGACGGCCTCAAGGTAGTCGGGGAGTTTCCGGAGGTCACCGGCGTATTCCACTGCTATTCCGGCTCGGCAGAGATGGCAAAATGGCTGGTAAAGCGGGGATGGTACATTGGATTTACCGGGGTGCTGACCTTCAAAAATGCCCGCAAGGCAGTGGAGGTCGCCCAAACCATCCCGCTGGAACGCATCGTTCTGGAAACCGACTGTCCCTACATGTCCCCGGAGCCTTTCCGGGGCCGGCGCAACGATCCCGGCAGGCTTTTCCGCATGGCGGAGCGTCTGGCGGAAATCCGGGGACTAAACCTGGAGGAAATCCACACCGCCACCATGGAGAACGGGAAACGGCTGTACCGGATATAAAAAGCAATCGCCAAACGCAGAGGTCAAGTAATTATATGAAACAAAAATCCATCCTGATTGCCATCGGCCTGTTGAGCACGGTCCTCTGTTTATGGGGCTGTGAGAAGGAAGCGGCTGCTTCTGATACCCAAGTGTCCACGGAAAGATATCCTGAGACTCAGGCTGCAGAACCGGCCGACACCGTCCCACCGCAGAACGGGGATATTGTGCTGAAAACCATGGAAGCACCGCTGGCGGACGGCAGGGTGCTGACATTGTCGGTTATGGGAAAACAGGCGGAATATTTCTATGGCGTCCGGGAGATCACCGTTTCCGAAGGAACGGAGCTTCGCCAGTCGATTCTGATAGAGGAAGCGATCCTTGCGGACGGCATAGACGGAATCGACGCGGGTTATTCTGAATGCCCGAGTGCGGAAACGTCGGCAGAATTAAAGGATGTCAACTTTGATGGCTTTTTTGATTTGGAAGTTACCGGATGGCTGCCCAACAACACCAGCCCCTGCTACTATTGGTGCTGGGATCCTGTCGCGCAGCAATTTGAATACGCCTTTACCCTATGGGAAGCCGAGCCGAATCCCGAAACGCAGCAGCTCATCTGCTGGTATAAAGTGGAAAACGGCCTGTATTATACCGATCACTACCATGTAAATGAAAACAACGAACCCAAATTGGTCAGCCGGGATGTGGAAGACGTCAGGCCCCAATAAACCAGCGGCCGCCCCTGCACATAAGGCAGGGGCGGCCGCTGCTTTTTGCCTGTTCGGCGTATAATGAGTTCCAACTCCAACATTTTTTTGAATAAATTTTCCGTCACTGGCAAACAATACCATCGGAAACCATTTTTTGGAGGTATGATTTATGTTCCGAACCCAAATTTTCAGTTTGCTGACGGCAATTTGCTGCTTCTTCGGGCTGGTCGGTTCCGCTTCCGCTGCCGAAGTGGACTGCGACAGTGTCTATTGCTTCTGTGCGGAGGATTTTTCCGAGGATGACGCCATTGCCGGCATCTGCATCACCGATCTGCCTGAAAGCAGCCTGGGCACCGTCATGCTGGGCAGCCGTATCCTGCGGCCCGGCGACATTCTCACGGCCGAACAGGTGGCACAGATGACCTTCTCTCCGGTGCTGACCGAAACCGACCAGGCCGCCCAGGTCGGTTATCTGCCCATTTTCGAAAAGCATGTGGCAGAACCCGCCGCCATGACCATCGGCATCCGGGGGAAGGAGGATCAGGCCCCCGTGGCAGAGGATTCCGCCATTGAGACCTACAAAAACCTGCCCAACACCGCAAAGCTGAAGGTCACCGATCCCGAGGGCCAGCCCATGACCTTCACCGTTACCCGCAGTCCCAAGCGGGGAGAAGTCACCATCAGGGAAGATGGCAGCTTCACCTATACGCCCAAGAAGAACAAAGTAGGCGTGGACTCCTTCACCTATACCGCTACCGACCCCGCCGGGAAGGTCTCCCGGGAGGCCACCGTTACCATCACCATCCTCAAGCCCACTGACGCCTCCCAGTATACCGACACCGTGGGCAAGGATTGCCGCTTTGCCGCAGAGTGGATGCGCAACAGCGGGATTTTCGTGGGAGAAACCGTAGCGGAAAGCACCTGCTTCTCTCCCAGCAAGGAGGTGACCCGGGGCGAGTTCGTCACCATGCTGGTAAAGGCCCTGGACATCCCCACGGATGAGGAGCTGACCTATACCGGCTATACCGATGAGATCCCCCAGTGGCTCCAGCCCTATCTGGCAGCCGCCATGCGCTCCGGCCTGACAGCGGGTCTGCCCGACCAGGAGGCCTTTGGCGCTGACCAGATCATTACCGGGGCGGAGGTCTCTGTGCTGCTGCAAAATGCCCTGGATCTGACCGCTGGACAGGAAATGTCGGCGGAGGAGGAAAGCACTGTCCCCGCTTGGGCGCAGGCGTCGCTTAACGCTTTGAGCCGCAATGGCATTGCGCTGGAAGCAGAAGTACCCATGACCAGAGGCCAGGCCGCCCAGGTGTTGTATCAGGCCGCGCAGCTGGCCCAGGTCGTCAGACAGTAACTATCCGCCTTTTTCGTGTCCCAAAAAGCGGACATGGAGAAGTCCCATTTAGATAACAGTCCGGTGGAGATTTCTCCACCGGACTGTTTTTTCCAAAAAATACGTGCCTATGCGGGAGATTATGTGGCAAACCCGGCGTACTGCGTCATATACAGGCCATAATATTTCCCCTTTTGGGCCAACAGCGTCTCGTGGTTTCCGGTTTCAACAATTTCCCCGTGATCCATGACAACAATCAGATCCGCGTCCTGAATCGTGGACAGGCGGTGGGCGATGACGATGCTGGTACGGTCCTGCATGATCCGCTGCATGGCTGCCTGAATGGCTTTTTCCGTGCGGGTGTCCACATTGGAGGTGGCCTCATCCAGAATCAGAATTCTGGGATCGGCAACAAATGCCCGGGCAATGGCCAGCAATTGGCGCTGCCCCTGGCTGATGGTTTCCCCGGAGCCGGTCAGCACGGTATCATATCCCTGGGGAAGCAGCGCGATCATGTCCTTGCACCGGCTCATTTTTACCGCCGCTTCCAGCTGTTCATCGGTGGCGGCTTCGTTGCTGTATTTCAGGTTCCTGCGGATCGTGTCGGAAAACAGGACCGTGTCCTGCAGCACGATGGCAATATCCTGCCGCAGGCTGCTCCGTGACACATTTCGGATGTTCTGGGAATTGATATATATTTCGCCGCTGTCGATATCATAAAACCGCATCAGCAGATTGACCACCGTGGTTTTTCCGCTTCCTGTGGCTCCCACCAGCGCGACTTTTTTGCCGCTGGGCACCGTCAGGGAAAAATTCCGGATCACAGGCTTTCCCGGCTCGTAGGAGAAGCACACATTCTGAAAGGTGACCGTGGCCGTTTCTTCCTTTTCCAGCGGCTCACCGGAGCCGTCCTCATTCGCTTCATCCAGCACAGCAAAGACCCGTTCGGCTCCCGCGATTGCCGTCTGAAGCTGGCCGTAGATCTGGGCGATTTCGTTGATCGGACGGCTGAACTGTTTGGCATAGACGATAAAGGCGGAAATAACGCCGATGGAGATCATCCCGTTTATGGAGAAATAACCGCCGAAGGCCGCAATGATCACAAAACCGATATTGCCGATACAATTCATAATCGGACCCATGATGCCGCTGAAAATGTCCGTCTTGATTCCGGCTTTCGTCAGGGAATCCGCCGTTTGGCAAAATTCCTCCGTGGTGATATCCTGATGGTTGTAAGCCACGACCGTGCGGTAGCCGGAAATGATTTCTTCAACAGTCCCGTTCAGCTGTCCCAGCAGCATCTGCCGCCGCCGGGAAAATCTGCGCACCTTACCGGAAAGAATCTTTGTGGCAAGCAGCGTCAGAAGCACCGTGGCCATGCTGAGCAGCGCCAGCTGCCAGCAGTACCAAAGCATGATCGTTACCGTTCCGATGATGGTCAGAATACCCGAGCACAGCGAGGGCAGAGACTGGGAAAAGGTGGTGGAAATATTTTCAATGTCATTGGTCATCCGGCTCATCACGTCGCCGTGGGAATGGGTATCCAGATAGGATATGGGCAGCTCTACGATCTTTCCGAACAGCTCCTCCCGCATCTGCTTTACCACATCCTGGCTGAGCTTGGCGCTGAGCAGCCCCTGCAGCAGTGCGCTGGCACTGTAGAGCAGATAGACCGCAAGCATCATAAGCAGCGTCCGTATCAGGCTTTCCTGCCGCTCCCCCGCAATGATATCCACCGCGTTGCTTTGCAGGCTCGGCGCATAGACGCCGCAAAGCGTCCCGCATACCACAACAGCAAGCATACAAAGGACCAATGCTTTTTCATGGGTAAAATATCTTACAATGCGCTTTAAGGCGGCACCGGCATTTTCCGCATGTTCCACCTGGGTAAAGCGCTCATGCCGGTTCATTCCGGGAATATTCCGCTCCACCAGCTTTTGACTATTATTGTCAGCCATGGGATTCCTCCTCCCTTCCGATCTGGGAATGGTAAATGTCCTGGTAGACCGGACAGGATTTGAGCAGCTCCTCATGGGTCCCGCAGGCGGAGATCCTGCCGTTTTCCAGAACAACAATCCTGTCCGCGCTCCGGACGGACGCGATTCTCTGGGCAATGATGATTTTGGTGCTGTCCGGATGGGCCTCCCGCAGCGCCTTGTACAAATTGGCCTCGGTTTTCAGGTCAAGGGCACTGGTGGCATCGTCAAAAATCAGGATCTCCGCCGGTTTCAAAACGGCTCTCGCAATGGAGACCCGCTGCTTTTGGCCGCCGGACAGGCTCATGCCCCGCTCAGCCACCACCGTACCGTATCCCTCCGCCGTGGAGCAGACAAATCCATCCGCCTGTGCCGTAACGGCGGCGGCCTTCACAGCGGCTTCTTCCGCTCCCGGCAGGCCCCAGGCGATGTTTTCCCCGATGGTCTGGCTGAACAGCTCGCTTTTTTGCAGGGCCACAGCGATTTTCTCCCGCAGCGCCTGTTGGCGGTAATCCCGCACGTCGGCGCCATCCACCAGGACTGCCCCGTCCGTCACATCATAAAACCGGGAAATCAGATTCACCAGTGTAGTCTTTCCGCATCCGGTGGCTCCCATAATGGCAACCGTTTCTCCCCTTCGAATGGTCAGGTTGATATGTTCCAGCACCTTCTGGCCGCCGCCGGGATACGCAAAGCTGACATCCCGAAATTCAATTTCTCCGGGTTGGCCCGGCCCTTCGGTCAAGGTACCGTCTTTCAGCTCCGGCTCACTGTGCAGCACCTCCCTGACGCGCTTCCAAGAGGCCAGGCCCCTGGAAATGTTCTGAAACAGCATCACCAGCATCAGGATGCCGTTCAGCAGTTGGGTGGTATAGGTAATTGCCGCCATAACGCTGCCCGGGGTGGTTCCTCCCTGGCGCACTTCATAGGAGCCTGCCAGCAGAAGGATGGCGATGACAATATAGATCAGCGCGTTGACCACAGGGTTCATAAACGCAAAAATCACAAGGGTCCTCATTTGGGTTTTGATAAGCGCGTCATTTACCTTCCCGAAGCGGTGCTTTTCATAGGCCTCCCGCACACAGGCCTTGATGACCCGGATGCCGGACACATCCTCCTGCATAATGGCGTTGACCGCGTCCAGCTGTGCCTGTAATTTTGAAAACAGGGGATTTGCCTTGGACATGCAGAACGCAAGGCAGCCCACCAGAAACGGGAACGCGCACAGCACGATCCAGCCGAAGTTCCGGTTTAAGCGGAACATGCAGAATATGCTGCCAAACATCAGCAGCGAAGTGCGGATCATTCCCCGCACAAACTGGGACACAAAATTCTGCACCTGGGTGATGTCGTTCGTCACCCTTGTCACCAGAGAGCCGGTGCCAAACCGGTCCACCTGGGGAAAGGAAAACGTCATAATCCTGCGAAAGCAGTCCTTGCGCATTTCGTTGCCGATGTTCTGCCCGGACATATGGACAAACACGTTGTTCAGCGAACCGCAAAGTCCCCCAAACAGCACAAGGCCGACCATTTGCAGGCCCAGCGTCCAGATCAGGCTTAGATCACCCCGGCCGCCGTTGGCCAGTCCCAAAACACCGTCATCCACGATCCGGCTCATGATGCCCGGCTGGATCAGGTCCATCAGGACCTCGCCCACCATAAACACACCGGCCAACACGGCATAGGGAAGGTAGGGCTTGATATATTTCCACATTGACACGTCACCTCCACTTGCAATCAGCCGGAAAACCCATGCCCGCCACGCTCGTGGGGGTGGTTTCCATGTCCATGCGGCTTCCCGGTTTCCCGGAACCGCACCTGCCAATCGCCGCTGAGTTTCTCCAGCAGCGCCAGAAGGGTCTGCTGCTCTTCCTCCGACAGGCAGGCGAACATGTCCGCATGGCGCTGCCGGCGCTGCTTCGCGGCCTCTACCGCCAATTCCTTTCCCGCGGCGGTCAGACGGATATCGACCGTCCTGCGGTCCTGGGCATTCGGCGTGCGGGTGATCAGTCCCGTTTTCTCCAGCTTTGCCAGAATCTCGCTGGAAGACCCCGGCTGGATCCCCAGGCGTTCCGTCAGATTCCTCTGCGTAACCGTTTCCGCCTCATACAGCAGGATCAAAATCCGTTTTTGGCTGGCCCTGCCCTCATATTGGGCGCGCATAATATGGCTCAGGGTTTGCAGATTCATGACCAGCTTCTCATTCCGGCCGGCACATTGATAATGGTCCCTGTGGGATTTCAAATGATTTCCCGCCGGGAAATTCCCGCTGCCGTGTTCACCGGCGTTCTTTTCTTCCATACGTTTATCACCTCATATTCTTTAGGTACCTTTATTATAGCATTTTCCGCCAAAATATCAAGGTACCTAATTGAAATTATTCAAAATCCGGCCGGTCTGCGGTATCTGCCGCCCGCCGGCTTTCGGAACATCCCTGTAAATTTCCTCTCTATTTTTCCTTCGTATGCTTGACTGTCCTTGCCAAATATAGTATGATAATTCCAAACATATGGACGAGAGGAGGGCAAAGCCAATGGATACGAACCGGGTGAAGAAAGCCACAGAGTGGTTTTACCGCACCATCTTTCAGGAGGAGGCCATCCGGCCCTGTCCCCGGGAATTCATAGAACCTGTCCCCTCCCCTCTGCGCGCCGCCCGCTCTTTGGAAAAAAACATCACCTCCTACCGGCAGCCCCGGGAAGCCCTCTTTGTAAAGCAGGGAATGATTCTTTCCAATTATGAGGATGACTTTGTCTATGAGAAACCGGTGCTGCGTTATTTCCCCACCTACCAATCCCTGATGGATTCGGAGCTTCGGGGATATTTTTCCTGGCGGACAAAGTTGCGCCGGGGCGATGTTCAGAAAACATCCCTGACCTATGCCTTCCTCTATATCTATGAGCTTCTCAACCAAATCGGGGTCACGGACCCTATGGACGGCTACCGGAAGCTGAAGGCGTTTCAAGGGGTATATGGGGAACTGGATACGGGCATTCTCCCATATACAAGCCGCTGGCTGACGGATTATGTCATCTATTACGGCCTTGACCCCGCGCTGCTGGCGGACACCGCCCAGGTCCGCTTTGACAAGCATCTGGCAGTGCTGGAAAATATCGAAAACCAGGATACCCAGCAGATCATGCAGGCCGTTACCGCCCTGTCCGGCCGGTGGCTGGAACGCTCCAAATTTTATAAAACCTACCGGGAGGATATGGACACCGTCACCGCCAGGGTGCTGCGGCGCATTGCAGAGCACTATACGAACCGCTGCAAAAAGTCCATGGTCGAGCAGTATTTTGGAGTTTATAAAGAATTTCCCGTGGTGCTTTTTGAATCAGCCGTTTTCCACAACCGGAAAAGGACACGCAGCTGTGAATTTGTCCTTGATGAAATCCGCACCTACCGGTGCAGGAACGGCATCTGGTCCGTCCAAAAATACGCCTGTCCGGAATGCCCAAGTGCCAAATTGGGAGAACTTGTGAAAACCATTGATTCCGTAATGCGGGAATGCTATGGCTACGGGCACCCTATTAAGCGGGAAGTGGACACCAAATGGCTTCTGAAACTCATAGAAGAGGAGGCCCGCAGGCTCCTGGCGGAGAAGAAAGCGGCCCAGGACAAGAAAGTCACCATCCGCTATTCCCAGCTGTCCCAGATCCGCAGGGATGCCGCCATCACCCAGGATAAGCTGATCGTTGAAGAGGAAGCCATGGCAGAGGAATCTCCGAAAGCGCCGGTTCCCCAGCCCCCAGCCCCGGAAAGCGGCCCGGAAGAAACGCCCCTGAGCCGGGAGGAATACCGCCTGCTGCAATGTCTGCTGTACGGCAGGGATTTGGGCTGGGTGCAGTCCTCCGGACTGATGCTGTCGGTACTGGCGGACAGCATCAACGAAAAGCTGTTCGAAACATTCGCCGACTCGGTTCTGACCCTGGATAACCAGCCGGAATTGGTCGAAGACTATATCGAAGATTTGAAAGAGATGGTACACCCATGAAAATACCCAAACGAATCGCCCAGACGCTAATCAATTCCCTCAAAGGCGGCGTGGTGCCCCGGGTGGGGCTTCCCTATATCACCGTCGGGCGGAAAGAGGAAATCGACGCCCTGCTGCGGGATGTGGACATCATTGCCGACGGCGGCGCTTCCTTCCGCTTCATCGTGGGCAAATACGGCAGCGGCAAAAGCTTTCTGCTGCAAACCATCCGCAATTATGTCATGGCAAAGAATTTTGTGGTGGTGGACGCCGACCTGTCCCCGGAGCGGCGCCTCCAGGGTACCCGTGGGCAGGGGCTGGCGACCTATAAAGAGCTGATCCGCAACATGTCCACCAAGACCAAACCGGAGGGCGGGGCGCTGTCCCTGATCCTGGACCGCTGGATCAGCAACGTGCAGCAGGAGGTCATGGCGGCTCAGGGGCTGAGCATCACCGATCCCCGGCTCTCCCCCGCCGTGGAGAAGCAAATTTCCGCCGTCATTTACTCCCTGAACGAAATGGTCCACGGCTTTGACTTTGCCCGGCTGCTTACCTTGTATTATAAAGCTCACCTTTCCGGCGACGACAAAACCAAGGCAAAGGTGCTCAAATGGTTCCGGGGGGAATACGGCACCAAGACCGAAGCCCGTCAGGAGCTGGGGGTCAATATTATTATCACGGATGATGACTGGTATGAATATCTGAAGCTTTTCGCCTGCTTTTTGAAGCAGGCGGGGTATGCCGGGATGCTGATTCTGATCGACGAACTGGTGAATATTTATAAAATCCCCAACGCCATTACCAGGCAGTATAACTACGAAAAAATCCTGACCATGTATAACGACACCATGCAGGGTAAGGCCCAGCACCTGGGGATCATCCTCTGCGGCACCCCCCAGTGCATGGAGGACCCCCGCCGGGGTGTTTACAGCTATGAGGCCCTGCGCTCCCGGCTGGCGGAGGGCCATTTCTCCGGGGAACACAAGGATCTGCTCTCTCCTGTGATCCGTCTCCAGCCCCTTACACCGGAGGAAATGCTGATCCTGACGGAAAAGCTGGCGGATATTCACGCGGGACTGTACGAATACCCCCAAATCGTCACCCAGCAGGACATGGTGGACTTCATTGAAATTGAATTCGGCCGCATCGGCGCGGATACCCACATCACCCCCCGGGAGGTGATCCGGGACTTTATCGAGGTGCTGGATATCGTATACCAAAATCCGGGGGTTCATGTGCGCGCGCTTTTAGGCTCAGAGCAATTCACCTACGCCCGGAACGCGGTGGCAGAGGAGGAAACCGCCGGGGAATTCGCGGAATTCGAACTGTGAGGAAACCACCATGAGTGCATTTGAACGCTATGCGCCCTTCGTACAGGAGTATATCTACCGCAACCACTGGGAAAGCCTGCGGGCGATTCAGGTGGCCGCCGCAGAGGTCATCTTCGGCACGGATGAAAACTTGCTTCTGACCGCTTCCACCGCCTCCGGCAAGACGGAAGCCGCGTTTTTCCCCATCATCACCCTTTTTTCGGAGGATATGCCCTCCTCCGTGGGCTGCATCTATATCGGCCCGCTGAAAGCATTGATCAACGACCAGTTCCTCCGCCTGAACGACCTGTGTGCCGAGGCAAATATCCCGGTATGGCATTGGCACGGCGATGTTGCCCAGAGCCATAAGGAGAAGCTGATGAAGCATCCCTCCGGCATTCTGCAGATCACCCCGGAATCCCTGGAAGCCCTGCTTCTGCACAAGCACGCCGCGATTCCCAAGCTGTTTGGCGACCTGCGGTTTGTGGTGATCGACGAAGTCCACTCCCTGCTGCGGGGCGACCGGGGCGGGCAGACCCTGTGCCTGATCGAGCGGCTGTCCCGGCTGGCAGGCGTGAATCCCCGCCGCATCGGCCTTTCCGCCACCATCGGCGACCCGGAGGGAACCGGCGAATTTCTCTCCCTGGGTACCGGGCGGAAAACCATCATTCCCAAAATCGAGGCCAAGGGAAGCAAATGGCGGCTCAGCATGGAGCACTTTTATGTAAAAAACGCCCCGGCTGCCGAAAACAGAACCGATATCGAGGCGCTGCCCGTGCTGGAAGAACCCACGGATCAGGCGCCGCAAAACGCGGACCCGGGAATCGGCTATATTTTTGAGCACACCCGGGGCAAAAAGTGCCTGGTATTCGTCAATTCCCGGGAAGAATGCGAAACCGTCACCACCACGCTGCGGCGTTACTGCGAAAGCAGGCACGAGCCGGACCGCTTTCTCATCCACCACGGCAATCTTTCCGCCTCCTACCGGGAAACGGCGGAGGGCGTCATGAAGGATGATTCCCAATTCATGACCACCGTGACCACTGCCACCTTGGAGCTGGGCATTGATATCGGCCGCCTGGAACGGGCCTTCCAGATCGACGCGCCCTGGACGGTATCCTCCTTTTTGCAGCGCATGGGCCGCACCGGCCGGCGGGAGCTTCCGCCGGAAATGTGGTTTGTCATGCGGGAGGACGAGCCGGAGGCCCGGGCCATGCTGCCCGCCACGGTTCCCTGGAAGCTGCTGCAGGGAATTGCGCTGGTTCAGCTCTATCTGGAGGAGCGGTGGGTGGAGCCGCCCCGGCTGGACCGGCTGCCCTTCAGCCTTTTGTACCACCAGACCATGTCCACCCTGGCCTCCTGCGGGGAACTGTCTCCCCGGGCGTTGGCGGACCGGGTCCTGCGGCTGCACTATTTCCACAAAATCACCCAGGAGGACTATAAGGTACTGCTGCGGCACCTGATTCAGACCGACCACATCCAGCAGACGGAACAGGGCGGCCTGATCGTGGGCATCACCGGAGAACGGGTGGTGAATTCCTTCAAATTCTACGGCGTATTTCAGGAAAATGAAGAATACACCGTCCGCAGCGAGTCCCAGGAACTGGGAACCATCGTCTCGCCGCCCCCCGTTGGGGAAAAGCTGGCCATTGCCGGGCATGTATGGCAGGTGCTGGATGTGGACCCCAAGCGGCATCTGGTTTACTGCGAGCTGGTCAAGGGTACCGTCCCCGCTTACTTCGGCCAGTGTCCCGGCGACCTGCACACCAAAATTCTGGACCGGATGCGCCAGGTGCTCCGGGAGGATCGCCAATACCCCTACCTGATGAAAAATGCGGTGGCCCGGCTCCAGCAGGCCCGTTTTACCGCCGCCCACGCCGGCACGGCAGAAAAGCCCCTCATTCACCTGGGCGGAACCATGTGGTGCCTGCTGCCCTGGGTGGGGACCTACACCTTCCTGGCCATGGAACGGTTTCTGAAAATCAAGTGCGCGGCCCGGCTTGGCCTGCGGAATCTGGATTCTGCCCGGCCCTTTTACATGCAGTTTACCATGAAGGCGGACGAGGACACCTTCTTCCGGGTCCTGTTTGAAGAGATCCGAAAGCCCATCGAACCGCTGGAGCTGGTCTATCCCAAAGAGCTGCCCCTCTTTGACAAATATGACGAGTACCTTCCGGAAGCCCTGGTGCGGAAGGGCTTTGCCTATGGCGTACTTGATCTGGATGGACTTCGGGATAAAATTCTAAGCTGGGAAGCGGAGCGTACCAGTGTCCAAAATTCCTAATACCGTTTCTTTATAAAAACAAAATTCTCCCAGGTGTTGACCACACTCTGGGAGAATTCTTTTTCCATTCCGAAAAACGGGTTTGCATCCGGCCGTTTATGCCGTCAGTTTCTGGCCGCAGCCACCCGTCCGGAAACCACGGCCCATCTTTTTAACGAATGCTCCCCCTCCGGCTCAGCCGGAGGGGGTAGCTGCATCTTTCAACAGGTCCGCTATGGTGATCCCTTCAAAGAAATCATCAATCATCTTATCTAAGCGGTCCCACATGGGCTTTGCCTGGCAACACTCCGTTCGGGAACAGGCGGCCGCGCCCTGGCTGGTGCAGGAAACGGCGCTCAAGCTTCCCTCGGACAGCTTCAAAATGCTGCCCACCGTGTAGTCCTCCGGGCTGCGGTTCAGACGGTAGCCGCCGCCCTTCCCGTGAACGGCGTCCACAAATCCGGCCTTGGAAAGCGTTGTCATAATGGCTTCCAGATACTTCTGGGAGATTCCCTCTTCCTCCGCGATTTCTTTCAGCGGAATGTATTCCGTCCCGCCCCGCTTGGCAAGGCCCACCATAACCCGCAGGGCGTACCGGCCTTTGGTGGATACGATCATAATCTTACTCGCAGTGGGCGCAATGCTCACAGTCGGGGAACTGCTTCTCGTCGTAAGGGATGTTATTCTTGTCGTAGTAATCCTTCAGCGCGTTTTTGATGGCCTCCTCCGCCAGCACGGAGCAGTGCAGCTTGTGGGCGGGCAGTCCGTCCAGCGCTTCGGCCACCGCCTTGTTGGTCAGCTCCATCGCCTCATGGATGGATTTGCCCTTGATCATTTCCGTGGCCATGGAGGAAGAAGCAATGGCAGAGCCGCAGCCGAAGGTCTCGAACTTGACATCCTCAATGATCTCGTTCTCGATCTTCAGGTAAATCTTCATAATATCGCCGCACTTGGCGTTGCCGACCTCACCGACACCGTCGGCGTCCTCAATGACGCCCACATTTCTGGGGTTCATAAAATGGTCCATGACTTTTTCACTATACAGTGCCATATCAAAATTCTCCTTTTATGATAACATTGTTTTTCGTGTGGAGCGATTCCGTCCCTTTTATAGGATATATTGCCGCTTGCCGCTTTGCAGATCCCGCCAGACGGGGGACATGTTCCGCAGGTACTGGACAACCTCCGGAACGGCCTTCAAAATGTGGTCGATCTCCTCGTCGGTGTTGTACTCGCTCAGAGACAGGCGCAGGGAGCCGTGGGCCACGTCATGGACACGGCCGATGGCCAGCAGCACATGGCTGGGATCCAAACTGCCGGAGGTGCAGGCGGAGCCGGAGGAAGCGCAGACGCCCTTGGCATCCAACAGCAGCAGCAGGCTTTCGCCCTCAATGCCCTCAAAGCAGAAGCTGACATTGCCAGGCAGACGGTTCACAGGATCACCGTTCAAAGCGCTGTGGGGGATTTGGGACAACCCCGCGATCAGCTTGTCCCGCATGGCGGCAACCCGTGCCATATTCTCATCCATATGGCTGCAGGCATCCTTCAGCGCGGCAGCCATGCCGCAGATGGCGGCCAGGTTCTCCGTACCGGCCCGCTTGCCCCGCTCCTGGGCACCGCCCTCAATGACGTTCACCAGCGGGAAGCCCCGGCGGACATACAGTGCGCCCACGCCCTTGGGGCCGTGGAACTTGTGGCCGGAAAGACTCAGCATGTCGATGTTTTCTTCCTTCACATTGATATGCAGGTGGCCAACGGCCTGAACCGCATCGGTGTGGAAGGGAACGCCGGCTTCCTTACAAATGGCACCGATTTCCGCAATGGGCAAAATGGAGCCGATCTCATTGTTGGCATACATGGTGGTCACCAGGCAGGTATCCGGCCGGATAGCGTCCTTGACCTGCTGGGCGGTGATGTTGTGATTGTTCCGAACATCCAGATAGGTGACTTCGAAGCCTTCCTTCTCCAGCTTGTTCAGGGTATGCAATACGGCGTGATGCTCAAAGGCGGTGGAAATGATGTGCTTTTTGTTCTTTTTCGCGCCGTAACGGGCGGCGGAAACAATGGCCTGGTTGTCGGCCTCACTGCCGCCGGAGGTGAAGATAATCTCCCTCGGCTCACAGCCTAAGCACTCCGCCACGGTTTCCCGGGCGGCATCCAGAGCCTCCTTGGCCTCCTGTCCTACGGAGTGCAGGGAGGACGGGTTGCCGTAAACCTTATCAAAATAGGGCAGCATGGCGTCAATGGCCGTTTGGCTCATCTTCGTCGTGGCCGCGTTGTCAGCATAAACGTGCATGTATGAAAACCTCCTGTTTCTATTTACCTAGTAATCCCGTAGGCAATGATAGCACCATTTACCTACTTTGTCAATAGGCAGCACGGACCGGGGAAATTTTTATACTGATATTCCATTCAAAACGTCCATGCGAAGAATGGAAGTTTTGAACAGGAATTCCGTACGAGACGGCCTTTGCGTCCCCGCGCACACCGCAGCCGCCCGCAGGGCAGTTCTTCGTGCTCTGTATCCAACACCTTCTCAAAATAAAAAGAATTTTATTGGGAAATGGTTTGAGACCGCGGCGAAACATTTTTTCGCAGAACCGGACAGCTGCCGGATTCCGCATTGTCAAAGGCCCCGTAAAACCGGTCCGCGTTGGGATTCTCCGCACGGAGCAAAAAGTATTGGTCAATGCCGTTCTCCCGGCACCGCCTTTCAAATTCCCGGAACAATCCCTGGGCCACACCCTTATGCCGGTGCTCCTTCAACACATATACCCAGTCCACATAGGCCATGCGGAAACCGTCCTGGATACAGCCGTAAAAATGATATTCTATGCGGCCCAGTACCTGCCCGCGCTCCACGGCCAGCAGAGAAACGGTTTTTTGAAAAAACGGATCGTCCACCCGCCGGCGGATTCCCTCCTCATCCAAAGCTTCGAGGCACATCATATCCGGCTCCTCCGACATAGCCTTTTTCAGATAAGTGAGATACATGTCAACGGTTTCCCTGTTCAAAATCCGGTATTCCATTACAGTATTTCCTCCAAAACGGCGGCAATCCTTTCCAGTCCGTCCCGGTCCTCCTCTGTGAACCGCCCCACAATAGGACTGTCAATGTCCAGAACGCCCCAAATCTGTCCATTTTTGTGGAGCGGAAGCACAATCTCCGAATTGGAGGCACAGTCACAGGCAATATGCCCCGGGAACGCATGGACATCAGGGACCAGCTGCACCCGGTCCTCCGCCACGGCGGTGCCGCAGACGCCCCGTCCAACGCGGATGCGGATGCAGGCGGGCTTTCCCTGGAAGGGGCCAAGCACCAGCGCGCCGTCCTCCATTTTGTAAAAGCCCGCCCAATTGATATCGGGCAGTTCCTGCCACAGCAGGGCAGAAGCATTGGCCAAATTGGCGGTTTCATAGGGAATCCCCTCGGTCAGGGCTACCAACTGCTGGACAAGCTGGTTATAATTTACAGTTTTTCGCATATGTGTTTCCTCTCTTCCCTACTGCCTTTGGCAGGTATCGCTTTCTTTTGCGGATATTTCATCAAAATTAGGACAGCATGGCGCCACGTTGGAAAGAAACGGACAGCGCCATCCGCTCCTGCTCTATCTTACAAAAATAAAATCGGTCTTTCAAGTCAAAAATTCCCCAAAAGCCCAAACCGTTCCTCTTTTTTCGACTTTTTCAGCGGTTACATTCCCGGCGCCGGGTCATATTAAGAGGGCAGACAAAAAGGAGGGCTGAACATGAAACGAACAATAAGCGCCATTGCCTTATCGTTGGTTCTTTTCGCTCTGCTGCCTTTGCAGGCTCGGGCAGCGGAGCTTTTGATTCCGGTGGGGAAAATTATTGGCCTGCAGCTGCGGGATGATACCGTCACCGTGGCAGCCTATGACGACGCGCTGGGAAACAACGCAAAAAATGCCGGACTGAAAATTGGAGACGAAATCGTTAAGATCGACAGCACCGATATCGGCTGTGCCGAGGATGTCCGCACCGCCCTGAGCCGCTGCGGCAGCGAGGTAGAGCTGACCGTACGCCGGGGCAGCAAGCTCAGCACCCTGCGTTTGGCTCCGGAGCAGACCGCCGACGGGCCGCGGCTGGGCGTCTATCTTCGTCAGGGCATCGCGGGCATTGGTACCGTTACCTTTTATGATCCGGAAACCGGGAAATTCGGCACCCTGGGCCACGGCGTCAGCGGTTCCAAGGGGGACCTTCTTCAAATGACCCAGGGCTTTGCCTATGAAGCTCAGATTCTGTCCGTGAAAAAAGGCAAAAGCGGCGATCCCGGCCAGCTGAAGGGCAGTGCCGATGCCGTCAGCACCCTCGGCACGCTGCTGCGCAATACACCCCAGGGTGTTTTTGGCATTACCAAACAGGGCTGGAAGGGGGAACCGATTCCGGTAGCGGATTTTGAGGACATCCACACAGGCGCCGCAACCATCCGCTCCACGGTAAGCGGCGACACGGCTCAGGAGTATTCTGTGGAAATTCTGAAAATCTATCCCGAAGACCGCAGCGACGGCCGTAATTTTCTGATAAAAGTCACGGATCCCACACTTTTATCAGTCACAGGCGGCATTGTACAGGGTATG
>JAUNJE010000059.1 GCA_030533415.1 Eubacteriales bacterium | reverse complement strand
CGGGTCACCCTCCCGGATACGGAGTGTACGGCGGATTTCCTTCGGTATGACGATTCGGCCCAGGTCATCCACCCGGCGAACGATTCCTGTTGCTTTCATAAACATTTCCTCTCCTTGCTTTGCGTTTCCTCTGCTATTGTTTGCAAGAAATGGCTGTTTATGCGGTATGAAGAAAAGTATATTGCCGCAAAAAATCTTACGCCGTTGTCCCATGGCCATATTCCAAGAAAAATTTTCCCCATGTCTATACTGCCTGCCGCAATGCCATTTTCTTCTGTGCTACGCTTCCGTGTGCGCACCATTATGTGGCAACAGGCGCTTAAAAACTGGCAATAATGCCCAAATAATACTCTTGCCATAGCACCCCTGCGCGGATGTTGCCTGGAGCGGGATTCCTGAGAGGGGACCCGAAAATATCCGCTCTTCTGATACTGTTTCTTTATAAAAATGTTTCATTTTTATAAAGAAAGCACCGCCTGATGGCATCGCCATTTTCGTGATTTTTGAGATAGAAAATCACGAAAATGCGTCTCATAATGATCTTTCTATTAAAAAGTTCAATTCTTGCGAATGAAACTTTTTCATTGAATATCAGTATGATTTCCCAGATGTTGACAGCAGAAGCGTCTTTCCGTCCGCAGAAAAAAGGAAGGAACTGTCACAAGCAGTCCCTTCCGCACCTATTATTTCTGTCCTGGCAGCGCTCAAGAACGTCACCCGGCAGACGGCTGCTTATCCCTTTTTCTCCGCGTTCAGCTCGTCCACCACTACCTCTCCGTACGGGTTGACGATGACGGTTTTGTAGCTATGGTAAATCACCATGCCAGGCTTGCCGTTGGGAATCTTCTTCACCTGCTTCACGGGGGTCACATCCACGGGGATGTTCTGGCCGCCGCTGGTTTCGGCATAGTAAGCCGCCAGCTGGGCCGCCTGGGTGATGGTATCGTCCGGCGGCACGGTGCCGCCGCAGGAAATGATGACGTGGCTGCCATGCACCTTGGATGCGTGGCACCAGATATCGTCCTTTCTGGCCAGACGGAAGGTCAGTTCGTCGTTCTGGCGGTTGTTGCGCCCGACATAAATGGGGTAGCCGTCGGTGGATTCAAAGCGCATGGGGGACAGCTTTCCCTGCTTGACCCGTTTTTTCCCGGTCTCGGCGCGCAGATACCCGCCTTCCTGCAGCTCCCGGCGGATTTCTTCCAGCTCTGCTTCCGTTTGGGCGCGGTTCAGTTCCTCCAGGACGCTTTTTAGGTAATGCAGCTCGTTTCCTCCCAGTTCCAGCTGCTTGGTCAGCTCTTTTTCCGCATTTTTCATCCGGGCGTAGTCCTTGTAGAACTTAGCGGCGTTCTGCTGGGGGGAGAGAACCGGGCTGATGGGAATCTCAATGGTCTTCATATCCGCATCGTAAAAGTCCTCGCACTGCACCATGGTCTGCCCCTTTACGATTTTGTGGAGGTTCGCGGTGAGGATGTCCCCCAACTGGCGCAGGCGTTCCCGGTCATAGGTGGCCTCCAGCTCCTTCTGCTGAAGGGCCAGCTTTCGGGTCAGGCGGGTGCACAGGTTCTGCACCGTCCTGCGGACAGCCTGACCCTTCTGCCGCATGGCGTCCTTCCGGTCCCGGAGGGTGTAAAACATATCCAGAAGCGCCCCGAAGGATTCCGCCTCCCGGCATTCGCCGTACTGGCGGATGGGACAGAAAGCAAACTGCTTGGGCGTGCCGTCCGGAAGGGCATAGCAATAGGGCGCGGGGTGCTTCAGATGTTCGCCAAAGAACAGTGCCAGCTTCTCCGCAGCCGCCTCCCGGTTCAGCCCCTCCACCCGGGCATCGGTGCTGCCCGCGGCATACAGCGCCGCCTCCCGGCACACCAGGGGGGATAAGCCCCCCAGTTCGTCCATAAGGCGGTCCGACAGGACATCAGCGCCGGCTTTGCCGATTAAATCCCTGTAATCCGCAAAATCCAATCCGGCGGGGTTTCGCTTGGCAACCGGCTCCGGTTCCTGGTACTTAAGTCCCGGCAGTGCCGCCCGTTTGGCGCTTTCGTCCAGCCCGATCCGCCGCAGGCAGTCCAGAATACGGCCCTCGGGGGAAAGCAGATACAGGTTGCAGGTACGGCCCATCAATTCCGCCACCAGCCGCTTTTGAACGGGAAAGCCCATTTCGTCGGTGCAGTCAAAGGTGAAGGCGGCTGCCCGCTCCATGGGGGGCTGGGTGATGTCCACCAGCTTCGCCCCCAGCAGGTGCTTGCGCAGCAGCATGCAGAACATGGGCGGCTCCGCCGGATTTTCCGGGGAGGCGGTGGTCAGGTGGAGCCGGGGAGCGGTGGGATTGGCGGCAAAAAGCAGCTTCTCCCGTCCCTCCCGGCACCGCAGGTGAAGGATCAGGGTATCCCGGCTGGGCTGATGGATCTTCTCGACCCGGGCGCCGGTACAGCGCCCGCGCACCTCTTCCAGCACGGCGGATAGAAAAAAAGCGTCAAAGGCCATGGGAAACCTCCAAATGGTTACAACAGGTTGAGATCAGTAAAGATATGGGATGGAGCGGTGTGGGAGGCGTGGAGAGCAGAGCGCATCCATTTCACTTTTCCAAAACGTACTCCATTCCGATTTTCTGGGGCTTCAGGCCGCACTTTTCGTAGAACCGCATGGCGCGGTCGTTGCCACACCAGACATTCAAGGTCACGGCGTCAAAGCGCAGCTGTCTGGCGTATTCGCAGACCCTGTGGTACAGCGCCCCGGCAACGCCCTTGCCCCGCACGGTTTCATCCACACACAGGTCGTCAATATACACCGTTTTCCGGTCCTGGAGGGCGGAATCCCCTTCCGTGACCTGCAGGATGCAGAAAGCATAGCCCGCAACGGTTCCGTCAGCTATTGCCACCAGGATGGGGCGGTTGGGGTCGGCCAGCAGGCGGCGAAGGGCTGCTTCGTCATATTTCTGCGCCCCCTCCCGGAACAGGTCGGGACGAATTTGATGATGCACCTCCCCCACCTGCTGCAATAGGTTAATAAGGCCGGGGATGTCCCGGTCAGCGGCAAAACGGATTTCCATAAAGTTTTCCCTTCTTCGATTTTATTCATGTTATGCTATCATACCACATTTTTCCGCCGAGGTAAAGCCGGGGTTGAGAAAAGCCGCAAAAAATGCTATGATACCCCAAAGGATGGGATGAAAATGGATTATGTAAACTGCAATCTCTGTCCCCGGCAGTGCGGGGTGGACCGGACATCGGGCCAGGTGGGCTTCTGCGGCTGTCCCGGCCAGGCCCTCGTGGCGAAAGCCATGCTCCATAAATGGGAGGAGCCTGCCCTTGCCGGGAACGGCGGCAGCGGCGCGGTGTTCTTTGGGGGCTGCACCCTGGGCTGCAAATACTGCCAGAATGCCGCCATTAGCGGCGGCGCCGTAGGGAAAGCCATGGACGAAAAACAGCTTCGGCAGCTATTTTCGGATTTGATTTCCCGGGGGGCGGAAAACATTGATCTGGTGACGCCCACCCATTTTCTGCCAACCATTCTCCCGGCCCTGACCCC
The DNA here is from genome assembly GCA_030533415.1 of Eubacteriales bacterium. Classification (GTDB taxonomy): domain Bacteria; phylum Bacillota; class Clostridia; order Oscillospirales; family Oscillospiraceae; genus Faecousia. Next base: position 9,333 of record JAUNJE010000059.1, on the reverse strand, counting down.
CAAGCTGCCTGTGCCCGTGGTCTACAACTGCGGCGGCTATGAACGGGTGGAGACCCTGCGGGAGCTGGAGGGAAACGTGGACATCTACCTGCCAGACCTGAAATACGCGGACGGCGCTTTGGCCGGGGAACTGTCCGGTGCGCCGGACTATTTTGAAACCGCAGCTGCCGCCATCCGGGAAATGTTCCGCCAGACCGGCCCGGTGCGGTGGGCGGGGGAGAAGGTCATCAAAGGCGTTATCATCCGCCATCTGATCCTGCCCGGATGTGTGGACAATTCCCTGCGGGTGCTGGACTGGATCGGGGAAACCTTTGCCCCGGGGCAGGTGCTGGTAAGCCTGATGCGGCAATACACCCCTATGGGCGGCCTGGGCGCGCCCTTTGACCGCCGGATCACCCAGGAGGAATACGACGCGGTGCTCAGCTGGATGTACTTGAACAGGCTGGAGGGCTTTATTCAGGAGGCCGAAGCGGCGGATGCGGGATTTATTCCCCAGTTTTGATGCAGTTCGAAACAAAGCCAGCAGGATGTGCCAAACCAAATAGGAGCAGAAAAATCCCGCCGGACTGTTCCGGCGGGATCTGCGTATTATTGGGAAGCGTCCTTCCTTTTCTTTTTTTTCCGGTATTCGCCCTTGCGGTCAAAACGGAACGCGGCGGTCAGGTTGATGGCCAATGTGGCCAGCAGGGCAAGCACCGCCTGCCAGACAAGGCAGTCCACGGCTTTCCAAACCATGTCCGTGACCTCCATCCCGGCAAAGCCCCCGGAAACCGTGTACATGACAATGGTCAGAATCAATCCCAGGCCGCCCAGCAGAACGCCGGCCATGCGCTGGGTAAAGCGCCAGGCATGGACGCTGCCCATGCCAAAATAGCAGCGGTAACCAAAATAATAATTGGCCTCCTTGGGCGACAGGAACAGGTACGTCAGCCCCAGAACCAGCAGCACGACGGGGCCGATCATCACGGCAAACCGGCAGACGGACGCCAGGCTGCCAAAAACCTTGCTTAGCTCCGGCAGCAGCTCCGCCGGGTCAAACCCGTCCATCAGCTGCTTCAGGGATTCAATATCCAGACCGGCTTCCGTGGCCGCAGTGGGGTCAAGGGGCGCGGTGGCAGCAGTGGTTTCCAGGGCCGCCGCCACGGTCTCTAAAATTTCAGTAGGGGTAGTGCTCATTATTTTTCCTCCAGGAATTTGCTGATCTCCCGCATAAAGCTGCCCGCATCCTGGAACCTGTGGTAGATGGAAGCAAAGCGGATGTAGGCAACCTCGTCCAGGGGCTTCAGGCGCTCCATGACCATCTCGCCGATCTTGTCAGTGCTGATCTCCCGCTCCAGGGTGTTCTGGATGGACTGCTCGATTTCGGTGGTGATGCGGTCCAGGTCGGTGACATCGACCTTGCGCTTGTCGAAGGCGCGGATCATGGAGTTCAGGATTTTATTGCGGTCAAAATTCTGACGGGAGCCGTCCCGCTTCACTACAATGATGGGCAGGCTTTCCACCATTTCATAGGTGGTAAACCGGCGCTGGCAGCCCATACATTCCCGGCGGCGCCGGATGCTCAGGCCGTCCTCGGAATGGCGGGAATCTACGACCTTGCTCTCCTGGTCGCCGCAAAATGGACATTTCATGGAAAATCCACTCCCTTTTCGTAGATTTTCCATCATTATACCAGATTATGGAGATACTGTCCAGCTTTTTTTACACGACAGGAAAGGGTTGCCATTTACAAAACTTTGCAGTAAAATAAATCCAGAACGCGAAATGACGCTTGCCGGTGATTTTTAAGGAGGCTCCTATGAATCAGAAACCCCTGTTTGCCCTGTGGGGCGGTCTGTTTATTTTGTGCGCCGGACTGGGTTTTATCCCGGAACCTTCCGGCGCCGCCCGTGTGGTGCTGACAATGCTGTCCCTGGCGTTTTTCGCGCCGCCCGCTCTGCTGCTGCACCGGGCCGTTCAGGAAGGAAATACGGATAGCCTGAAGCTGGTGCGGAATCTTTCCGCCCTGTCCCTGGGGCTTACACTGGCACTTTTGATTTTCAATTTCCTGTCAGCCCTGCGGTCCGAGGTCCTGGGCAATATCCTCTACTGGATCCTTGTGGTCGTATCCAGTCCCATGGCCTGCAGCGGCTATTGGGCACTGAGCATGTTCCTTTGGGCCTGCCTGCTGATCGTCAGTCTGAAAGCACTCCGGCGCAAAGCATAATTCCCCGGACAAGTCCGGGGAATCCGGGCGGTCCCAACGGGTTTAGCCCATAAATGCCGCGGCGTCAAAGGTGATTTTTACATGGTAGGTTACCGTTCCGTCCCGGTTGAGGGCATCTTCCACCTGCTTTTGAATGGACGCTGCCTGTCCCTGCAGGTCACTGGGCAGCGCCACGTCAAAAACCAGATTTACATGCTGCTTCCCCTGCACCATGCGGAAATCATGCAGGGTCAGCCGTTCATCCAGGCTGCTCAGCAGGCCGGAAACCTGCTCTTTCAAAGCCGTCAGCTCCGGGTCGTCAATGACCACAGGGTCGTAGTGGATCACCAGATGGACGTTGTGGCTGCGCAGGCATTCCCGCTCCATATCGTCGATCAGCTCATGGCATTTTAAGGGGTCCTCCCGGTGGTCCATCTCCACATGGAGACTGGCAAACCGCTGCCCCGGTCCGTAATCGTGGACCATCAGGTCATGGTAGCCCAGGACCTGGGGCTGCCGCTCAATGTAGTCCACGATCCGCTGCCGCAGCTCCGGGCTGGCGCTTTCCCCCAGCAGGGGAGAGATGGTATCCTTCGCCAGGCTCCAGCCGCTGTACAAAATGAAAACCGCCACCCCCAGGCCCACGAAGCCGTCAATGCGGATATTCAGGAAATGCTCCACAGCGGCTGCCAGCAAAACGGCGGCTGTGGTCACGCAGTCGTTCCGGCTGTCGGCGGCGGTAGCCATCAGTGCGGTGGAGTCAATAAGGCTTCCCAGCTTCCGGTTGAACAGGCACAGCCACAGCTTTATGGCGATGGAGGCGGCCAAAACAACGGCCGCCACAGCGGAAAATTCCACTGCCGCAGGATGAAGGATCTTTTCCACGGAGCTTTTCACCAGTTCAAAACCAATGACCAGAATCAGCACCGCCACGGCCAGGCCGCTTAAATATTCCGCCCGGGCGTGACCGAAGGGATGCTTCTCGTCGGCGGGCCTATCCGCCAAACGGAAGCCCACCAGGGTTACAATGGAACCGGAGGCATCGGAGAGATTATTCATGGCGTCGGCGGTAATGGAAACGGAGCCGGTCAGCGCGCCGGCGATGAGCTTCCCCAAAAACAGCAGAAGGTTGCAGGCAATCCCCACAGCCCCGGACAGGGAACCGATGGCAGTACGGACGCCGCTGTCTGCGGTATCGGGATGTCCCTTTACAAACAGGCGTAACAGCAGTTTTGTCATAGATTTCCTCCTGTTTTTTGTGTATTACGGACTCTACTCCCAGTAGAATCCGCAATTCTACCGCCGGTAGGGGCGGACGGCGCACGGATTCTCCTGGAAATGGCGTGACTTTCCGCCTTCAATAGTGTATGATGGTTATGCTAATTTTGTTCGCGGGGTATTATACTGCGAATTTACTGTTCTGTCTATTCTTTTTCGGAGTGTGAAAATAATGAGCTACAAAATCATCACCGATTCCTGCTGCGATTTCCCGGGCGGGATGTACGCAGAGCTTGACCTTACCATGATTCCCCTGAGCGTGGAATTCCGTGGCCAGGTCTATGACGATAAAAATGACGACAGCCTGAAGGAAATGTACGACGGTCTCCGTGCCGGCGAAGCGGCCAAGACCTCCGCCGTAAACCCGGACCGCTGGGCGAAAGCCATGGAGGCTGTTCTGGCCCAGGGGCAGGACGTGCTGGTACTGGCTTTCTCCTCCGGCCTGTCCACCACATACCAGTCCGCAGTAATTGCGGCGGATGAACTGCGGGAGAAGTATCCCGACCGGAAAATCTATGTGGTGGATACCCTGGCGGCTTCCATGGGCCAGGGCCTGCTGGTCTGGTACGCCTGTAAGAAGCGGGACGAGGGCATGTCTCTGGAGGAGCTGCACGCCTGGGTGGAGGACACCAAGCTTCACCTGTGTCACTGGTTCACCGTGGATGACCTGATGCACTTAAAGCGGGGCGGCCGGGTCAGTGCCACCACAGCGCTGGTCGGCACCATGCTGCAGATCAAGCCCGTGCTCCACGTGGACAATGAAGGCCACCTGATCAACAAGGCCAAAGCCCGGGGACGCAAGGCCTCCATCGAAGCCCTGGCCAGAAAGGTGGAGGAGCTGGGGGCAAATTACGACAACAGCACCATGTTTATCTCCCACGGCGACTGCCGGGAGGACGCGGAGTACCTTGCCCAGCTGCTGAAGGAGAAATATGGCGTCAAGGAAGTGCTCATCAGCTATGTCGGCGCCGTTATCGGCTCTCACTCCGGTCCCGGTACCGTGGCGCTGTTCTTCCTGGGCGAGCACAGATAATCCCCAAAACAGTATGCCCCTGGGGCACTTCGCGGCATAAATACAAGAAAGGGCGCGGGACAGCCTGCGCCGGACGGAAATCTGAGCACCGGTTTTACCACTCAGTCAAGCAACCGCCCGGCAGGGATATGTCCCCCGCCCTACATTCTTTTTTCCGCTTTCTTATCAGTATGAGACGTGTTTTCGTGATTTTCTATCTTGAAAATTACGAAAACGGCAACGCCGTCAGGCGGTGCCCTCTTTATAAAAAGGAAACATTTTTATAAAGAAACAGTATTATAAGGTTTCATTGCCCTTTGCGCCCAGCGCAAAGGGCAATGCTGTCAATCCAGATGCTCGCCTTCGTCACGGTAGGCGCTCTCCAGGGGAGAAGCGGCATCGGCTTCGGCCTGGTACTTGCCCACAACCTTCGCCGCCATGTCCACCGGCAGCAGGGTGCCCGCACCGGCAACACAGCCGCCGGGACAGGCCATGCCCTCCAGCAGATAGCCCTTGTACTTGCCCGCCTTGGCCATCATCATCAGCTTGCGGCACTCCCGCAGGCCCTCGGCCCGGGCGGTTTTGATTTCCAAATCGGGCTGCTCTTCGTGGATCAGGTTGGTGACAGCCTGAGCAACACCGCCGGACACCGCAAAGCCACGGCCCGCAGCGGTGCCTTCGTTGAGCACATCGCTGTCTTCAATGGTGGCAAAGTCGATCTCCTTGGCCTCGAACATGCCCTGAAGCTCCTCAAATGTCAGCACGAAGTCCACATCGGAGCGGATATCCTCCCGGATGGCTTCCAGCTTCTTGGCGGCGCAGGGGCCTACGAATACCACCTTGCAGCCGGGGAACTGCTTCTTCATCAGCCGGGCGGTAAAGACCATGGGCGTCAGGGTCATGGAGATCTTGCCCTTCTCGCCGGGGAACAGCTTATAAATCATGGAGTGCCAAGCCGGGCAGCAGGAGGTCGCCATGTAATTCTGCTGGGCGGGCACCTTCTCCAGGAAGTCCTTGGCTTCCTCAATGGTACACATATCCGCGCCGATGGCCACTTCCACCACCCGGTCGAAGCCCAGCTTCTTCATGGCGCTGACCACCTTGCCGGGGGTGGCGTGCTTGCCGAACTGGCCGACAAAGGCCGGAGCCACGATGGCGATGACCTGGTCGCCCTTCAAAATGGACTGAACGATCTGGAAGATCTGGCCCTTGTCCACAATGGCGCCGAAGGGGCAGCTCACCAGACACTGGCCGCAGGCCACGCACTTATCCTGGTTGATGACGGCACGGCCATGCTCGTCGGAGACAATGGCGTCCATGCCGCAGGCAGCCTGGCAGGGCCGCTCCAAATGGATGATGGCGTGGTATGGACAGGCACCCGCGCACTTGCCGCACTTGATGCACTTGTCCGGGTCAATGTGGCTTTTGCCGTTGACGAAGGAGATGGCGCCCCTGGGGCAGACCTTCTGGCAGGAGGCGGCCAGACAGTTCTGGCAGCTTTCCGTCACCCGGTACTGGTTGGTGGGGCAGGCATGGCAGGCGTAGGGAATGATGTTGACCAGGGGCGGCTCATAGTACTGCTCGGCAATGGCGGCGTGGTCCATGCCCTCGGTCATCAGGCTGCGGGTCTGGACGGGACGGATGGACAGGCCCATGGCGAGCCGCACCCGCTCACCGGCAATGGCCCGCTCCAGGAAGATGGACTCCCGGTGCAGGGGCTGGTCGCCGGGGACGATTTTATAGGGCAGATCCTCGGCCTGGGTATAGTCACCGCCGGCGTAAGCCATCCGGGCCACTTCTGTAAAGACGTTCTTGCGGATGTCCGTGATCAGGGAAGGAATACCTCTCATATGTTGTCCTCCGTATGAAAAATCGGTAGTATAAAATAGGGCGGCGGGAAAATCCTCCTGCCGTCCTTTATTCTAACACATTTGCGCTGCGTTTTCTACTTAAGATTAAAAAATTTTTTCTTTTTTCACATTTTCTCCGCCTTCAAAACCGGCGATCAGGATTTTACCCGGAAGGGATGGAGAATGGCAACAGGCTCCGGCTTGTAGCCCCGCTTTTTCATGCAGTGGAAATAGGCCGGGAACAGGAAAAGATCCGCCATGATCCAGGCCGCCGGGCTGGCATAGCACACGGCACTGAATCCCAGCCAGGGAACCAGGCAAAGACCGAACACGCCCCGGGCCACCATTTCAAAAACGCCGGCAATGACCGCCAGCTCCGAAAAGCCCAGCCCCTGGATCGTAAAGCGCAGCAGGTTGACAAACAGCAGCGGTACATAAAACGCGATACAGGTCAGCAGGAACTGCTGGCTCAGGGGCACAATGACATCGGCCGCCGCCTGGTTCTTGGCGTCCAGGAACAGCATGCTCAAATTCCTGCCGCCAAAATACATGGCAAAATAAATCAGAACGGAATAGACCACGCCCAGCAGGGTACAGTCCAGGACCCCCTGGTGAATCCGTTCCGGCTTACCCGCCCCCAGGTTTTGTCCGGCGTAGGTGGCGGCGGTGGTGCCCATGGCGTCAAAGGGGCAGGCACAGAGCAGGTTCATCTTGCTGCCGGCGGTCACCGCCGCCATAGCCGTGGAGCCAAGGCCGTTGACGGCTGTCTGGAGCAGGATGCTGCCGATGGCGGTGATGGAATACTGCAATCCCATAGGCAGTCCCATGGTCAGCAGACGCCGGGCAAAGGCGGCTCGGAACCGGATATCCTCCCGGCTCAGGCGCAGAATGGGGAATTTCCGGGCCATGTAGGCCAGGCACAGCAGGCCGGAGATCAGCTGGCTCAGCAGAGTCGCCCAGCCCGCGCCGGCCACACCCATCCGGAACGTCACGATGAACAGCACATCCAATCCCACGTTCAGCAGGCTGGATAAAATCAGAAAGAACAGGGGCGTTTTGGAATCTCCCAGGGAGCGGATGATTCCGGAGAGCAGGTTATAGAGCATCGTAGCGGGGATCCCCAGGAAGATGAGGAAAATGTAATCATAAGCATACGCAAAGGTATCCTCGGGAGTGTCCATCCAGCTGAGGATCTGACGGCACAGAACCGTTGTCGCCAGCGTGACCACCAGGGCAATAACGGTACCCAGCCAAATCATGTTGCCGACGAACCGCCGCAGGCCCTCATAATCCCGCTGGCCGAACTTCTGGGCCACAGGAATGGCAAACCCGGCGCAGATGCCGTTGCACAGGCCCAGCACCAGGAAGTTGACGGAGCCTGTGGAGCCAACGCCCGCCAGGGCGTCCACACCCAGGAATTTGCCCACCACCACCGTATCCACCATGCTGTAAAACTGCTGGAACAACAGTCCGAAGGTCAGCGGAAGCATAAAAGAAAGCACCAGCCGCATGGGAGACCCCACAGTCAGGTCTTTGGTTTGATTTTCAGCCATAAAAATCGCCTCGAATGAAAAAGGTTTCGCTATGTTGCCCAAAATACTAGCACTCTTTTTGTGAAATGTCAATAGTATTTTGCAGGTAAAGCCTTCAGCGCCGCAGCTAATTTTCCCGCACAGATTAATGAAAGAAGTGTGGGCCGCCCCCCAGAGGGCAATCGCTCCTAACTCCTCACTCTTCACTCCTCACTCCAACAAGGCATATCTCCCGGACGGGCCTCATAGTCTGTACCACGAATCATTTGGAGGGATCATTATGAAGCGGATTTCCGGGATCGTCATCGTGGCGCTGCTGTGCAGCCTGCTGCCCCTGCGGGGGCAGGCGGTGGAATTGAATGTGGCGGGAAAAAGCGCCCTGCTGATGGATGTGGCCACCGGGACAGTATTGTATGAATCCAATTCTCACGAAAAGCTTGCCCCCGCCAGCGTCACCAAGGTCATGACCATGCTGCTGATCATGGAGGCCATCGATTCCGGAAAAATCGGCTGGAATGACATGGTCACCGCCTCCGAAGCGGCGGCGGCCAAGGGCGGCAGCCAGATTTATCTGAAGGTGGGGGAGACCATGTCCGTCTCCGACATGCTCAAATCCATCGCGGTCAGCTCTGCCAACGACTGCGCCTGCGCCATGGCGGAGCACATCGCCGGATCGGAGTCCGCTTTCGTAGACATGATGAACACCCGGGCAAAGGAGCTGGGGATGAACGACACGAATTTCGTCAACTGCACCGGCCTGGACGACGGGGAAAACGCGGTAAACCACAGAACCTCCGCCTATGACATCGCCCTCATGTCCCGGGAATTGCTGAAAAACCATCCTGCCATCAAAAATTACACCACGATCTGGATGGATACGGTCCGGGACGGCGCCTTCGGCCTTTCCAATACCAACAAGCTGATCCGCTTTTACAGCGGCGCCACAGGGCTGAAAACCGGATTCACCTCCGGCGCGGGCTACTGCCTGTCGGCCTCGGCCCAGCGCGACGGAATGGAACTGATTGCCGTGTCCATGGGCTGCGAGACCAGCCAGATCCGGAACGCCGCCTGCAAGTCCATGCTGGACTACGGCTTTGCCAATTTTGCGGTGATCAGCCCGGAGATCACCGAAGTGGAGCCTGTTCCCGTGAAGCTGGGGAAAACCACCGCCGTGGACACCCAATTGGGGAACACCGCCAGCCTGCTGGTTGACAAGGCCCAGAAAAGCGGCATCACCATGGACGTGCAGATGGAGGAAGCGGTCACCGCCCCGGTGGCCCAGGGCCAGCGTCTGGGAACCCTGACGGTAAGGGCAGGGGAGCAGGTGTTAAGCGAAGTCCCCCTGGTGGCGGCGGAATCCGTGGAGCGCCTGAGCTGGGGAGACCTGTTCGGGATGGTCTTGCAGCGGACAGCTATGGCGAAAACTTAGCGTAAAAAGTGAAGAGTGAGGAGTTAGGAGTGAGAAGTGAGGAGTTT
>JAUNJE010000058.1 GCA_030533415.1 Eubacteriales bacterium | reverse complement strand
ATAGGCCTTTTGGGGAATGTGGTGGCAGAACAGTTCGATTTGCTCCGGTCCGCAGATATGCAGGATCAGGGGATTGTCCTGGGGACGGCCTTTGGCTTCGAAAATTTTACAAACGGCGGCCTCGTTCAGACCGTCGGCGCCCAGACCGTACACGGTTTCCGTGGGAATTGCCACCAGTTCGCCGCGTTTTATGAGCGCCGCCGCGATTCCGGGGGTTTCCGGGGTGTCAGCGGATAGCATCAGGGTTTTCATAAATATACCTCCGGGGGAAAGAGTGGGCTTATGAGACCGGGAGCGAAGCCGGTTGCGATGCCCCGGTCGAAAAGGATTTCTGCTTAACGCCACTCTTGGAAAGCGGTAAAATGGGCAGCTGCGAATTGTTCGCAGCTGCCCATAAGTGGAATCTTAGATTAGACAGTGGGCTGGTTCGCTGCCTCGATGATCTTGACGAATTTCTCAGGAACCAGGGAAGCGCCGCCGATCAGGCCGCCGTCGATGTCGGGCTGGGCCAGCAGCTCAAAGGCGTTCTTCTCGTTCATGGAGCCGCCGTACAGAATGGAGATGGCACGGGCATTCTTGGAGGAGTACAGCTTGCGGACCACAGTGCGGATCATCTCGCAGACCTCCTCCGCCTGCTCGGGGGTAGCGGTCAGGCCGGTGCCGATGGCCCAGATGGGCTCATAGGCGATGATGACCTTGCGGATCTTATCCTCGGGCACGCCCTTCAGGCCCAGCTTGATCTGCATGGTGATCCATTCGGCAGTGACACCGTTCTGGCGCTGCTCCAGGCTCTCGCCGCAGCACATGATGGGGATCAGGCCTGCATCCAGGGCAGCCAGGACCTTGGCGTTGACATCGGCGTCAGTCTCGCCCATGGCACGGCGCTCGGAGTGGCCGATGATGACGTACTTGCAGCCGGCATCGGTCAGCATGTTGGTGGCAATCTCACCGGTGTAAGCGCCGGAGGGATTGGCGTTGCAGTTCTCAGCGCCGATGCCTACCCGGGTCTCCCGCATGGCACGGACAGCGGCGGGGATGCAGACAGCGGGGACGCACAATGCGATATCACACCAGCGGCCCTTGGGCATGATGGCTTTCAGCTGGGTCATAAATTCCTTGGTTTCGGAGGGGGTTTTGTTCATCTTCCAGTTACCGGCGATGACGGTCTTACGATACTTTCTGTTCATTTCCTTTTCTCCTTTTATCATAACATCAGGACTCTGTTGGTTCGATGCGATTTTACTAAGTTAAGTGCAAAATGTACTGTGGGGGAGGCGGGGGTAAACCCCCGCCATCCGTTTGGTTGGGTTGCGTAGTTGAAAGCAGTGATGACACTGATATGCCAGCAGCGGAGGAATTTTCCGTCCGCTCTGGGCAAATGACCGTGATGGTCTCAGGATATTATTCCTTGTCCTGCAGGCAGGCAATGCCGGGCAGCTCCAGGCCTTCCAGGAACTCCAGGGAAGCGCCGCCGCCGGTGGAGATGTGGGTGATCTTGTCGGCGAAGCCCAGCTGCTCGCAGGCAGCCGCAGAGTCGCCGCCGCCGACGATGGTGGTGGCATCGGAATCCGCCAGAGCCTGGGCCATGGCGATGGTACCCTTTGCCAGCGTGGGATTCTCAAAGACGCCCATGGGGCCGTTCCAAACGACAGTCTTGGCGTTTTTAACAGCGTCAGCAAACAGCGCACGGGTCTTTTCTCCAATATCCAGACCCTGCTCGCCGTCGGGAATCGCGTCAGCGGGAACCGTCTTGGTCTCAATGGGACCGTCAATGGGGTTGGGGAAGCTGTCAGCTACCACGGTGTCGATGGGCAGCAGCAGCTTAACGCCCTTGCTTTCCGCTTTGGCCATCATTTCCTTGCAGTAGTCGATCTTGCTCTCGTCCAGCAGGGAATCGCCTACGCTGTAGCCTTTGGCAGCCAGGAAGGTGTAGGCCATGCCGCCGCCGATGATCAGGGTGTCCACCTTCTCCAGCAGGTTGTTGATGACGTTCAGCTTGTCGGAGACCTTCGCGCCGCCCAGAATGGCGACGAAGGGACGCTCGGGGTTGGCCAGAGCCTTGCCCATGATGGAAACTTCCTTCTGCACCAGGTAGCCGCAGACGGCGGGCAGGTAGTCAGCCACACCGGCGGTGGAAGAGTGGGCGCGGTGGGCGGTGCCGAAGGCGTCGTTGACAAAGACATCGGCCAGGGAGGCCAGAGCCTTGCTCAGCTCGGGATCGTTCTTGGTTTCACCCTTGATGTAGCGGGTGTTCTCCAGCAGCATAACATCGCCGTCCTTCAGAGCGGCGGCCTTGGCCTGGGAATCCTCGCCGGCCACATCGGAGGCCATGATGACTTCCTTGCCCAGCAGCTCACTGATGCGTGCGGCGACGACCTTCAGGCTCAGCTCAGGCTTCCACTCGCCCTTGGGCTTGCCCATGTGGGAGCACAGGATCACCCTGGCACCGTGGTCCACCAAATACTTGATGGTGGGCATGGCGGCGACGATACGCTTATCGGAAGTGATGACGCCGTTCTTGGTGGGAACGTTGAAGTCGCAGCGGCACAGCACACGCTTGCCGGCTACTTCGATGTCTTCAATGGACTTCTTATTGTAGTTCATGCTATTTCCTCCATATTTCATTTCGGGAGATTACTCCCGCATTTTGCCATAATCCTGGAGCCCCGGATAGGAAAGCTGCCGCAGCGCTTCATATACGGTGATGGCCACCGCATTGCTCAGGTTCAGGCTCCGGGCGTCGGAGCGCATGGGGATGCGCACGCATTCCTCATAATGCTCCATCAGAAAAGGCTCCGGAAGCCCCTTGGTTTCCTTGCCGAAGAAGAGGTAGCACCCGTCGTGGAAGGTGGCCTGGGTATAGCACCGGGGTGCCTTTGTGGACAGGCACCACATTTCGCGCACGTCGTTCTTGGCAAAGAACTCCGCCAGGTTTTCGTAATCGAAAACCGAAACCATATGCCAGTAATCCAGCCCCGCCCGGCGGACTGCCTTTTCGGAGATGTCAAAGCCCAGGGGACGGATCAAATGAAGCGCACAGCCCGTGGCGGCACAGGTGCGGGCAATGTTGCCGCAGTTCTGGGGAATCTCAGGCTCCACCAGCACAATATTCAGCAAATTTCCTCACCTCAGTCGAAACCCGTCGGATCCTGTCTTTCAAATCCGTTCGAATCCTATTGTATGCCAAATGAGCCGTAAAATCAATCTTAAAAATTCTGTTTTTTCAACTTTTTTATAGTATCCACATAAAAAAGAAGTGAGCAGACAGAAATTTGTGAAAAATGCAATGGTTTACATAATCTTTATTAAGAGAACTTAAAAACGTCTTAAGAAAAAAATAAACCAAAGCCGGAGCCAAACAGGGAAACGGATGGCAGCTCCTTGCGGAACTGCCATCCATCCGTATTTTTCGTTCAGGGAAATGTTTGCCGGAATGCCCTTAGCCTACAGCGGACAAAAGATCGCCGCCGGAATAGAACCAGGTGCCGCCGGGGGCGGAGAGGGACTGGCCATTGGACAGCGTCACATCCAGACGCAGGCTCAGCTGCTGGTCGTCCTCCATGGAGGGGACAGAGAATGCCGTGCCGGCGATATCCAGCACATAGCGGCCATCGCTGCCGGCCTGCGGCAGTGTCAGCGCTTCCCGGGAAATCTCCTCTCCGTTGAAGGTCAGGATCAATACGGCCTCAGAGCAGGTGATGGTCTGGCCTGCATTGGTGATCCGGGGCGGCTGCACCTGTACCTGGCCCTTGGTGATGCTCAGCTTGCCGCCATCAAAGCTGGAGGTTTCCACCGTCAGGTCACAGTAGGAATTCAGGGCGCTTTCCATATTGATCAGGCTTTCGTCGGTGATGGCGGTGGGCGTGTTTACCGGGACCTCCAGCTGGGTGCCGTCGGTGTCGGTGAGAAGGACATAGTAACAATAGCCGTCGGCGGCATTCAAGTCGGCGGAGGCGATGTACTGCTTATCTTTCCATTCACAGGGAACATTTTCCACTTCCTCACCCTCCAGACGGACGATAAAGGCGGCGGTCTGTCCCTTGGAATAGCTGTTGGGAGTGGCGGCCAGGTTCACGGTGGCGCCGTTGGGACTGCTCCAGGTGGTGACGTCCATGCTCCAGCTTGCCAGGCCCAGGGGCAGGTCGGTATTCGCCTGTCCATCGGCGTCATCGGAGCCGCAGGCGGTGAGGGCCAGGGCGAACACGGCAACCAGTGCAATCAGAACGAGGATTTGCTTTCTTTTCATGTTGTTTCCTCCTTTTTTCAGGTAAATCGCCGCTTTTGCTTGGGGAGGCTCCGGGCTTCGGGAGGTACCGGCGGCAATTTCTCATCGTGATGATTTTCTATTATACCGCAGGAAATTACATTTTGCAACCTTTTGTAAAATAATTTTAAGAAATTTTGGAAAAATTTTTCCGATCTGTAATCATCTTCCTTTGCGTTTCTCCCGCCGCTTCTGCTGCTTTAATGCAAAGCGGCGCTGCGCCTCCGCTTCTTTCTCCTCCCGGGCACGTATTTTCCGTTCCGTCTTGTTCTGTTCCTGCTGAAGCTTCAGCGCCTGCTGGGCTTTCGTACCGATGCCCCTCTCTTCGGCGGCGCGCTTGATTTGGCGCTGCATCCGCTTGGGGTTTGCTTTGCCTTCGGCGGTCTTTCCGGCTTCCAGGGGAGGGCTGAATACCAGGCGGTTAAAATTTCTCAGAAAAAAATCATACACCTCATAATCCTTCGGTTCCGCGCCGAAGGTAATTTTGCAGACCTCATAGTTTCCTCCGGCCTCGCGCTCGTACAGCGCGATCCAAAAGGGACTTTCAAAGAGAACGGACAGGCGGACATGGGAATCTGACATAATGGTTCCTCCTTAAGTTTTCGTTGGAAAGCAGGGAACGGACAACCTAAGGAGGCAGGTTACTGATACCTTGCGGTACTCCCGGACTACCTACCGGGACGTGTTTTTATCCTTGCTGTATTATTATGAAAGCATCTGCAGTTTGATCTGCAGATGCTTTGCTTATGGTTTACCTGCAGCGCGTTTGGAACCGGTTACACGGTTCTGGTCCACTCGGTGACCAGCAGGCCGGGGATCGCCCATACCAGCTGGTACAGCAGTATATTGGTGGGGGTCAGCAGCTCGGTGCTGCCCAAAACCGCCAGCACCAGCATAATGAGCATACCCAGAGTACCGCCCAGCAGGTGGATGGCCACGCCCAGCTTGGTGGCCATGCGCAGGGCCCGGGCGCCGGTGACGGCGTAGGCCGCACTGACCAGCTCTTCCCGGGTGGTCAGGGCCAGAACAGGCGTTTCGGGATCGGGCCGGACCTTTTTCAGCTCCGCCCGGACATCCCGGGTGGGGAAGGCAATGCGGCGGGTTTTGACATTGAATTTGGCCCGCAGGAAGCTTTCGGTGAGCATAAAGTCACAGCAAAGCATAACGGGGGTCAGCTTGCGGTAGCCGCAAAGTGTCACAAGGCCCGCGGCGGCGGAGCGCATCTTGGCATAGGAGATGGCATAGACGGCACACAGCTGGCCGTCGATGGCGGCATAAACCGCCTGATTGACCATGGTACCCTCGGGGATTTCCACGCCCATATCCTGCAGGAAGTTCAGGCTGCCCAGCAGCACGGGTTCGCCGCAGACCTCGCCGCCGATACCGCCGCTGCCGTAGTTCTGAAAATTCTCCACGGGATATTCCTGGCCGCTGCGGCTGGCCAGCAGCTGCTTGAAAACCGGAACCAGACCGCCGCCGGCGATGGAGATTAGGGAAGTCGTGTAGGAAACGACCTCGTCAGGATTCCGGTCGCCGTAGAATTTTACGCCGTTGAGCTTGGTGCAGCCCTGGGGGAACAGATCCTGGTCATCCAGGGGGAAGGCGGCCTTGCCGCTTAAGGCTTTGACGCCCCGCCAGCCGCACAGCACGCTGCCGACCATATGCAGCCGCTGCTCCAAAATGGCGGTGGGACGGGTGATGGACACAAAGAAGCTGGCAGGAACGGCCACCAGCAGACTGGTGGACAAAATCTGCACGCCCATGCTCAAGCCGTGCTGCAGGCCGGCAAACACGGCAATGGCAATGCAGGCCAGCAGGCTGAGGCCCGCATAGAAGCTCTGCACCTTTTCGGGGGCGGAGGGCGTATCATAGGTGTCCATAAAGTCCTCAACCTCGCCCTCGGTGCGCAGCAGGCCCGCCTGGCCCTCGTAGTAATTCGCCACCTTTACGATGCCGTGGAGACGGACGGCCTTTCGCATGGTGTCCATCTGAGCCATTTCCGTGGTGCGGCGCTGGTAGCGTGCCCACAGGGCCATGGTCATTTCCAGGCTGAAGGCGGCGCAGCAGGGGACCCGCAGCTCTGCCAGGCAGAATCCGGCGTCGACCAGGCAGGCAGCAAAGGTCAGTGTCAGCAGTGTGTTGACGGTGAAGCGGCCGTGGAACAGCTGCTGAATGCTGTCCATCATCTGGTGGCAGCCCAGCAGCGCGGAGAGCAGCATGGCCAGCACCTGGCTGAAAATCACCAGCCGCAGCCGGTTTTCCGGAATCATGTCCAGAACGAACAGGGTCGTAACGCCGGCGCAGATCAATACAATGAGAATGTTGAAGAAGATAGCCGCCTGCAGCTTTCCCACGCCGGTTTCGGAAAGCTCGTAATACCGCTTCTCCGGGCCTGCCACCAGCTTCTTTTTCAGTTCTTTCAGACGGGAGCGGGGGGTAAAGACGATGGGGGCGGGAATGAACTGCTCCTCCACTTCGAAGGCAGGCTCCACTGGCTTGGCCGTCCCGTCATCTTCCCCGCCGGATACTTCGAAGTGGCGGGTATCCTCGCCGGAGGCGGTTTTGGCCGCGGCGGCCTGCTCCTCGGTGATGGGGGTAAAGCGAAGGGTGTCGCCCTCCGGGCCGGAGCCCAAAAGGGCGGCGTCTTCGGCGGGATCTTCGCCGGCAGGGACCTCTTCGGCCTGCGCATCCTCCGCTGCCGGGGTGGTTTCCAGCTCAGGAAACTGCAGGGGGATTTCCGGCTGGTCCTCCGTTTCCCCTGCGGCTTCCTCCGGTTCATCCTTGGAGTAGTCGTGGAATTCCTTCAGAATGTCGTCCAGGTCAAATTCCTGGAGCTCGTTTTTGTTGTCCATATGGGTTTCCTCCTGGTTATATGCGCTGACGCACCGCCTCATACAATAAAATGGATGCAGCGGCGGATGCGTTCAGGGAACTGATCTTGCCCTTCATGGGGATGTGTACCATCACATCGCAGTTTTTGCGTACCAGCTGGCTCATGCCGTCGCCCTCGCTGCCGATGACAATGGCGGTGGGTCCGGTCAGGTCGGCCTGGTACATGGGGATGGAGCCTTCGGCGGCGGTGCCGTAGATCCAGACGCCTTTTTCTTTCAGCTCGGCAATGGCGCTGCTTACGTTGGTGACGCGGGCGACCTTCATATATTCCACGGCCCCGGCGGAAGCCTTGGCCACGGTGGCGGTAAGCCCCACGCTGCGGCGCTTCGGGATGATGACACCATGGGCGCCTGCGCACTCGGCGCTTCTCAGCACCGCACCCAGGTTGTGGGGGTCGGACAGCTCGTCACACACGACGATCAGGGCAGGCTCCCCCCGGGAAGCGGCCTCGTCCAGAATGTCATCAATGGTGCAGTAGTCATGGGCGGCAGCCAGGGCGATGATGCCCTGATGGGAATGGGTGGTGGACATGGCATCCAGCCTGCGGCGGTCGACGCTCATCACCACGGCGCCCGCTTCCTTTGCCTGAGCGGCCAGCCGCTGCAGGCCGCGGTCGGTGTCCCCTGCGGCGATGAACACCTTGTCGATGGGGCGGCCGCTTTTCAGGGCCTCCTGAATGGCGTTTCGTCCCTCCAGCTGGCCCTCCGCTTCCTCTGCGGCGGGGCTCCCGGCGAAACGGTCTGCCCTGCGGGGGAATGGTTCCCGCCCCTGGGGACGGCGTTTTTCGTTCATATACGTTCTCTCCATTACTGAAGTATTTCCTTTTTTGGATTGCCGGTTTTCTGCGGACATACTTATAAACTCTATCAGTATAGCAGATTTTTTGCAATTACTCAACTCTTATTTTTCTGCGGATGGGCAAAAACATCCCTTTGTGCCGGAAATTCACAGAAAATTTACCGCGAAGTCGAGAATCATTCGTTGCCTACGGTGCAAAAATGTGATATGATGGGGCAAACGGAAACCCAAGGAGGCGAGCGGCTATGGAATCCAATCGCAACAACAATTCCAATCCCAATAAAAAACCCGAGGGCGGCGACCGCCCGAAAAGCAGTATCGGAACCGCACTGCTGATTACGCTGGTGATCGTCCTGCTGTTCAGCTGGGTACTGAACGCAATGGAAAAGAGCCAGTATACCCAGACCACCTACTCGGACTTTTTGGCTGCCATGGACGCGAACCAGCTGGCGGAAGTGGAGCTTAGAACCGACCGGATCCTTTACATGACCAAGGAGGAAGCGGCTAAGGACCCCTCCCAGCAGAAGGCGTGCTATACGGGCCTGCCCAGCGGCGGTGATACCATGGCCCTGGCGGAAGAATTGGTCGCCATGGGCGTCAAGGTCAACAAGCAGATCGTGGAGGACAACTCCATGATCATGATGATTTTGTCCTATGTGGTCATGATCGGCGGCCTGTTTTTGGTGATGAACATGCTCACCAAGCGTATGGGCGGCGAGGGCATGATGGGCGGCTTCGGAAAATCCAAGGCCAAGGTCTATATGGAAAAACAGACCGGCGTCACCTTCAAGGATGTGGCCGGCCAGGACGAGGCCAAGGAATCCCTGCAGGAGATCATTGATTTTCTGCACAATCCCCAGAAGTACACCGCCATCGGCGCAAAGCTGCCCAAGGGCGCGCTGCTGGTGGGTTCCCCCGGTACCGGCAAGACTCTGCTTGCCAAGGCCGTGGCAGGGGAAGCCAATGTGCCTTTCTTCTCCATTTCCGGCTCCGACTTCGTGGAGATGTTCGTGGGTATGGGCGCCAGCCGTGTCCGCGACCTGTTCCAGCAGGCGGCAAAGGTCGCGCCCTGCATTATTTTTATCGATGAAATCGACGCGGTGGGCCGTTCCCGGGACAACCGCTTCGGCTCCAACTCGGAGCAGGAGCAGACGCTGAACCAGCTGCTCAGCGAGATCGACGGCTTTGAGCCTTCCAAGGGCATCGTGTGCCTGGCGGCCACCAACCGCCCGGAGATTCTGGACAAGGCGCTGCTGCGGCCCGGCCGCTTTGACCGCCGCATCATCGTGGACCGTCCCAACCTCCAGGGCCGCCTGGACACCCTGAAAGTGCATACCCGGAAGATTAAGCTCAGCGAGGATGTGGACCTGCGCAAGATCGCCCAGGCCACCGCCGGCGCCGTGGGCGCCGACCTGGCCAACCTGGTCAATGAGGCCGCTCTCCGGGCTGTCCGCCAGGGCCGCAAGGCGGTGAACCAGGAGGACCTGCTGGTTTCCTTTGAAACCGTCATTGCCGGTACGGAGAAGAAGAACACGGTCCTGACGGACATGGAAAAGCGGCTGGTTGCCTACCACGAGGTGGGCCACGCCCTGGTGGCGGCGCTGGAAAAGCATTCCCAGCCCGTTTCCAAGATCACCATCGTTCCCCATACCTCCGGCGCCTTGGGCTACACCATGCAGATGCCGGAGGAAGAGAAATTCCTGAACACCGCCGAAGAGCTGCGTACTGAGCTGCGCACGCTGGTGGGAGGCCGGGCTGCGGAGCAGGTTGTCTTCGGCGTTCAGACCACCGGCGCCGCCAACGATATCCAGCGGGCCACCGCGCTGGCCAGGAACATGGTCAGCCAGTACGGCATGAGCGAAAAGTTCGGCCTGATGACCACCGCGTCGGTGCAGAACCAGTACCTGGACGGCCAGGCCTATATGGATTGCTCCCAGGAGACCGCTGCCGGGGTGGATCAGGAGGTTATGCGGATTCTGGATCAGGCCTATGCCGATGCAAAGCGCATTCTGACGGAAAACCGGGCGCTGCTTGACGAGATTTCCGAATTCCTGCTGGTGAAGGAGACCATTACGGGAGATGAGCTGATGGCCTATGTCAACGCTGACAAGTACCAGCTGCCCGCACCGGAGGAAGCCCCGGAAGAATAAGCCCAAAAGCCGGACAGGTCCCTGTCCGGCTTAACCGGTTCTATGTTCCTTTGTTTTTATATCGAGCGAAAACCGCCGCAGGAATTTTCCTGCGGCGGTTCAGAGTGTCGAAAAAGTAAGTTGAAACGTAGAAGTTTACCAATTTGCATTGCGCTAAAGCCTCCCTTGTGCAAAGGGAGGTGGGGCGGCGTAAGCCGCCTCGGAGGGATTGTGCAGCTGAATGTTACGAATTCGCATTGGACTTCGGCAAAAAGGCAACATTTTACCGCGACAATCCCTCAGTCACGCTGCTCGCGTGACAGCTCAGCGCAAGGCACTCCCTTCGGCCGCCTTTGCACAAGGGAGCCTTAGGCGCTCCCGCGCCAGAGGGTTTATCGACAGTCTGACCGCCGCAGGAATTTTCCTGCGGCGGTTTTTGCCGATTTTTATGAAAAAGGAACCGACTTAACGGCGCTTCCGGTTTGTGGCGAACCGCCACAAAAACCGTCTCATACAGTTCTTAACGCACCTGCGGTACTGGCATTAATCGTCGTTCTTCGCGTCCGCGATGATCTTGGCCTGGTTGGCCTTGGGGACTTCCTCATAACGAACGAATTCCAGTGTGAAGGAGCCACGGGCCTGGGTCATTGCGCGCAGGTCGATGGCATAGCTGCCCATTTCCGCCATGGGGACTTCCGCCTCAATAACGGTGTTGCCGTCATGGTCAGGGGTCATACCCATGGGACGGCCCCGGCGCTTGCTCAGGTCGCCCATCACATCGCCTACATATGCCTCGGGAACGGTAACAGCCAAAGCACCGATAGGCTCCAAAATGGTAGGATTGGCGTTGGGCATTGCTTCCTTGTAGGCCAGAATGGCAGCCATTTTGAAGGCAATTTCGTTGGAGTCCACGGGATGATAAGAGCCATCGTACAGCACGGCCTTCAAGCCGACCATGGGATAGCCGGCCAGGGGACCCTTCTGGACCGCTTCCTGGATGCCCTTTTCCACGGCGGGATAGAAGTTCCTGGGAACGGAACCGCCAAAGACTTCCTCAGCGAAGATCAGATCGTCCTGCTCGTCCTGCGGCTCGAAGCGAATCCAGACATCGCCGAACTGGCCGCTGCCGCCGGTCTGCTTCTTGTGGCGGCCATGGGCCTCCACCTTCTTCTTGATTTTCTCACGGTAAGCGACCTTTGCGGGGCTGAGAACAGCTTCAACGCCAAAGCGGGTCTTTAACTTGGAAACCAGAACATCCAGGTGCTGGTCGCCCGCGCCAGACAGCACCAGCTGCTTGGTCTCGGCATTGTTGACCAGACTGAAGGAGGGATCTTCCTCGTTCAGACGGTTCAGGCCGGTGCCGACCTTCTCCTCCTGGCCCTTGACCTTGGGAGCAATGGCCATGGAGTAGCAGGGGGAGGCGTAAGGGATCTGCTTCAGAGAGACCACCTTTCTGGGGTCACACAGGGTATCGCCGGTCTTGACCCTGTCCATCTTGCCGATGGCACCAATATCACCGCAGGCCAGGGCCTTGACTTCAGAGGCCTTCTTGCCGCACATGGTGTACATGCGTCCCAGCTTCTCGGTCTCACCGGTGCGGGAGTTGACAAGCGTGGTGTCGGGGGTGATTTCACCGGACAGCACCTTGATATAGGAGTACTTGCCGTACTGGTCGGAAACGGTCTTCCACACGAAAGCGGCAGGCACGCCGCCGGGGGAGACGACGAATTCCTCCACCTTGCCGTCGGCTGTGGTGGCCTTGTGGTAGTTGCCCTGAACGGGGGTGGGCAGCAGGTCGATGATGTGGTCCATCAGCATCAGGCTGCCGAGACAGGTGACGCCGGAGCCGCACAGCACGGGGAACAGGCTCAGCTCCTTCACGCCCTGGTGCAGGCCATCCAGCATTTCCCGGTAAGTAAAGTCGTCGCCTTCAAAGAAGCGGTCCATCAAAGCCTCGTCAGTCTCGGCAACGGCCTCCTTCAAAGCGTCGTTAAACTCTTCGATAACGGACAGCTTGTCGTCGGGAACGGCGATCTCGACCCGCTTCAGCTTCTGCATCTCGTAGGCACGCTTGTTCAGCACATCGATGATGCCGGTCACCTTACGGCCCGCGTCCCAGATGGGAACGACCACGGGAGCGATCTTGTTGCCATACTTCTCCCGCAGGGCTTCGAAGGTGGCGTTGTAGTCGGAATTGTCCTCATCGACCTTGGAGATATAGACAAAACGGGGCATATTGCGTTCTTCGCAGTATTTCCAGGCCTTCTCAAAGCCTACAGTGATACCGTCTTTGGCAGAGCAGACCAGAATGGCGGCGTCAGCGGCCCGGAGGGCCTCCATAACGGCGCCGGAGAAGTCGAAGGCACCGGGGGTGTCCAGGACATTGATTTTGCAGTTCTTATACTCCAGAGGAACCACGGAGGTGGAGATGGAAATGCCGCGGCGGATCTCCTCGGGGTCATAGTCGCAAACGGTGTTGCCGTCGGCGTTTTTGCCGATACGGTCGATGGCACCGGTCATGTAAAGTAAGCTCTCAGCCAGGGCGGACTTGCCGCTGCCGCTGTGTCCGAGCAGACAGATGTTGCGGATGGAATTAACGGTGTACATAGTTTGATCTTACTCCTTTCGGGAAGGGGAAGCCTTCCATGTGGGCGCGGACACCCGAATAGTGACATTATACACGAAAGACGCTTTGAATGCAATGCTTATTTTCGTCAGAATGCAAAATTGTGTAAAATAGCGGATGGACACTTGTTTTCCTGTGCAAAACAAACAAAAAAATGAAGGTATTTACAGCAGAGTGTACAAGAAACGGAGCCATAATACATGCCTTATTCTGGTATTATTTTTTGATAAGCAGAAAAAAAGATTGGCCGCATTTTTTGAACTGTGCCGCCAGGCGCGGTTCCAATAAAACGGTAAAACCGTTTTATTGCAGACTGTCGATAAACCCTCTGGCGCTTATAGCGCCCAAGGCTCCCTTCTGCAA
>JAUNJE010000019.1 GCA_030533415.1 Eubacteriales bacterium | reverse complement strand
TTGGTGCAGTGCAAATTGGTAAACTTCTACGTTTCAACTTACTTTTTCGACACTCAGCAATAAAACGGTAAAACCGTTTTATTGAAAATTTTTTTGACCTCACTCCTCACTCTTCACACGCTCCACTCTCTAAAAAGAAAAACCGCCGGGATATTTCCCGGCGGCCCGTCAAAGAGGAAAGAAAATAAAGAAACAGTCAATGGTTATTCGCCCAGGGCCAGGAATTCGGCGGGGTCCATGGGCGCATCATATTGGGTGACGCTGAAATGGACGTGACTGCCCAGGGTGGTCTCCACGATGGCCGTGTCGTCCGCATAGCCGATGGTCTGGCCCATTGTTACCTGGTCGCCGGCCTTAACGGTAAGGTCCTCGGAAAGGCTGGAATACCGGGTGGTGTAGCCGTCGTCGTGGCGGATGACCACGGTGTAGCCCATGGCGTCGTCTTTGTAGACGGTATACACTTCACCGTCTGCGGCGGCACAGACTTCGCTGCCCGGCTCAGCGGCCAGGTCCACGCCGTTGTGGACCCGCCAGTCCCGGGTGGTCTGGTTATAGCTCAGAGCCTCCATGGAGTAGCCGAAGATCGTATCGCCGGATACCGGGGATGCGGTTTTAAGGGGCTTTTTCGCAGTGGGTGTAGTGGACGCTTCCTGGGTGGCGGGGGTGGTGGACTGGGTCTGTGTCTGGGGCTGGGTCGCCAGCACCTGCACATCCTCCGTGCCCATGGTACCTACCAGGATGTCTTCCTGTGTCTCCTGAAGGGATACCTCCTGAACCTGGTTCGCGTTCCGGTAGTATACATAGCTTGTGATCCCGATGGCAGCGGCGCACAGGATCAGGGCTATGTAATAGCCCTTTCCAGCAAAGCCGCGGCCGGTGTGTTTGTTGTCGCTCATAATTAAGCACCTCCGAAGCTGAGTATTGACGGAAAAAACGGAGGTTAAACAAATTCCGGAAAATTATTTGACGGAAGGCGGCCCCAAAAAAGCGGAATACAAAGGAAGGATGCCCCATGGGGGAGTTATAAAACACCCCAGGGGAAAATCGCTCTCTTTGCATTCCGCGTTTTATTTTGATTACCGGCTGAGCCAGCCCAGTTCCGTCAACCCGTCCATGACATGCTGGGGAATGTCCTGCATACCGCCCTGGCCAATGCGCAGGCAGAAATAGGCGTAGGTTTGGGCTGGGAAGGTTTCCCGGATACCGTCGTGGAGGACGAAGAGCCTGTCTCCGGTAGCAAGGTCCCCAAAGACATCCGCGTTGCCTGTACGGTTGTGCAGCTCGACGGGAGTTCCGTCCAGAACCAGGAAACAGTCACCCTGGCCGGACAGGACACAGCGCCCGGTGGAACCGGACAGGGGCTGCGGCACCAGCGCCCGCACCAGGGAGACACAAAGGATCACCACGAGGATCAGGACGATCAGATGCTTCTGTTTCATAATCAGCCTCCTGCAGGTGTGCCGGCCCGGAAGGCGTAACTGGCGGTGCCGCACTCCCAGGTGGCCGTGACTTCATAGAGATATGTACCGGATTTTAAGGACAGTGTGCCGTCCTTCACGGTGGCGGATTCCTCCGGGGAACCGGCGTCCGCCCAGCACCGGGCGGTGACGGTTTCCGGGGAAATGTCCCAAACAAGCAGCGCCGTTTCCTCTGATGTTTCCAGAAGGGGCAGAAGGTCAATATTATCCGTGGGGGCCGCGCCGCAGGCGATGACTGTGCGGCCGGTTCCACTGTCTTCTTCCGTTGTCCAGGTGTAGCTGCTGGGACTGCTGAGAATGGAAGCATCCCCGCAGCTTATCCGCAGATCAGAGGGTGCCTGGCCGGAAGGGCTTGGATCAGGGGCGGCGGGATAGACGCAGATTTCGCTGCCCACATCCATCATAGTGCCCAAAAAGAAGGGGAGGTTCTGCCCACAGTCGATGAGCATGTAGACAAAGGGGCGGTCAAGAATCACGGTTTTGACGTCCTCCTGGGGCATGGTGCCTCCTGCGCGCATTTCCACGGCCGTGGCCGCACCGGCCCTGGTGCCCTGCTCGGCTACGGTGATGGCGGTCTTGTGCAGCACCTGGCCGATGAACAGGCCGCCTTCTTCGCAGATCCCGGTGAAATCCGCCGTTTTCGCGTCGAAAGCGTCGGTCATGCCCCTGGATTGCAGGATATCCTTCATCTCTACGCTGTATTCCGCGTCAAATTTGGGAATGGCTGCATTGACGGTAACCGCCTGGGCATTGCCCAGCAGCTCCTGTAAATGGGTGCCCGTCAGAGATTTCACATAGTCGGAAACCGAAATGCCCGCATTGGGAAGCAGCGCTGCAAAGGCGTAATCACCGCCTTTGTAGTATTTGACAAAGCCTGTGGCGTTTTCGTCCTCCAGGTAAGAAGATTCCCCGGAGTACATCAGCTGCGCAGCCTGCTGTGCCCCGTCTTCCCGGGTGAAGGTGCCTTCCCGCACCTGATCCTCCCGGTAGGCTTCGGGCCATTCGGCTTCGAAGGCCAGGGCGTTTATCAGATACATAACGGCATCGGCGGAAATTTCCTCCAGAATCTCCGGGATCATCCCGGCGGTCTTTTCGCTCACCCAGCCATTGATGGCGGTGCAGGTTTCCGGTGTAAAGGGGGTCTGGAAAATGTCCGCCTGATAGAAGTCCGCATTGGTTTCCAGGAAATCCTGCCTTACCTTCAGCCAGCCGGCATCGGAAAACCAGATGGAATTTGCCAGCTTCAGCTGCTCCCCCTGGGCGTCCATATAGCTATAGAAGTAAGCGTTCAGATCCGCCGCGGATATGCCCAGGGCCTGCTCCATCTGGGCTAGGGTTTCCCCCGCCGCGCCGTTTGCGGTCATGCCCAGGGCCGCCAGCACGGACAGAGGAGAGATCAGCGTGTTTTCCTCCGTTTTCAGACTGTTTTGGAACAGACGCAGGGCGAAATCCGTGGCTTCGGCGCGTTTTTCCGGCGGCTCCGACAGACAAATGACCCGCTCGGGGACGGTCTCCATCAAATTGGCAGGGTTTCCGCCGCAGCCGGTGAGCAGCAGGGCCAGCAGAAGCATTATGGTGATGAATCTTTTCATAGCGGTCCCTCCTAATCCTTCTTATTCAAAAATCAGTAATACGGCCTCCGCGCCGGAGATCAGGCCCTTTTCCGTTTCCAGCAGGATATGCCAGTTGGTGGTGTATTCACTGGCGGCATCCTCCTGCGAAAGGTGGATGTGTACCTCCCAGCCCTCCGTCCCGGGGGTGATATCCGTTACCGTGACACTGCCATCGGCAGGGACAATGGCGTCCAGCGCGATCAGCAGCAGGTCATGGGTCTGGAACCAGGCTTCATCATAGGCTTCGCAGCTGCTGACAAAGGCGTCCAGAATATACTGGTTCTGATTCTCCCGGCAGTAATCGTCCAGATCTTCCCGGGAGGAAACCAGGGTGGTTCCCGGCCCGGAGATGTAGCATTGGGCACTGTAGGGATTGTCCGGGGTATTCACATAGTGGACGGCAAAGGAAGCGGCATATTCCTGGGAAGGGGACGCGTCTGGGGAGACGGCGTCACTGGTCTGGGAGGACTGTCCGCTGTCCCGTGTACCGGCGGTGATCTGGGTATTGCTATCCTGGGCTGTGGGGGCGGCCCCATTCTCCGCCGTACCCCCTGCCGCGGCATTGTCGTTGGCTTCCGGCGCGGCTTCGTAGGCGGCCATTTTGGAGGCGCCGTTAAGGCCGGGCAGGAGCATTGACCGGAACAGCAGCCCGCCGAAGAGGATCAGGACGAAACAGGCCGCCATGGCGGCATACCGTTTCCAGGGGATAATCCTGGCTTTTTTCGTCCGTTTGATATCCGCCGCAGCAACCAGGTCAGCCGGGAGCAGGCCGATGGCATCGTGGAGTTTTTCAGCGGTCATACACAGAACCCCTCCTTTTCCAGATATTCTTTCAGCCCAGTCCGGGTGCGGTACAGCAGGCTTTTTGCCTTGCTTTCAGACATGCCGCAATAGGCGGCTACCTCTTTTATGGAATCGAGAAAATAGTAACGGCCGATAAAGGCGGTTCTGGCCTCCTCGCTTTGCAGCCGCAGATAGATACCGATGGTATCCGCCAGCAGCTTGACATTGACGGTCTCCTCGGTGGTGTTGCCCCCGGAGACGCAGTCGTCCAATTCGCTGAGGGAAATGGCGTACTCGGAAGCCATCCGCTTATCCCGGGTGCGGCTGCGGAAGCAGTCGATGGAAATGCGCCGGGTAAGCTTGGCCAGGTAAGCGGAAAGAATGCTGGGCCTGTGGGGCGGCATGGAATTCCAGGCCGCCAGGTATGTATCGTTGACACTTTCCCGGCTGTCATCGGTATTGTTTAAGATGTTGTAGGCGATTTTGGTCAGGTAGCGCTCATATTTGATCTGTGTCTCCCGGATCGCGGCTTCGTCGCGGTCCCAGTATAGGGAAATGATCTGTTCATCCTCCATGGAAAAGCCTCCTCTCTACTTATATATCTCGACAAAAATCCCGTTTGGTTGCAGAATTTTGAAAAATTTTTTAGTGCTTATCAATTTTGCCCAGCGAACCCGACTTGCAGCGCCCCCAAGCCTCCCTTGTGCAAAGGCGACCGAAGGAAGTGCCTTGCGCTGAGGTGGCTCCGCGAAGCGGAGACGGAGGGATTGTTGCGGTAACATCTTACGATTTCGCCCAACTTCCGGCAAATTCGCACTCCCTACCGCACAATCCCTCAGTCAAAAATCAGAGATTTTTGACAGCTCCCTTTGCACAAGGGAGCCTTGGGCGCTCCCGCGCCAGAGGATTTATCGACAGTCTGGGGCGCTGTAAGCGCCAGTGGTTCATGGGAAGATTGGCATGAATTTGGATTGAATGCTATTCGGCCTTGTTCGCCGGGGGGTACAGTCGATAAGCATAAAAAATTTTCATCCGGGCGGAAACATCAAAACGCCCCGCCGGTTTTGCGCGGCGGGGCGTAACGGAAGGGGTTATTCCTCCACCAGGGCGATGTGGACGGTGTCCAGCTGGCTCTGGTCCACGGTGGTGGGAGCGCCCATCATCAGGTCCTGGGCGTTCTTGTTCATGGGGAAGGTGATGACCTCGCGGATGGACTCCTCTCCGGTCAGCAGCATGATCAGGCGGTCGACGCCGGGGGCGGCGCCGGCGTGGGGGGGCGCGCCGTAGGTGAAGGCGTTGTACATGGCGGGGAACTTGGCTTTCACATCCTCCTCGCCCAGGCCCACCATTTCGAAGGCCTTGACCATGATCTCGGGATCGTGGTTCCGCACGGCGCCGGAGGCGGACTCGTAGCCGTTGACCACCAGGTCGTACTGGTCGGCGTTGATGGCCAGCAGCTTTTCGGTATCGCCCTCGGCCGCTTCCAGCGCCTTCAGGCCGCCCTGGGGCATGGAGAAGGGGTTGTGGCAGAATTCCAACTGTCCCGATTCCTCACCGATCTCGTACATGGGGAAATCCACGATCCAGCACAGGGCGTACTGCTCCTCGTCAAAGTGTCCGGGGACACGCTTGCCCAGCATGGTGCGGATTACACCGGAAGTTTTCTGGGCCGCAGCCTTCTTGCCGGCGGCCATGCAGACGAAGGAGCCGGGCTTCAGGTCCAGCTTCGCGGTGAGGGCGTCCTTGCATTCATTCAGGAACTTGGAAACGCCGCCGGTCAGGTTGCCGTTTTCATCCACCTTCACCCAGCAGGCCTTGTTGCCGGTCTGGACTTCCACATCCGCCAGCAGCTTGTCGATCCATTTTCTCGCCTGGGTGAAATTGTCCACAGCCACGGCCTTGACGGTGGCCCCCTCGAAGGGGCCGAAGCCGCAGCCCTGCACTTCGCTGGTAATGTCCCGAATCTCCAGGTCGATGCGCAGGTCGGGCTTGTCGGAGCCGTAGCGCTCCATGGCCTCGTTGAAGGGAATGTGGCGGAAGGGAGCGGGGGAAACACGTTTATACTTGCCGAATTTTTCAAAGACGGGCACCAGCACGTCCTCCAGGGTGGACAGCACATCCTCCTGGGTGGCGAAGGCCATTTCCATATCCAGCTGGTAGAATTCGCCGGGGGTACGGTCGGCCCGGGCATCCTCGTCCCGGAAGCAGGGGGCGATCTGGAAATACCGGTCAAAGCCGGAGGTCATCAGCAGCTGCTTGAACTGCTGGGGCGCCTGGGGCAGGGCGTAGAATTTGCCGGGATGGTTCCGGGCGGGAACCAGATAGTCACGGGCGCCCTCAGGGGAGGAGGCGGTGAGGATGGGGGTGGTGATTTCCAAAAAGCCCTTTTCGGTCATCAGCCGCCGCAGCTCGGCGACCACCTGGCAGCGCAGGACGATGTTGCTCTTGACAGCGGGGTTGCGCAGGTCCAGGAAGCGGTACTTAAGGCGGGTGTTCTCGTCCGCTTCCTTGCTCTTGTTGATCTCAAAGGGCAGCTGGTTGTGCACGCACTTGCCCAGTACCTCGATTTTCTCGGGAACGACCTCGATCTCGCCGGTGGGAAGCTTGGGATTCTTGCTCTCCCGCTCCCGGACGGTGCCGGTGACGGAAATGGTGGATTCCTTGTTGATGGGCTTGATAAAGCGCATCATTTCCTCGTTCTCAATGACCACCTGGGTGGTGCCGTAGTAGTCCCGCAGTACGGCGAAGGCAAAATTGGCGCCGACCTCCCGGAGATTTTCCAGCCAGCCGACGATGGTGACGGACTTGCCCGCGTCGCAGAGCCGCAGTTCGCCGCAGTTATGTGTTCTGGATTGCATCATAGATAAAATCCTCTCTTATTTTCTGTTGTTTAACCCATACATTATTTCACAAACAGGCAGAAATGTCAATGACGGGAATTGAAAAACCGGCGCAAATAGAACCGCAGGGCGTGGACTTTCTCCGCCCTGCGGTTAAATATCTCAACTTCCAAGGAAACTTTAGATTTCCTGTTCTCCGCTGACGATGGCCTCCAGGCACCGTTCCAGATAGACCTTCTGCACTGCGGCCACAATACAGGTGTACAGCAGCCGCTTTTCGGCGGAACTATCCTCTCCCCGGATCTCCATAAAATCCTTTACTTCAAAGGTAAACTGCAGGACATTTTCAAATTCCTCGCAGAAATAGTCGTAGGCCTGGTCCAGCGGATAGGTGCGCTGCTGCAGCTGGAGAAAGGCGGACAGGGCGTCCAGGGACAGCACGCTTTTGGCCACGGCAATGAAGAACAGGTAGGCGATTTGTTCCCGGCTGTACTGCTTCTTCACGGGATTGGCGATCAGCCCCTTTTTCACATAGTTGCTGATCATGGAGGAGGTCAGGGAAAAATCCCCCAGCGGCGCCAGATATCCACAGATATATTTGGTCGCCTGCTCCAGATACAGGCCCACATTGGGGATCTCCACATAGCGGGGCAGACGGAAATCCCGCACGGAAGCTGTAAACTGCTGTTTGCTTTCCTGTTTCATCGTCATCACCCTTGGCCATTATACTGAAAAAAACGGAAAATGTCAACGCAAAAACTTATCTTAAGATTTTCTTGACATCTACATCGGTTGCTGATACAATGATATCGGTTATTAAAAAACCGATGATTAGAAGCTTGGCGAGGTAATTGCAATGAATTATAAAATTGTTACGGATTCCTCTTCCAATGTCCTTTCCATGGAGGGGACCGACTATGCGACGGTCCCCATGAAGATCGTGGCGGCTAAAGAATATGTGGATGATGCCAATCTGGATGTAGCGGGCATGGTGGAAGATTTGAAGCAGCATAAGGGCAAGTCCGGTTCCTCCTGCCCCAATGTGGGGGAGTGGCTGGACGCCTTTGGGGATGCCGCGTATGTTTTCGGTGTGACCATTACCAAATACCTGTCCGGCAGCTATAATGCCGCCAAGCAGGCTGCCCGTACTTATATGGAAGAGCATCCTGACAGGAAGGTGTTCATTTTTGACTCCCTGGCTACCGGCCCGGAAATGATGATGATGGTGGACAAAATCCGGGAGTGCGAAGCATCTGGGGACGATTTTGAGACGACCAAGGCCAAGGTGCTGGAATACCACAACCATCTGCACACCCTGTTCTGCCTGGAATCCATGATGAATCTGGCCCGCAACGGCCGTGTGAGCATTGCCGCTGCCAAGCTGGCGGGAGTATTGGGGATCCGTGTGGCAGGTGATGCCGAGGGCGGCGAGATTACACCGGTCCATAAGCCCCGGGGACCCAGAAAGACCACCCAGGCGCTGGTGGAAATGATCAAGGAACGGGGCTTCTATGACGGCGCCCTGCTTCGGGTCGCCCACTGCTTTGCCGAGGATGCTGCCTATGCGCTGCGGAACGCTATTTTGGCGGAGTTCCCCAATACCAGATTCATTCTGGAGCGCACCACGGCCCTTTGCAGCTATTATGCGGAGGTCGGCGGCCTGATCATCGGGTTTGAAGGCGGGTTCAATACCAAAAACGACAATACGAAATTCTGATATTTTGGGAAAGAGATGCCGCCGCGAAGTGTTCGCGGCGGCGTTTTTGCGTGTCCATGGGAAAATGTTTTTTCCTATGCCCCCGTAATTGCGGTGGAAAAACCGCTTCCCATGTGTTACAATGACGGCAAAAGACAGACAGAGGAGATACCGTTATGCTGCCAGAGGTGTTTCTCGCGCGGATGAAAACCCAGTTGGGTGACGAATATGAGGACTTTTTGAAAAGTTTGGAGCGCCCCCGGGCGGTGGCCCTGCGTTTCAATCCCCTGAAAGGCCCGCGGCCAAGCCTGCCCTTTACCGGGGAAGGCGTCCCCTGGGAACCCAATGGTTTCTACTACGACCCGGAATCCCGCCCCGGCCTGCACGTTTACCATGAGGCCGGCGTATATTATTTACAGGAGGCCAGTGCCATGGCGCCGGTCAGCCTGCTGGACCCGCAGCCCGGCGAACGGATCTGCGACCTGTGCGCCGCCCCGGGGGGCAAGACGACCCAGATCGCGGGACGGATGCGGGGGGAGGGGTTCCTTCTGTGCAACGAGATCCATCCCGGCCGGGCGAAAATCCTTTCCCGGAATATAGAACGGATGGCGGTGGGCAATGCCCTGGTGACGGGAGAGCACCCGGCCAATCTCGCGAAACGGTTCCGGGGATTTTTCGACCGGGTGCTGGTGGATGCCCCCTGCTCCGGGGAGGGGATGTTCCGCAAGGAGGAGGCCGCCGTCACCGATTGGAGCCAGGAAACGGTACAGATGTGCGCCCGGCGTCAGGGGGAGATTCTGTATTCCGCAGCCCAAATGGTGCGCCCCGGCGGCCGGCTGGTATATTCCACCTGTACCTTTGCCCCCGAGGAGGACGAAGGCGTGGTGGCGGAGTTTCTCGCCGCCCACCCGGAATTCGAGCCGGAGAAAGTCGAAGCGCCCTGGTTTGCGCCGGGGGAGAATGGAAGCTACCGGATGTGGCCCCACAAGCTGCTGGGCGAGGGCCATTTTGCCGCGGTTCTGCGGAAAACCGGGGAAGAAGAGGCAGATGCGGAGCCATCCAAGGGAGATGGACTGCCGAAGCAGTGGCTCTCCTTTGCGGAGGAGATGGGCATCCAATTGCCCGAGGGAAAAGCGGTCCAATTTGGCAGCAGCCTGTTCTGGGCGCCTGCTGATATGCCGGAGATTGCACGCCTGAAGGTTCTGCGGCCCGGCCTGGAGCTGGGGACGGTGAAAAAAGACCGTTTTGAGCCTGCCCATGCCCTGGCGCTGTGGCTGACAGATTGCGGGAACCTTCAGCGCTATGATGCGGATTCGGCGGAAATGAAGGCGTACCTTCACGGCGATGTGGTGCCGTCGCAGCGCAGGGGCTGGTGCCTGGTCTGCGCCGGCGGGTATTCCATCGGCTGGGGCAAGGGCGACGGAACCGTACTGAAGAACCACTACCCAAAGGGACTGCGGCGGTGAAGGGCGAAACGGCGGCGTCTTCGGAAAACGTTTTTTTCCGAAGGGAATCCCCTTTCGCGCCGGAAACGGCTTGCCGTGAGTCCGGGAATTTGGACTTTACATGATTTGTTTTGTGTGGTATAATAATCCAACCCGTGTGCAGAAACCTTTCGTTCATTTAAGGAGAGGATATTCCTTGGCCAGATATGAAATCAACGGCGGCACCCCCCTGAACGGTACCGTCACCATCAGCGGCGCGAAGAACGCAGCCGTGGCAATCCTGCCGGCGGCGCTGCTGGTCAGCGGTAAGTGCCGTATTGAGAATGTACCTGACATTTCCGATGTCCGGATTCTATTGAGTATCCTGGATCATATGGGGGCGAAGATCGCCACCCCCGAGCCGAGCGTGGTGGAGATCGACTGCTCCCAGGTGCAGTGCACCGAGCCGGATGCGCAGTTGGTTACCAAAATGCGCGCCAGCTACTACCTGATGGGTGCCCTGCTGGGCCGCTTTGGCAAGGCCCATGTGGCATTGCCCGGTGGCTGCAATTTCGCCTCCCGCCCCATTGACCAGCATATCAAGGGCTTCTGGGGACTGGGGGCCGAGGTGGATGAGACGGAGGAGTATGTGGCGCTGAAGCCCGGCGACGAAGGGCTGCGGGGCAGCCGCATCAGCCTGGATATGGCTTCCGTCGGCGCGACGGTGAACATCATGCTGGCGGCCACTCTGATCCCCGGCCAGACCATCATCGAAAACGCCGCCAAGGAGCCTCATATTGTGGACCTTGCCAACTTCCTGAACACCATGGGCGCACGGATCACCGGCGCGGGCACCGATACCGTGAAGATCCGGGGCGTCAACGCCCTGAAGGGGGGGGCCTATGCCATTATCCCCGACCAGATCGAGGCAGGGACCTATATGGCGGCAGTCACCGCTGTAGGCGGCAACGTTCTGGTACAGAACGTCATCCCCAAGCATATGGAGTGCATCACCGGCAAGCTCCAGGAGATGGGCGCCAAGGTCATTAACTATGACGACTGCATCCGCATTATGCGCACCGGGAAGCTGCGCCAGACAACGGTGAAGACCCGGCCCTATCCCGGTTTCCCCACGGATATGCAGGCCCAGGCCTGTGTCTGCATGGCCCTGGCCAACGGTGTCAGCCGCCTGACGGAGAGCGTTTACGAGACCCGCTTTTTCGGCTACTGCACGGAGCTGCAGAGCATGGGAGCCAATATCCGCATCAGCGGCAAGACCGCGACGGTTACCGGCGTGGAGCAGCTTTACGGCGCCACGGTCTGTGCCCATGACCTGCGGGCCGGCGCGGCGCTGGTCATTGCGGGCCTGGCGGCGGAAGGCACGACTTACGTGGAGCATATCCACTTCATTGAGCGGGGCTATGAGAACCTGGTGGAGAAGCTCACCGCCCTGGGGGCCAGCATTCGCCGGCTGGAAGATTAAATCAGGAAAAGCGGCTTCGGAGGAAATTCCAAAGCCGCTTTGTGATATTGCATGCAAACCGTTGCCGGGGGCCTGCTTGTTTGCACGGCAAGCCCGACCAGTAGCGCACCAAAGCCTCCCTTGTGCAAAGGGAGGTGGGCCGCCGTCAGGCGGCTCGGAGGGATTGTGCGGTCAACTTCTACGTTTTCGCATCAGTTCCGGCGAATTCCCACTCTCTACCGCACAATCCCTCAGTCAAAAATCAAAGATTTTTGACTGCTCCCTTTGCACAAGGGAGCCTTTGCACCGCCGCATGGTTGGGGAATTTGCTGTGTAATCCCGATGCGCACATAAACAGATTTTGGAGGGAAGCGTTATGCGCGAACAGTTTGTCCGCACGGAAATGCTGCTGGGAACAAAGGCCCTGGAACGGCTGCAAAGAGCCTCGGTGGCGGTCTTTGGCCTTGGCGGTGTGGGCGGTTATACGGTGGAGGCCCTGGCCCGAAGCGGCATCGGGCGGCTGGACCTGATCGACAGCGATACCATCAGCCTTTCCAACCTGAACCGTCAGATTCTGGCCACCCGTTCCACGGTGGGGATGCGGAAGGTGGATGCGGCCAGGGAAAGAATTCTGGACATCAATCCCGGCTGTGTGGTCAATACCTATGGCGTTTTCTACACGCCGGAGACAGCGGGACAGTTTGACCTTTCCGTG
Source organism: Eubacteriales bacterium (assembly GCA_030533415.1). Classification (GTDB taxonomy): domain Bacteria; phylum Bacillota; class Clostridia; order Oscillospirales; family Oscillospiraceae; genus Faecousia. The sequence continues at coordinate 35,559 of JAUNJE010000019.1, read as the reverse complement.
TATGATTATATTGTGGACGCCATTGATACCGTCACGGGAAAGCTGGCACTGGCAGAACAGGCAAGCCGGACGGGCACCCCGATCATCAGCTGCATGGGTACAGGCAATAAGCTGGACGCCGGAGCCTTTGAGGTGGCGGACATCTCCAAAACCTCCATGTGCCCCCTGGCCAGAGTCATGCGCAGGGAGCTGGGAAAGCGGGGAATCAGGCATCTCAAGGTGGTCTACTCCAAAGAAGAGACGTTAAGCCCCACCGGCTGGGAGGAGGAAGCCGCCGCTCTGGGCAAACGGCAGATTCCGGGCAGTGTGGCTTTTGTTCCGGGAGCCGCCGGCCTGCTTCTTGCGGGAGAGGTTGTGCGCCATATTGCAATGGATCATGAAACAGCTTGAAGTAAGGGGCACTGCCATGCGGCAGTGCCCCTGCGAATTTATTTTTGCCCTTCCCAGAACGGCTCGGGCTTGGCGCAATTGCCGCAGTTGCCCTCGCAATTGCGGGGCTTAAACTGCAGTTCCTGGCTCTTTACGCTGACCGTCGTGCAGGCGGGGATGGAATGGGTGATGAATACGTTGGAGCCGATGACGCTGTCCCGGCCAATGACCGTACCGCCGCCCAGAATCGACGCGCCTGCGTAAATCGTTACATTGTCTTCAATGGTGGGGTGGCGTTTCTTTCCCCGCAGGCTCTGGCCGCCCCGGGTGGTCAGGGCGCCCAGCGTCACGCCCTGGTAAACCTTTACATGGTCGCCGATGACGGTGGTTTCGCCCACAACGATGCCGGTGCCGTGGTCAATGAAAAAATACTTGCCGATGGTGGCACCGGGATTGATGTCAATGCCGGTGACGCTGTGGGCATGCTCCGTCATGATCCGGGGCAGCAGGGGAACGCCCAGGGTATAAAGAATGTGGGCCAGCCGGTAAACGGTAATGGCAAACAGGCCGGGATAGCAGAAAATGATTTCGTCCGTACTGTAGGCGGCGGGATCACCCTCGTAGAAGGCTTCCACGTCCGTCTGGGCCACTGCCCGGACGCCGGGAATGGCGCGGAAAAATTCCAGGCTCAGCTCCTGGGCTTTTTCCTGGGCTTCCTCGGCCGTCAGATTGCTCCGCAGCACAATGGCGATCTGCTTGTTCAAATTGTACATCACGTCCTCGATGAGCATAGAGAGGTTGTGCTTGGTATTGTAGATGCGGTAGGCCCTGTCCCGGGAGAAACCGGGATAGACAATGCGCAAAAGCTTTCCGATCATGTCGATGACCACATCCTTGTCAGGATGCTGAAAGGGGTCCAGTTTATCAATTGCTCTTTCGTTGTGGTAGTCCACCAGGATGCTGTCCACGATGCCTTCGATCTGCTCTTCAATGGGGGTCATAGCTATCCCTCCTTATTTTGATACCAGTTTAGCATAAGGATTTGCCGATGTCAATTCATGGCGGAAACGGCGGGGAGAATAAATTCCTATGCCAAATTATGGGAAAAGCGGGATTTTGTGCGGGAAATGGAAAGGCGGCTTCGGAAAGACTCCAAAGCCGCCCGGCCGGTTATTCCTCGAAGGTCAGGATATCCTTGTACTTCTCCTTGAAGATACCATAAACGGCATCCAGTATGGCGTCGTCCTCCACAGCCAGGTAATTTTCGTTTTCCTCGTCCACAGGCTCGACTTCCAGAATGACGATCTCGGTGGAATCCTCCCCGGCGGGCATCAGAACCAGATATTCCTTGCCCTGATATTCCAGGCAGTCCAGATATTCAAAGTCCACGTCCTGGCCGTTTTCGTCGGTCAGTGTGAGGATCGTTTCTTCCTCCTCGGGAAGCAGGTTTTCGTTTTCCATAGGGTTCCTCCTGTAAAAATGGAATATTTTCCTTAAGTATACCCGATGATGGAGAGAAATGCAAGACAGATTTTGCGGACCGACCGCGAATCGGCACTTGCAATATGTCCGCAATTATGATAAGCTAACCAGTAATGACTGCCAATTTTAGATACTGGAGGATTCTCCCATGAAAAAGAAATACTTGGGACTGCTGGTGACTGCGCTCCTCTTGCTGGGCGTTTTGTGGGGCTGCGGGGGAGAACCTGCTCCCACATCGGAAGCAGTGCCGGAAACCGCCGAAATCCCGGAGACGACCGAGCCTACCGTTCCGGCAACAGTGCCTGCCGACGGGAATCCGAAGGACGTCACCTGTAAGGGAAGCTATACGGGGGAAATGGACGCCGGTACCGTGGTGGCTTCTGTTGGCGGTGCGGAACTGACCAACGGCCAGCTCCAGGCCTATTACTGGGCAGAGGTGGCACAGTACCGGCAGGCGGGATACGCGGCTGCACCGGATTTTGACCGGCCCCTGGATACCCAAATCTGTGAAATTGACGCGGGGGTTTCCAGCTGGCAGCAGTACTTCCTGCAGCGGGCGCTGAATGCCTGGCATGGGGCCCAGGCATTGACTCTTCAGGGCCAGGACGAGGGGCTGCCCACGGAGGAAGCTTATCAGCCGAACCTGGAGAACTATGAGAAATACATGACAGGCATGCCTGCAACCAAGTACCTCTACCGCTATAATAAAAGCTACGAGCCAAACACCCTGCACCAGGCCTATCTGGACGATATCCCCGCCATGCTGGAGGAGCTGGCCGGGGACAGGGGCTATGGGGATGCTTCGGCCATGGCCCAGGAGGCCTTTGGGACTACCTCCCAGGCGCTGGCGGAATTTACGGAGCTTTATAACCGGGGCTATATGTACGTTACCTCCCTGAGCTATTACATAGAGACCACCGCTGAAGAGGTGGAGGCATATTTTGCCCAGCGGGAGAGTGATTACGCCCAGGAAGGCATCACCCGCAACAGCGGAAAATATGTGGATATCCGCCATATTCTGCTGGTTCCCGGGGAAACCGGAGAGGACCAGGCGGCTGCCAATGAAACCGCATCCCAGCCTGTGGTCATTGCCGCAGACGGTACTGTGACCTGCTCCGATGCTTCCTGGGAGGCTTGCCGGGAAAAGGCGGAAGCGCTGCTGGCAGGCTGGCAGGCCGACAGGAACGCTACGGAAGCCACCTTTGCCGATCTGGCAAATAAAAATTCTGCCGATTCCGGCTCTGCCCTCAATGGTGGTGCGTACCGCCAGCTTCGGCAGGGACAGCTGATGCCCTTGCTGGATGCGTGGTGCTTTGACCAAAGCCGCCAGCCGGGTGACACCGTCATTTTACGCTCCGATTACGGATATCATATCCTGTACTTCAGCGGCAGCACGGATATCTGGTATGCCCGGGCCCAGGCGGATCTGACCGCCCAGCGGCAGGCAGAGCTGGTTAGCGCTGCCAGAGAGAAGTATCCCGCGCAGATCGATTACAGCGCCATCACCCTGGCCGAAGCCGGCGGAACCGTCTCCACTTCGGATGTACTGTACCCGGACGTGGCCCATGAGCGTTTCCCGGAGATCCCGCTGTATTTGCAGCAGGACTATGGCAACACCTGGTTCGGCGGTAACCTGCTCAGAACCAATGGCTGCGGCATTACATCTTTTGCTATGGTGGCCAGCTATTTGTCCGATAACGAGGTGACTCCGCCTCAGATGTGTGCCCGGTACGGAAATTACAGCTTTTCCAATGGGACGGACGGTACGATTTTCAATAAGGAAGCTCCGGTGATGGGCTTCTATCTGAAGGAAAAGACCTACGAGCCTGCGGTTGCCAAAGCGGCGCTGGAGGAAGGGCATGTTGTGGTATCGGTGCACTGCCCGGGATACTGGACCCGGGGCGGCCACTACATTGTGCTGGAAAAGCTCAACGAGGACGGTACAGTCCAGGTCCGCGACTCCAATATCTACAATTACGGCAGAATTCAGGCGCATCAGGAAGATAAGCACAGCTGGGGCAGTGTCACCACCAGTGGATTGGGGTATTGGATTTTTGAGTATAAGGTAAAAAACATTCCTGCCTGTGTCCGCTGCGGAGATCCGGAAGGGGTCGTGGACAGCCTGATGGCAGAGGATTATTACTGTGAAAAGTGCGTCTCCGCCATGCTGCGGCGCAGCACTTATCTCGACTAATAGCGGCACATATGCCTAATACACCCGGCTGAGCGGTCAGCCGGGTGTATTTTATCCTGAATAGTATTATTTCCCTGTTATTATACTGTTTCTGCTTAAGAAACGGCGGCCCTGATTGATCGTTCAAAGCCGCTGAAAAATTGTATAGACATGTTAATAGGGCCGCTGTATGACGGCTTTTTCTTTTGCCGTCGTGCGGCAGTCTTTACTCTACGGTACAAAAGCCAGAGCTGGTCTGTGCCTCTCTGCGTGTATGTTCATCAAATTCCTCTTGGCTGAATTTCTCAACGCGCATCAACGTCCCATACCCGTTAGCATCCGGGTTTGTAAAGTCGCGCACCGTGTAAATGTCGATAGTTCCGTCTGCACTCCCCATCGTGCGGATTGTGCCGTGGAAGTTTCCCCCGGTCAGGCTTTCACCGTTGGAAGTCAGCACGTCCTGGAAAAGCCGGACCTTTTCGCCGTTGAAATACCACTGGTCATTGTTAGCGTCATAGGTGACACTAAACGCCTCATATTCCCTTGCCATATCTTCAAGCTCCTTTACGGAGGGCGGGTCACCTGTCATGGTAACTTGAAGTGGTGGATTTTTGATTGCCGCAATGTCACGGGCGGCAAATTCCTCCGCCGAAAACTCCTTTACACCAATCAGTTTTCCGCTGGGGTCAAAGGAGCCATCATCAGCCCGGACAATACTGCTGAAATCACGGACAGCATACACATCGACAACGCCGTTTTCGTTGAAAAAGTCCTGGCCCGCCTGAATGCCATCCGCTATGGTATAGTAGTCCTCAAACCAACGCACCACTTTGCCGTTGTATTGCAGTTCATTTTTGCTGGCATCGTATGTCAGGCCAAACTGCTCATAGGGCTTGAACTGTTCCTCGCAGGAAACATTGGTGACAGCCCCTCCATCTTCAGCCGTTGCGGAGAGGGGCGGGCCGGACGCACTGGAAATTTGCGGGGAAGTAGTGCTGATAGGGGAAGTGCCGCCTTGGGATGCCGCCGCCGTACTGCACCCGGCCAAGCACCCAACGAGCAACACCCCGCCAAGGGCTAATGCGAGCAGGGGTTTTGTGTTCATTGAAGAAACACCATCCTTTCTTTGAGATTACCTAAAGAATACCACTCTTTTTTGTGATACATTTGGGATTCGTTTGTGATTTGTGTGTAGTTGAAAAGCGGCGAGTGAGCCACCCGCCGCTTTTATTGCTGTGCTTAAATTGTAAAGAAGAATTTTACCCCGGACTGCGTATCGCAGACCCTACATTCACTTCCGTGTTGACGTAGGATTTCCTGTACGATATATAGCCCAAGTCCACTACCGCCAGTTTTGCGGCTCCTGGACTGCTCCACACGATAAAATGCGTCAAACAGTTTCGGAATACTGTCCTCCGGGATATGCACACCTGTGTTCTCAACAGAAAAACATATCTGTTCTTGATCTGCATAGGCAGAAATGTAGATAGACGCCCCATATGGAGAATATTTGATTGCATTTCCAATGAGATTTGAAAATACTTTTTTCATCAGCATTTTGTTGCCGCTTATAAAGGTGGCTGGTGGTATATCAAGATGTATTTGTAAATCCTTTTCCGCAATCAAATCTTCGGTTTCGCTTAAATAGGATTTGATAATCTGAACGCAATCCAAACGGTCTTTTTTGAGAGTTTCCCCCGCAGTTTCCAGCCGTGAGATCGTTAATATCTCTTGCACCATCGTTTCAAGGGTATTCGCAATTTCCAGCGTTCTTGCCAAATATTTCTCACGGTCTTTATATGCCCCGATACCGAGCAGCATCCCCTCTATCTGGCCTTTGATAATGGTAACAGGTGTTTTTAATTCATGGGATACTGCTGAAAAGAAATTTGTGCGGGCCTGTTCCAGCTCTTTCTCATTCGCAATGTCGGCCTCAAGTTTTTTGTTTGCCCTTTGCAAGTCGGAAAGTGCGGTAGAAAGATTGCGAGACAGCGAATTAAGGCTGTTTCCTAAAACTCCAAGCTCGTCAGTCCGTCGGTCGTCAACTTGCCAGTCCAACTGTAACGCAGACATTTTTTCTGATATGCGGCTGATTGACAAAACTGGTTTTGTAATCATGCGGGAATATAGCCACGACATAATAAAAGCAACTACTAAAACAATCAGCAAAACAAGCGGAAAAACACGGATAAAGGACTGTTGCAGTTCTGCAATCTGTTCGGCCTCTCCATAGACAGTAAGCATATAGCGATCACTACAATCAGCAAAAGAAAAGTAGTAGCTGTTTGATAAGATAGGATTTGTTTCACCCAGGCCAACAACTGCCGATTGTGCGATATTAACGCCCCACTCATTATCAAATTCTTCTGTGGGTAACGGAACCCAATCGCCGTCGCTGTTGTATAACTCAACAGAATTGATTTCCATATCCGCTATAAACTGATCGAACAAACCGCCACTGTCTGAAAAAGCTACTTGCTCCAGTTCGGAAATAAAACCTTGCGCTCGTTCATCTAAAACTGTGTTCAGCCTGTTGGAATAGGTCTGTGGCATGAACCACGCCAATATCCCAAACACCAATAATGACATACATAGCAACATGGCCGATGTTGTGAGAAAAACTTTTGCCAACAAACTGCTTTTAATTCGCTTTATCAATTTTATATCCCACCCCTCTAATCGTCTGGATAAAGTCAATACCCAGCTTTTTTCGTAAGTTCTTGATGTGCGTATCAACTACACGCGCATCCCCATAAAAATCATATCGCCATAGTCTGTCCAAAAAGTTTTGCCGTGTCATAATGCGTCCCTGATTCGTGAGCAGCTCTTTTAATATTTCAAATTCCCGCTGTGTTAATTCATATGCGGCTCCGCCTATTGTGGCTGTATAATTGTCGCAATCCAAAACGAGGTTTTGATAAGAAATTGTTTTGTGTTCATTTTCCTGCAGCCCGCTGCTCCGCCGCAGGACGGCGGCAATCTTGCGAATTAAAATTGGCATAGAAAAGGGCTTTGTGATATAGTCATCAACTTGTAAATCCAATCCCCGGATTTGTTCTTCTTCCCCGCTCAATGCGGTAAGCATGATGATGGGAACCTGGGATTGCTTCCGTATCAGTTCGCAAACGGCAAAGCCATCAATTTTGGGGAGCATTACATCAAGTAATACTAAATCGAAATGTGCGGTGGGGAATACAGTGATAGCCTCAACACCATCACCCGCTAAAATGATTTCATAACCTGCCTCTTGCAAAAAATTCTGTAAAAGCTCTTGAATATCAAAATCGTCCTCAACGACCAAAATCTTTTGCATAATACCACCTCCAGGGATAGCGTATCATAGATTTTTGTGATTAAAGTGTAGTTTTCAAATTTCCTGTTTATTATACCTCAGCTCTATATATTCATCAATCATCGAAAAAGTTAGTCGATTACTGTATTCAGGAAAAAATATAAAATCAAGCATTATTTATATATGTGAATCAAGAGTTGAAACAGTGAAAGTATTCTGAACGGCTGTCATCCTGAGGGTCGCCGCCAAAGGCGGCGGAGTCGAAGGATCTTCGCATTTGCTTTTTCTTGGTACGTAACTTAAGTGCCAAGATCCTTCGACTCGCTCCGCTCGCTCAGGATGACAACTGGTGTGTTTTCCCGTTTTTTCCAAACAATTCAACTCTTGATTCGCATTATATATATCACCACAAGAAGCACGCCTGCTTTTCCGGCTTTTCGGCCGGTCAAGCAGGCGTGTTTTTACTATAAAATGGCAATTTTTTAGTATTGGGCAGCCTCGGCGGCTTTCAGCTGCAGCTGCAGCTTGTCCGCAATCAGGGCGATGAATTCGGAATTGGTGGGCTTTCCCTTGGTGTTGGATACCGTATAGCCAAAGAACCGCTGCAGTGTGTCCAAATCGCCCCGGTCCCAGGCCACTTCGATGGCATGGCGGATGGCCCGCTCCACCCGGGACGGCGTGGTCTGGAAGGTCTTGGCTACCTGAGGATACAGCACCTTCGTAATGGCGTTGATAACATCCATGTCGTTTACCGCGATGATAATGGCCTCCCGCAGATATTGGTAGCCCTTGATATGGGCCGGAACGCCGATTTCATGGATGATGTTGGTGACCATGGATTCAATACTGGTCTTGTCGGCGCGGCGCTTTTCGGGATACCGGAGGCTCTCCCCACCCCGGATCTCTTCCAGCCGCTCTACCAGCGCGGTCATATCGCAGGGCTTCAGCATCAGATACCGAACCCCCAGGTTGGCTGCCGCCGTGGATACATACTCCGTCACAAATCCGGAGGTGGCCAGCGTCATGGGTTTGCGCTCCAGATTCGCCATGGACTTGAGCACACTGATGCCGTCTTTTTTCGCCAGCATCAGATCCAGCACCAGCAGGTCCGGTTTTCTTTCTTCGATCATGCGGATAGCCAGTTCCCCATCATTGGCTGTTCCCACTACATGAAAACCGTCGGCACGCTGCAGCGCAGCGGTAAGTCCGTTGCAGAAGTCTTCAGCGCTGTCGGCAATGAATACGGTTGTTGCGTGTTCCATACATTCCTCTCCTGTCATGTAAAATTCTCCCCAGTACGCGGTACATGGCCGCGTGCGACAAATAAAGCATAGCATGAAGTGATCGTTTTTGCAAGGAAAAACAAAAATAATCGCTCGTCAAAAGTAGACGATTTCCGACAAAAATGAAAAGTTTTCGGAACTTATCGACGAAAAACGACAAAAACCGGAGGAACAATTTCCATGGTTGACGGAAGCGGGCGTCTGGTGTAAAATAGGGCCGATAAAAATGGACCGGGGACAAAAACAAGTCCTTTGCGTCATGAAAATAGGAGGAAACAGCATGAATAGCAAAATCAATGCGCTGCGGGATTTCCTGGATGCGTCTCACAGCGTGTACCACGCCCAGGATTATATCGCGCAGCAGCTGCAAAACAGGGGATATACCCGTCTGCTGGAGCACAAGGACTGGAATCTGGTCCCCGGCGGAAAATATTACCTGGGCAGGGGCGGTGCTTCCCTTATCGCGTTCCGCGTGCCCAAGACCACACCCAAGGGCTTCCTTATGAGCGCCAGCCATTCCGACCGCCCCAGCTTTAAGGTCAAGGAGAATTTTGAACTGACCGGTCCCTACACCCGCATGGCGGTGGAGCGCTACGGCGGCATGATCATCGCGCCCTGGCTGGACCGGCCTCTGTCCATTGCGGGCCGGGTGATGGTGGAGACGGAGGACGGTGTGCGCACCAAGCTGGTTGACATTGACAGGGACCTGCTGCTGATCCCCAATGTGGCGATTCATATGAACCGGCAGATCAACGACGGATACAAGTGGAATCCGGCTTCGGACATCATGCCCCTGATCGGCGGAAAGGACACCCAGGGCAAGCTGAAGGCCCTGCTGGAGAAGGAGGCGGGCGGCAGGATTTTGGGGCAGGACCTGTATGTTTATGTGCGCCAGAAGGCCACCGTCTGGGGCGTCGATGAGGAATACATTTCTTCTGCGGGACTGGACGACCTGGAATGCACCTGGGGCTGCACCCAGGGCTTCCTGAACGCGGAAGAGAGCGGGGATATCCCCGTTCTGTGTGTCTTTGACAGTGAAGAGGTCGGCTCCTGCTCCGGACAGGGGGCGGGCTCGATGCTGCTGCCAGACACCCTCAGGCGTATCAGCCAGGCACTGGGGCTGGACCACAGCCGGATGCTGGCCCAGTCCTTCATGATCTCCGCCGACAATGCCCATGCCCTCCACCCCAACCATCCGGAATACGCGGACCCGGCCAATGCGCCGGTGATGGGCGAAGGCATCGTGCTGAAATACAATGCGAATCTGAAATATTGTACCGACGGCGCTTCCGCCTCTGTTTTCCGGAAGATCTGCGGCAAGGCCGGTGTGCCGGTGCAGAGCTATCATAACCGGGCGGACATCCCCGGCGGCTATACCCTGGGCCGCATTTCCCTGGGCCATGTCAGCATCCCCACAGTGGACATCGGACTGCCCCAGCTGGCGATGCACTCCTGCTATGAGACTGCGGCAGTGGCGGACGCGGTATGGCTGGAAGAGGCCATGGCAGTTTACTTTGGTTCCACACTGGAAGCTACGGAGGATGGTTATATCCTAAAATAAGCGGTGACTGAGGGCAATTTGCCTAAAAGAACACCGGAAAAACTGTAGAAACCTACGATTGCCAGGGGCTGTAAATTGTGATATCATATCTCTATCCAGGTGGGTTGCGCCTACTCCACTAAATAGACGCAATACCGCTAAAATAAAGGAGGATAACCCCGTCTGACTCACGGTGCGGCAGTGTGGAGACCTGTCGTAATGCTGCCGGGATGATGCTTCCCGGTACGCGAGAACGCACGCGAAAGGCTCGGTGCGTTTAGAGTCGAAAAGAAATGGCAAGTTTAACCCTGAAGAACATCAAGAAGATCTACCCCTTCAACGGCGACGACGCAAAGAAGAAAAAGAAGAAGAAGGGCGATGAGCCTGAGAAGAAGACGAACCTGCAGATCACGGACAAGGGCGTCGTGGCGGTTCAGGAGTTCAGCCTGGAAATCGCCGATAAGGAATTCATCGTTCTGGTCGGTCCCTCCGGCTGTGGTAAGTCCACCACCCTGCGTATGATCGCCGGCCTGGAAGAGATCTCCGAGGGCGAGCTGTACATCGGCGACCGTCTGGTCAACGACGTGGCCCCCAAGGACCGCGATATTGCCATGGTCTTCCAGAACTACGCTCTGTATCCCCATATGACCGTCTACGAGAACATGGCTTTTGCTCTGAAGCTGCGCCATACTCCCAAGGACGAGATCGACAAGAAGGTTAAGGAAGCCGCTGAGATCCTGGATATCACCCAGTACCTGGGCCGTAAGCCCAAGGCTCTGTCCGGTGGCCAGCGCCAGCGTGTTGCCATCGGCCGTGCTATCGTTCGTGCCCCTCAGGTCATGCTGATGGACGAGCCTCTGTCCAACCTGGATGCCAAGTTGCGTAACCAGATGCGTGCTGAGATCATCAAGCTGCGTGAGCGTATCAACACCACCTTTATCTATGTTACCCACGACCAGACTGAGGCTATGACTCTGGGCGACCGTATCGTCATCATGAAGGACGGCTTCATCCAGCAGATCGGCACTCCTCAGGAGGTCTTCAACCATCCTTACAACCTGTTCGTCGCTACCTTCATTGGTACTCCTCAGATGAACATGTTCGACAACGCCAAGCTGGTCAAGGTCGACGGCAAGTATGCTGTTCAGCTGGATAAGATCACCGTGACCCTGTCCGACGAGAAGCAGAAGAAGCTGGCCGCCAACAATGTGGCTGAGCAGGATGTCGTTCTGGGCGTCCGTCCTGAGCACATTGAGCTGGCTCCCGGTCTGGATGGCAAGGTCGACGTCTCCGAAATGATGGGCTCCTCTGTCCACCTGCACGTCACCTCCATGGGCCGCGATGTTGTCATGGTCGTTTCTACCATGAACATGACCGGTGCCGAGGTTGCCGCCCTGACCAATGGCTCCAAGGTCAACTTCACCTTCCCCGGCCATGTCTGCCACGTCTTCAACAAGGAGACCGGTATCAACCTGGAAGCTTAATTTTCACAGACAGCAACAGGCCTGCCTTAACCGGCAGGCCTGTTTTTTACGGCTGCGGCGGCATATGGACGGCCCGCTCCTTCGGGAAAAGGACGGATGCCTTGTACACACCGGGGTATATCGTACGAAAAAAACGGGCAGAATCTGAACATTATGCCAAAAATATGAAATCATACACCTTTATCGGCTGGTTTTACTTGACAAAAAATAAAAAAAGTATTAATTTATAAAAGCATGCTGTGGATTTTATGGAAACGTTTCATAGCATGGAATATCCGAACGGCGCCCGGTGCGCGGTCCGGTTTTGCGGCAGCTGCCGCCATAGAAATGAAGCAACAGCGGAAATCCGCTTAGAATGGAGAGCTAACATGAGTTTGAATTGTCATAATATTCTGCAGTGGACGGAGGCACAGTTAAAGTACACCTACGATGTGGGCCTGAAGGACGCGACCCCTCAGGAGCTCCATGAGGCCCTGGGCCAGGCCGTTATGATGGCGATTGCCGACAACTGGAGCCATTCCAAGAAGACCCGTATGTGTGAGCGGAAGGCTTATTACATCTCCGCCGAGTATCTGATCGGCCGTCTGGTTTACAGCAACCTGTTCAATCTGGGGATTCTGGATGAGATGAAGAGGCTTTTTGCCGAGCGGGGTGTGGATCTGGCGATCCTGGAGGACATTGAGGACGACGCTCTGGGCAATGGCGGTCTGGGACGTCTGGCCGCCTGTTTCCTGGACTCCGCCGCTTCCACCAACATCCCCCTGTCCGGCTACGGCCTGCGTTATAAGTTCGGCCTGTTTAAGCAGAGCTTTGACGGCAATGGCAGCCAGGTGGAAAAGGCCGACGACTGGACCAAGTACGGAGACCCCTGGTCCTACCGCCGCTATAACCACACCGTAAAAATCAAGTTCCCTGAGCACACCGTTCTGGCGGTGCCCTACGATGTGCCCGTCATCGGTTACGGCACCAGCAATGTGGGCACTCTGCGCCTGTGGCAGTGCGAGGCGGAGCAGGAGCTGGATTTCAACGCCTTCAATGACCAGGATTACCTGCGGGCGCTGGATGCCAAAAACAAGGCCGAGGACATCACCCGGGTTCTGTATCCCAATGACTCCACCTGGGAGGGCAAGCGCCTGCGTATCAAGCAGCAGTATGTCCTCAGTTCCGCGTCTTTGCAGGATATGCTGCGCACCTTCAAGACTGCCCACGGCAATGACCTGAGCCGTTTCTCGGAATTCTATGCCGTTCAGCTGAACGACACCCACCCGGCCATGTCCATCCCCGAGCTGATCCGCCTGCTGATGCTGGAGGGCATGAGCTTTGACGATGCCTTCCGGGTGGCGCAGAAGACCTTCTCCTATACCAACCACACGGTTATGGGAGAAGCGCTGGAAAAGTGGCCCCTGGACCTGATGCGCAGTGTGGTGCCGGAGATCGTGGACATCATCTGCCGCATTGACCAGAAGCTGAAGTGGGAGCATCCCAACCTGTTTATTGTCAAGGACAACACCGCCCATATGGCGAACCTGTCCGTTTATGTCGGCACCTATGTCAACGGCGTGGCGGAGATTCACACCCAGATCCTGAAGGATGACTGCTTCAAGGATTGGTACTATGCCTACCCCGAGCGCTTCCAGAACAAGACCAACGGCATCACCCCCCGCCGGTGGATCGGCCTGTGCAATCCCGAATTGTCCAGCCTGATTACGGAAAAGGTGGGTGGTGACTTCCTGAAGGACCTGGAGCTGATCGGCAGATTGAAGCCCCAGATTGATGATGAACTGGTTTCCCGGTTCAACGCCATTAAGCGCATGAAGAAGGAACAGCTGTGCAGCGTCATTGCCAAGCATGAGGGCGTTATGCTGAATCCTGACTTTATCTTTGACGTTCAGGTCAAGCGCCTGCATGAGTATAAGCGCCAGCTGCTGAACATCCTGTCCATTGTGGACATCTATTTCCGCCTGAAGGAGGGCCGCCTGCCTGACTTCCATCCCACGGTATACCTGTTCGGCGCCAAGTCCGCTCCCGGCTATGCCCGGGCCAAGTCCATCATCCGCTATATCAACCGGGTGGCCCGGATGATCAACAATGATCCCGCGGTCAGCGATAAGCTGAAGGTGGTCTTTATCCAGAACTATAACTGCTCCTATGCGGAGCATATCATTCCCGCTGCCGACATCTCCGAGCAGATTTCGCCCGCCGGCACGGAGGCCTCCGGCACCGGCAACATGAAGCTGATGCTGAACGGCGCCGTGACCCTGGGTACCCTGGACGGTGCCAATGTGGAGATCGCCCAGGAGGCCGGAATGGAGAACGAGTATATCTTCGGCCACACCGTGGAGCAGATCAACGCCGCCAAGGACAGCTATTATGCCCGGGGCATCTACGACAGCAATGCCGACCTGCGCCGTGCCATCAACACATTGGTGGACGGTACCGTGCCCACCGACGACGGCCAGAGAGAGCTGTTCCACGCCCTGCTGGACGGCACCAATTGGCACAAGGCTGACCATTACTACCTGCTGCTGGACTACGCATCCTATTTGGATGCCAAGCTGAAGGCAAACCATGACTATGCCGACCGTATAGCGTTCGGACGCAAGTGCCTGATGAACGTGGCCTCCGCGGCAAAGTTCTCCTCCGACCGCACCATCCGCCAGTATGCTGAAGAGATTTGGCACATCAAGCCCACCCAGTACTAATTCAAGAAAAGTTTTCTAAACCCTCCCGGCGTCCACAGGACGCCGGGAGGGTTATTTTGTTGAGAAAACATACATGATTTTCGTGCCTTGGGAAATACTACCCCTGAAAAGGCGGTGGGTTTTTATGGAGGAATTCTCCTGTAAAACAAAGATTATTTCCGGGGCCGGGGCGATCTCGGCTCTGGGCAGCATGGGCGCAAAGCGGCTGTTTCTGGTGTCGGACCCCTATTTCACAAAAACGGGGTTGGCAAAGCAGGTGGCGGACGCAGCGAAATGCCCTGAGGTGGAGATCTTCGACAAGATTCAGCCGGACCCGACGGTGGAGCTGGCGGCAGAGGGAACGGCGCGCCTGCGGGCCTTTGCGCCGGATATGCTGGTGGCCCTGGGGGGAGGCAGTGCCATGGACTGTGCCAAGGCTATGGCCTATTTTGCCAAAGGCGGCTACAAGCTGGTGGCGATTCCCACCACCTCTGGTTCCGGTTCCGAGGTGACGGATTTTGCCATCCTGACCCATGAAAAGGTCAAGCATCCCTTGGTGGACAAGCGCCTGCGCCCGGATGTGGCGATTCTGGACAGCGATTTGCTGCAGGAGCTGCCAAAGGGCCTGATTGCCGAGGCGGGCTTCGATGTGCTGGCCCATGCGGTGGAGGCCTATGTGGCCAGGGATGCCGGGACGGTGACGGATATCTATGCCCGGGAGGCCTTCAGCAGCGCTTATGCCGCGCTGCCCGCCTCCTACGCGGGACGGAAAGAGGTCCGGCTGAAGGTGCATCTGGCGGCCACCATGGCGGGCATGGCCTTCACCCAGGCGGGCCTGGGGCTGTGCCATGCCATGTCTCACAGCCTGGGCGGCATGTTCCATGTGGCCCATGGCCGGCTGAATGCCATTCTGCTTCCCGCGATTATCAGCTGCAACGCCCATGTGGCGGGGAAGAAGTATGCCGAGCTGGCCAGAGCGGCGGGCATGGGCGGCAGCGCCGACACCATTGCGGTGCGGAATCTGAGAAACGGCCTGATCCGCCTGCGCAGGGAGCTGAACCTCCCCGAAACCCTGGCCCAGGCGGGAGTGGACCCCCGGGCGGTGTGGCGGAATGCCGGGGATATTGTCAAGGCGGCGCTGGAGGATCCCTGCTGCAGGAGCAATCCCATGGAGGTGGAGGACTTCCTGGTACGGCGGATTTTGGAAGAGGTGACGGGGCGTGTCTGAGCGGCTGCGCAGTGTGGGACTGGATGTGGGAACCACCTCCACACAGATGATCCTGTCGGAGCTGACCATCGAAAACCGGGCATCCAGCTTCGCCGTTCCGGAAATGGAAATTGCCCGGCGGGAGATTTTGTACAAAAGCCCGGTGCATTTCACGCCCCTGCTGGATGAGAGCCACATGGACGGCGCCGCCCTGCGGGAAATCGTGGAGCGGGAGTACCGGCAGGCGGGGATTACCCGCAGCAGTGTGGACACGGGCGCCATCATCATCACCGGGGAGACCAGCCGGAAGGAAAATGCCCGGACAGTGCTGGAAGCCCTGTCGGATTTTGCCGGAGAGTTTGTGGTGGCGGCGGCGGGACCGGATCTGGAAAGCGTCCTGGCCGCGAAGGGCGCCGGGGCGGTGGATTTTTCCGAGCGGTCGGGAAAAACCGTGCTCCACATGGATATCGGCGGCGGGACCAGCAACCTTGCGCTGATCCGGTCGGGGAAGATTGTGCAGACGGGCTGCCTGAACGTAGGGGGACGGCTGATCAAGCTGGAACAAAACGGCACCGTTTCCTATGTTTCCCCGGTTTTGAAGGGGCTTTGTGGTCTGAAAACCGGGGATTTGGCAGGCCGGGAGCAGATAGAAGCGGTTGTACAGACCTTGGTCCAGACGCTGGAAATGGCGGCCGGGCTGCGGGAATCCGGGCCGCTGCTGGAGCAATTGACAACGGCGGAGGCGGGACAAACCTGGGCACCGCCCCCGGCCGGTGCGGTGCTCTCCTTTTCCGGGGGCGTGGCGGACTGCATAGAGCGGGAAGTGCCCTGGCTGGAATATGGGGACATCGGTCCGGTGCTGGGGCAGGCGATCCGCAAAAGCCTGCTTTGCCGGGGGGAATATATGCTGGGCAGCGAAACCATCCGGGCCACGGTCATCGGCGCCGGGTGCCACAGCGCCCAGCTGTCCGGAAGCACGGTGTTTTACCAGAATGTGCATTTTCCCATGAAAAATGTGCCGGTGGCGAACATTGAAAAGCTTTCGGACATCCACCGGGAGCTTGGCAGGCAGGAGGGCATGACCGTGCTTGCCATGCCGGGCCTGCTGTCGCCGACGTACCGGGAGACCGTTGCCATGGCGGAGCAAATCATTTCGCAGGCCCAGGGTCCGCTGCTTCTGTGCCTGGAGCAGGACATGGCCAAGGCCCTGGGCCAGGCCCTGGCGGTACGGCTGCCCAGAGATGCCCCGATCCTGTGCATTGACCGGGTGAGGGTCGGCGAGGGAAGCTATCTGGACATCGGTGCTCCCGTGGGCCATGCCCTTCCGGTCGTGGTAAAGACCTTGGTTTTATCGCAGTAACAGATTAGGAGATTCATATGAACAAACAGGAACTGGCCGCCATGGTGGCGGAAATTTTGGGGGGCCTGGATGCGGAGCCTATGGTGAAGGCCAGCGATTACCATCCCACTGCCCCCCAGCCGGAAAAGCAGCCCACGGATTATCATGACGGGGATTTTGTCCCGGACGTGACGGCCCTGGATCTGCGAAAGCTTTATCTGGTGGACCATCCGGCGGAGGGAGAAAAATTCCGAAAGATGAAGGAGAGGACCCCCGCACGGCTGGGAAGCGGCCGGGCAGGTGCCCGGTATAAGACCCTGACCATGCTGCGGTTCCGGGCGGATCATGCGGCGGCCCAGGATGCGGTGTTTTCCCAGGTTAGCGAGGACTTCGCCGCGAAAAACGGCATGGCGGAGGTTCAGACCAAGTGCCATGACAAGGACGAGTACCTGACCCGCCCGGACCATGGGCGGTGCTTTGACGAGGAGAACCAGAAAAAGATCCGTGCCGCCATTCCCGGGACCCCCAGGGTGCAGATCGTGGTGGGGGACGGGCTAAGCTCCGCCGCCATCATGGCCAACGCCATGGACTGCCTGGAATCCATCCGGGAGGGCCTGAAGATTCGGGGCATTGACGCGGGAACGCCTATTTTTGTCCGCTATTGCCGGGTGGGCGCCGGCGACGCCATCGGCGATGTGACGGGCTGTGAGCTGGTGTGCATGCTGGTGGGGGAGCGCCCCGGCCTGGTGACGGACAAGAGCATGTCGGCCTATATCACCTACCAGCCCCGGACAGGGGTGTCGGAATCCAGCCGGACGGTCGTCTCCAATATCCATGCCCAGGGTACGCCGGCGGTGGAGGCGGGCGCCCACATTGCCGGGCTGATCGAAACGATCCTGAACAAGAAGGTCTCCGGCGTGGGGCTGCACATGGAGGCGGGGGCATGATACCTGTAAACGTGCTGGCGGTGCGGTATCTTGCCAATGCCAGTCCCACTCTGTGCGAAGCCCTGGGCGCGCCCAAGGGATATCCCTCCCTGGGAATCCTGACCACCGACTGCGATGACGCCACCTATATCGCCCTGGACGCGGCGACGAAGGCGGCGGAGGTGGAGGTGGCCTACGGCCGCAGCTTTTACGCCGGAGCGGCCAACGCCTCCACGCCAAACGCGGGAGAGGTCATTGGAATCCTGGCGGGGCAGACTCCGGGAGCGGTGCGCAGCGGCATGGAGGCGGCTTTGGCCGCGCTGCAGCGAATCGGGTTTGAAGAAGTGAATAGCGTGCCTTATCTTGCGCAAACTGTTAGCAGCGTGGGGAGCTTTTTGGCAGGCGAAGCGGGTGTGCGGACAGGGACTGCCCTGGCCTATCTCATCGCCCCGCCGCTGGAGGGCATGTACGCCATGGACGCGGCGCTGAAAGCGGCGGATGTGACGTTATGTAAACTTTACGCGCCGCCCAGCGAGACGAACTTCGGCGGCGGCCTGCTGGCGGGAACGCAGAGCGCCTGTGACGCCGCCTGCGCGGCTTTTGCCGAGGCGGTAGCGGAGGTGGCCGTAAGGCCGCTGGAAGGCTAGAAAAGCACGCAGCGCCTTCTGTACGGTATATTTTGGCGGCATGACGCCAAACAATTGGAAAGGATGGAACAACAATGGATACGAATTCTCTGGGTATGATCGAAACGAAGGGCCTGATCGGCGCGATTGAGGCGGCGGACGCCATGGTCAAGTCTGCCAATGTGCAGCTGGTGGGCAAGGAGCAGGTCGGCGGCGGCCTGGTGACCGTTATGGTGCGCGGTGACGTGGGTGCGGTGAAGGCCGCGACGGACGCCGGCGCGGCCGCTGCGGAAAAGGTGGGCGAGCTGATTTCCGTCCATGTCATCGCCCGGCCTCACATGGAAGTGGACGCCATCCTGCCCAAGGGCCGGCTGAGCCAGAATCCTCCCGCCAGCAAGTAAGGAATGCTCTATAACGAGGAGGCCGTCCGGGCGAATATCCGCAACCGGGACGGCAAGCGGGTCTACTTTCTGGGGAAGGGGGACCAGCTGACCAGCGGCGCCCGGGATTTTTTGAACCGGGAACGGATCGAGATCCGTCCGGCGGAGCAGGCCAGGATCGAACAATACAGGCTGTTAAACGGGGGCTATCTGTTAGAGAAGCCGGAGCAGATGACCCATCTGCATGGGGATGTTTTGGTACGGAAGGACCACCCCCGGATCCTGTTCCGGGGGAAAATGGACACCCTGGAAGCGGAGCTGATCCTGAGCCAGCAGGCGGAGGAAGGACTGGTCACCCCGGTGGGGGAGGTCCTGGCGCTGGCCCGGCAGATCATCCGCTGTGAGGTGCTGGAGGAGCCCCTGAAATGGGACAGGCTCTGCGGCCTGACGGAGGAGGAGCAGCGCAAGCGCAGCCATTTCCCCCAGGATTACTACGGCCAGCCCCACTTCATGCCCAGCGCGGCGGACGGGGCGGTGATCGCCCGTCTGAACCGTGCCCGGTGCGCGGCCCGGGAAGCGGAGCTGGCGGCGGTGGCGGCCTTCTGCGACCGGGAAGGAAATCCAACGAGGGTGGATATCCTGCAGGCGCTGAACCGGATGAGCAGTATGCTCTATATTTTGATGGTGCAGTGGAAGAGTAAAAACCAAAATGCGAAATGACGGTGTCCCTTCGGGACGGGATATCCTTCATTCCCGAGGGGAACACCGTCCTTTTGCGGTTTTTCGTCCGCTCTGTGCACAAAAGGATGAACGATATGAAGCTGAAAACCACCCTATTGGGGAAAACCTACACATTCCGGGATATCAAGCAGGTACTGGCAAAGGCCAACGAGGAAAAAACCGGGGACAAGCTGGCCGGCCTGGCGGCGGAAACCGCCCAGGAGCGGGTCGCGGCCAAGGTGGTGCTGTCCGCCCTGACCCTGGGGGATTTGCGGGAGCATCCCGCTGTCCCCTACGAGGAGGACGAGGTCACCCGGATCATTCAGGACGACGTAAACGAAAAGGTTTACGCCAAGATCCGGGGCTGGACGGTGTCGGACCTGCGGGAATGGCTCCTCTCGGAGACCACCACCGGGGCGGACATCCGCAAGCTCAGCCGGGGGCTGACGGCGGAGATGGTGGCGGCGGTGTGCAAGCTGATGAGCAATCTGGATCTCATCTATGCCGCCAATAAGATCACCATCACCGCCCACTGCAACACCACCATCGGCCTGCCAGGGACGCTGAGCTGCCGCCTGCAGCCCAACCACACCACCGACGACCCGGAGGGCATCACGGCATCCACGCTGGAGGGCCTGAGCTTTGGCGCCGGTGACGCGGTCATCGGACTGAATCCGGTGACGGACTCCCCGGAGCAGGCGGGCAAAATTCTGCGGCGCTTTCAGGAGATCAAGGAGCACTGGGGCATTCCCACCCAGATCTGTGTCCTGGCCCACGTGACGGCCCAGATGAAAGCGGTGAGGGCGGGGGCGCCCTGCGACCTGATTTTCCAGTCCATTGCCGGAAGCCAGAAGGGCAACGAGGCCTTCGGCTTCTCCGGGGCGACGCTGGAGGAGGCCCGCCAGCTGCTGCTGAAGGAAGGCACGGCGGAAGGCCCCAACGTCATGTATTTTGAGACGGGCCAGGGCTCGGAGCTTTCCTCCAACGCCCACTATGACACGGACCAGGTGACCATGGAGGCCCGGTGCTACGGCTTTGCCAAGCGGTTCCAGCCCTTCCTGGTGAACACCGTGGTGGGCTTCATCGGCCCGGAGTATCTCTACGATGCCCGGCAGGTGACCCGGGCGGGACTGGAGGACCACTTCATGGGCAAATTGACCGGCATCTCCATGGGCTGTGACTGCTGCTATACCAACCACATGAAAGCGGATCAAAATGACATCGAGAATCTGGCAAGCCTTCTGACCATGGCGGGGTGCAACTATTTCATGGGCATTCCCCACGGGGATGACATCATGCTGAACTACCAGACCACGGGCTTCCGGGAAACGGCGGCCCTGCGGGAGCTGACCGGGAAAACGGCTATCCCGGAATTCCAGCGGTGGCTGGAAAAAATGGGCTTTGTAGAGAACGGACGGCTGACGAAAAAAGCCGGCGACGGGTCAAGCTTGCTGTTTTAGGCTGTTGGCAGGGCCGTAAACAGGTATTGACCAATGGAGGAAATATGGAATTTGACAAAGATTTAACGGCCCGCCAGGAGGCCAGGGCGCTGGCGAAGGCGGCAGAGCAGGCCCAGCTGGGGCTGGCGGCAATGTGTCAGGAGCAGCTGGACAATATCGTGGAAGCGGTTGCGAAGGCCTTCGCCAAGGAAGCGCCTGTATTGGCGGAAATGGCCGTCAGTGAAACGGGCTTCGGCAATGTGGAGGATAAAATCACAAAGAACCTTTTTGCCTCGGAGCGGGTGGCCCAGGCGGTGCGGGGGATGAAGACCGTGGGCCTCCTGCGGGAGGTCCCGGACCAGCGGCTTTGGGAGATCGGCGTACCGGTGGGGGTCATCGCTGCCATTGTCCCCAGTACCAATCCCACGTCCACCGTGTGCTATAAGGCGATGACCGCCCTGAAATCCGGTAACGCCATTGTTTTTTCTCCCCACCCCAAGGCCATTGTCTGCACCCGGAAAGCGGCGCAGATCGTGGCGGAGGCGGCGGAACGGGCGGGAGCGCCCAAAGGATCGGTGGCCTGCCTGAGCATCCCTGCCATGGCCGGGTGCCAGGAGCTGATGGGTGCGGAGCCGGTGCGGCTGATCCTGGCCACCGGCGGTCCCGGTATGGTGAAGGCGGCCTATTCTTCCGGAAAGCCCGCCATCGGCGTGGGAGCGGGCAATGGGCCGGCATATATCCACCACAGCGCGGATATTTCCCAGGCGATGCAATGTATTCTCCGGTCCAAGACCTTTGACAACGGTACGGTCTGCGCTTCGGAGCAGAGCATCATCGTGGAAAAGGCGCTGGAGGAGCAGGTGCGTGCCGAGGGACAGCGGCAGGGGTTCTACTTTATGAACGCCCAGGAAGCAGGGCAGCTGGCAAAGCTGTTGTTCCGCCCCACCGGAGCGCTGAACCCGGAAATCGTGGGCAAAAGCGCCCCGCGTCTGGCGGAACTGGCGGGATTCCCCGTTCCCCATGGCACCAAGGTCCTGGTAGCCCGGGAGCAGGAGGCAGGGCCTACCCGGCCTTACTCCATGGAAAAGCTCTGCCCGGTGCTGGCGTTTTTCGTCATGGACAGCGAGGAAGCGGTGCTTGCCAAAAGCATAGAGGTCCTAAGGCATGAGGGCAGCGGCCATACCTTTGCCATGCACGCCGCCGACGAAAATGTGATCCGGCGTTTCGCGGAAAAAATCCCTGTGTCCCGGTTCCTGGTAAACACCCCGGCGGCACTGGGGGGCATCGGGGCCACAACGGGGCTGTTCCCGGCGCTGACCCTGGGCTGCGGCGCGGTGGGCGGCAGCAGCTCCTCCAACAACATTTCCCCCCTGGACCTGATCAACATCCGGCGGGTGGCCTGGGGCGTGGAGGAGAAGCAGGCGCCGAAGGTGGCGGTCAGTTCGGATCTTGTGGAGCTGCTGACGGAGAAGATCCTGGAGCGGCTGCGGTAAATCACGCGGCCAACGGCGGTATCCCTTCGGGGAATGTGAGAGAATCCCAGTAGGGATACCCCAGTGCCGTATTCTGTATTTTGGCGGCAGGACGCCAAAAAGCGAGGAGGAACCTATGGACGGACAGGAATTACATGCGCTGGTTGAGCGCATTACGCTCCGGCTTTTTGTGGAACTGGAGGCCTCGGGACGGCATGCGCATGTGACAAAGGAACAGGCCGAGATCCTTTTCGGGCATCCCCTGACCCCTAAGCGTCCCCTGTCCCAGCCGGGACAGTATCTGGCGAATGAACGGGTCACGGTCATCGGCCCCAAGGGGGAGTTTCAGAACGTGGCCGTGCTTGGCCCGGAGCGGAAGGAAGGCCAGGTGGAAGTTTCCCTGACGGATGCCAGGGTGCTGGGGATCGACGCGCCGGTGCGGCTGTCCGGAGATGTAAAGGGCAGCCCCGGTGCGGTGCTGGTGGGAGCCTGCGGCCGTGTGACCCTGCCCCAGGGGGTCATTGCCGCCAAGCGGCACATCCATCTGACCCCGGAGGATGCGCAGCGGTTTGGGGTGCGGAACAATCAGACGGTGAAGCTGCGGACCTATACGGCCCGGCCCGTGATTTTTGACGATGTGGTGATACGGGTCAGCCCGGATTTTGCCGCCTATGTGCATCTGGACTACGATGAGGCAAACGCCTGCGGCTTTCGCAAGGGCGATCTGGGGAGGATCCTCCCATGACCCGGGCGCTGCTGATCGGAAAGGAGCCGGGGACGGAGCTGGGCTACCAGTATGTGGCGGAGCCGCCCTATGAAGCGGTGGTCATCGGCTCGCTGACGCTGTCGCAGCTTCTGCGGTTCCGCGATGAACGGGTTCTGGCGGCGCTGGCGGAGGGACAGGCGGTGTATCTCTACACGCCGGGGTTACCGGAGGTCCCGAAAAACCGGGCGCTGGCGGGCAGCCTGACGGCCGCCCAGAGGGAACTGAAAAACTGGGGCGTACTGTTTACGGACGGCGGGCGGAAGAAGCTGATTACGGCGGAGGAAGCCCGGATTCTGCGCAATTCCGGGCGGCTGCCCAGCCCCGGTGCGGTGCTGACGCCTTTGGCAAAGGAAATTATGGAGGGAACGAAATGAAGGTTGGAAAAGTGATCGGAGCCATTTGGGCCACACGGAAGGCCGCCTGCCTGCAGGGACAGACCTTTCTGGTGGTGGAAAGTGACGGACAGCGGATTGTAGCGGCGGACCAGGTTGGTGCGGGCACCGGAGACCGGGTGCTGCTGGCAACGGGGACGGTGGCGTCCCGGTACTGCATGGACGCCCCGGTGGATGCCGCTGTGGTGGCCATCGTGGACGAAAAGGAAGAAAAATTCGAGAGGTAAAAGATACGGTTGGAAGGGAAGGCGTCTTTCAGGAGAGGGAAAGCCTTCACCACCGGGAAACCGGATTACGGCATCAGGAGGGATACCATGTCTTTTCATGAAATATTGATCGCGGTCATGGCCGGGTTTGCGGTTTTGGGCGCCCTTGACCGCATCTTCGGCAACCGCTGGGGATTGGGGCAGGAGTTTGAAAACGGCATCCTGGCCATGGGTTCTCTGGCGCTGGCTATGGTGGGAATCGTATCCCTGGCGCCGGTGC
The DNA here is from genome assembly GCA_030533415.1 of Eubacteriales bacterium. Taxonomy (GTDB): domain Bacteria; phylum Bacillota; class Clostridia; order Oscillospirales; family Oscillospiraceae; genus Faecousia. The sequence continues at coordinate 11,502 of JAUNJE010000019.1, read as the reverse complement.
TGGCAGCGGTGCTGAAGCCTGTGGTGGTGCCGGTTTACGGCTTCCTGGGGGCTGACCCGGCCATGTTTGCCGGCACAATCCTGGCCTGTGATATGCGCGGCGGCGCCTTGGCCGTGGAGATGACAACGGATCACCAGGCGGCCATGCTGGGCGGTGTCCTGACAGGCTCCATGCTGGGAGCCACCATTGTCTTTACCATCCCGGTGGCCATGGGCATTTTGAAGGAAGAGGACAGGCCCGCCATGGCCAAGGGCATCCTCTGCGGTATCGTGACCATTCCCCTGGGTGTCTTTGCGGGAGGATTGGTGGCGGGATACCAGGTGGGGATGGTGCTGCGCAACCTGATCCCCATTGTGATCATTGCGCTGCTGATCGCTCTGGGCCTGTGGCGGGCGGAACGGGCCATGGTCAGGGGCTTCGAGGTGTTCGGAAAGTGCGTGGTCATTGTGGTGACCGTGGGACTGGCGGCAGCCATTGTGGAAGCGCTGACAGGTTATGCCGTGATTCCGGGCATGGCGCCGATTTCGGAGGGCTTTGCCACCGTGGGCACCATCGCCATTGTGCTGGCGGGGGCCTTCCCGCTGGTGTTCGTCATTACAAAGCTGCTGCGAAAGCCCCTGATGGCGGTGGGACAGCGGCTGGGCATCAATGACGCCGCGGCTGCGGGGCTGATTGCCAGCCTTGCCAATTCCATTGCCACCTTCGGCATGGTGAAGGATATGAATGAGCGGGGAAAGGTCATCAATATTGCCTTTGCCGTGTCGGCGGCGTTTGTGTTCGGCGACCATCTGGGCTTCACGGCGGGCTTTGCCCCGGAGATGATGGGCGCCATGATCACGGGGAAGCTGGTGGGCGGCATCAGCGCCATTGCCGTGGCCATGTGGCTGACGAAGAAGGAAGAGAAGCTGTAGCCGTATCCCGGACAGCCGGCTTCTCCGCCGTTTCGCAATTGGGTGTTGACAAACTGCCGCGTTTCGGGCTATAATAACAAATACAATATTGCAAAAGCTGGGAAGAGAAGAGTACCCTGGGAGAACCGGTCAGAGAGCCCTGGAAGGTGAGAGTGGGCACGGGGAGAACAGGGGAACATGGTCTCGGAGCTGGGCCGCCGATAGGTAGGCGGTTTCGGGTGCGCCCGTTAACGCGCCATGAGGCAGCGTAAGCTGCGAATCAAGGTGGTACCGCGTCAATTTTGTCGCCCTTGGGTCATCCCAGGGCGGTTTTTTTATTTATAGGAGGAGAAAATATGTGCGAAAAGTGCAAAGGTAATTATTACATTACCACCCCCATCTACTATCCGTCTGCCAAGCTGCACATCGGCCACACCTACTGCACCGTGGCCACGGACGCCATGGCCCGGTACAAGCGGCTGCAGGGCTACAAGGTCAAATTTCTGACCGGCACCGACGAGCACGGCCAGAAGATCGAGGACAAGGCCAAAGAGGCAGGCGTTACGCCGCAGCAGTTTGTGGACGACATCGTCCTGGGCCAGGGCGGTGTGCTGGACCTGTGGAAGCTGATGAACATTTCCTATGACCGTTTTATCCGCACCACCGACGACTACCATGTGGCGGCCATTCAGAAGATTTTCAAAAAAATGTACGACAACGGAGACATCTACAAGGGCACCTACAAGGGCAAGTACTGTAAGCCCTGTGAGTCCTTTTGGACGGAAAGCCAGCTGGTAGACGGCAAGTGTCCCGACTGCGGGCGGGAGGTCCAGGACGCGGAGGAGGAAGCCTATTTCTTCCGCCTGAGCAAGTATGCCGGCCGGGTGCAGGACCTGTTGGAGAACACGGATTTCCTGGAACCCCGGAGCCGCGTCAACGAAATGGTGAATAACTTCATCAAGCCCGGCCTGGAGGATTTGTGTGTTTCCCGCACAAGCTTCACCTGGGGCGTGCCCGTGGACTTCGATCCCGGCCATGTGGTGTACGTCTGGATTGATGCGTTGTTCAACTACATGACCGCCCTGGGCTTTGAAAACGACAAGTATGATGATTTGGAGGGCTTCTGGCCTGCCGACGTGCATTTTGTGGGAAAGGAGATTGTCCGCTTCCACTCCATCATTTGGCCTGCCATGCTGATGAGCCTGGACCTGCCCCTGCCTAAGAAGGTCTACGGCCATGGCTGGCTGCTGCTGGACGGCGGCAAAATGAGCAAATCCAAGGGCAATGTGGTGGATCCCTACATTCTGGCGGAGCGCTTCGGCGTGGACGCTCTGCGGTTCTTCCTGCTGCGTTCCTTCCCCTTCGGCTCCGACGGCAACTTCTCCAATGAGCTGCTGATCAACACCATCAATGTGGACTTAGCAAATGACCTGGGCAATCTGGTGTCCCGTACCGTTGCCATGGCGCAGAAATATTTCGGCGCTAATCTGCCGGCCCAGCAGACAGCCGACGAGGAAAAGGACGCCGAGCTGCTCCGGATAGCGGCCTCCCTGCGGGATAAATACGAGGAGCAGATGGAGAAGTTCGCTTTCCAGAACGCGCTGGCGGAGATTTTCAAGGTCATTTCCCGGGCCAACAAGTATATCGACGAGAACGCTCCCTGGGTGTTGGCCAAGTCCGAGGAAAATAAACCCCGCCTGGCCCGGGTGCTGTACAATCTGCTGGAGACGGTGCGCATCTGCGCCGGCCTGCTGACGCCTTTTATGCCCGGCACCTCCGAGGAAATCGCAAAGCGGCTGGGCGGCGCGCGGATGGATTGGGACAGCTTGAATGTGTTCGGGGTCCTGCCTGCGGATGCGGCAACGCTCAGCGGTCCTGCCCTGTTCCCCAGAATCGATGTGGAGAAGGAATTGGCGGCTTTGGAGGAGCTGAGCAAGCCCCCGGTTCCTGCCCTGGAAATCGAGCCGTATTCCGAAGAAAAGGTTGATTTCGACACCTTCTGCAAGTCGGATTTCCGGGCTGTAAAGGTCAAGGACTGCAAGCCTGTCAAGAAGAGTGAAAAACTCCTGTGCTTCACCCTGGATGACGGAACAGGCACAGACCGCCAGATCCTGTCCGGGATCGCGAAGTATTACAAGCCGGAGGAGCTGGTTGGCAAGACCCTGGTGGCCATCACCAACCTGCCTGCCCGGAAAATGATGGGCCGGGAGAGCAACGGTATGCTGCTCAGCGCGGTTCATACGGAAAAGGGAGAGGAAAAGCTGAACCTGATCATGGTCAGCGACGATATTCCCGCCGGCGCAAAGCTTTGCTGATGCGCAATACGGATTTTCGTTCTTTTCCATCTCGAAAACGTATAAAATAAAAGACGCCCTGCGGTTTTCCAAAAACCGCAGGGCGCAGTGTGTCGAAAAAGTAAGTTTAAACGTAGAAGTTTACCAATTTGCACTGCACCAAAGCCTCCCTTGTGCAAAGGGAGGTGGGGCGGCGCAAGCCGCCTCGGAGGGATTGTGCAGTGGAATGTTACGAATTCGCATTGGACTTCGGCGAAAAGGAAACATTTTACCGCGACAATCCCTCAGTCACGCTGTTCGCGTGACAGCTCAGCGCAAGGCACTCCCTTCGGTCGCCTTTGCAGAAGGGAGCCTTGGGCGCTATAAGCGCCAGAGGGTTTATCGACAGTCTGCGCCCTGCGGTTTTGCAAAACCGCAGGGCGTTTTTTGCTTATTCGGCTACAGCCGAGACACCGGAAAAGGCGTTGACCTTATCCTGCATGTAAAATACGGTATTGGCCTCGCCGGAGGCGTTCATACCCGCTCCGTCCGGGCGTCCGCCTTCAAAGCGGTCCCCATCGGGGGGCGTTTCTCCCTCGGGAAGTGTTTCCCCGTCGGGTAGGGGCATTTTTCCTTCAAAATCCTCAGACATTTCCCCGCCAAAGCCTTCGGGCCTTTCTCCGCCGAAGCCACCGGGACCGTCTTCCTTCTGCCCTCCGCGGCCGCCGAAGCCGCCTTCCGGCATGGTTTCTCCGTCGGGAAGCTCTGGCCGTTCTCCGTCAAAATCCTGGAAGTCTTTGCCGCCGGGACCCTGTCCACCACGACCGCCGAAGCCCATGGAAACATCGGTGCCGGTATACTGCATCTGGGTGCCGCCTTCATAAGCGGTGATGGTGGAAATGTCATAGACACCGCCGATATCGCTGCCGGTAACTATGCCGTCCAGATAAACGTTGTAGCTTTCTCCCTGGACAAATTGGGGACAGGAGATCACCGCACCCATGAACTGACGCATATTCTCCCCCAGGACCTCGTCCTCGCTGGGATCATAGGCAAAGACCACGGTGCCGTCCTCTTTGGTAACCACGATGGCGCTGCCGCTGCTTTGGTACTGGGCAAACTGCAGGTTCATGGTGACCTGTTCCGAGTCACTTTCCGCCCAGTCCATGGTGGAGCCGAGGGCGACAACGGTGCCGCCGTTGATATAGGAGCCAAGGTCGGAATCCAGGCCGGCATCGGAGGCGGGATTGGCGGAGGCCACCACGGTGCCGCCGTTAATGACGAGATAGCCGTTGGAATCAATGCCGTCGCCCTCGCTTCCCAGCCCCGCGATGATGTGCAGGCTGCCGCCGTTGATGGTGGTGACGGAGACGCCGTCCTCATTGGTATTGATGCCGTCGTCCTGGGAACGGATGGCGATATTGCCGCCGTTGATGGTCAGGTGCAGTTCCGTGTCCAGACCCTCGTTGTCGGCGATCAGGTCCAGGGAGCCGGGACCGTAAACGTTCATGGACATGTAGGAGTAGATGGCGCCGTCCTGCTTCCACAGCTTCTTTTCCCCCTCGGCGTCTTTATAGATTCGGGCCACATGGGAGCCGGACACCTGGTTTTCGCCATAGAGAATCAGGTTCGCGCCTGCGTCGGAGGTGTCCACATTGGCTTGGGCGGTTTCCGTGGACCAGTTTCCGTCACATTCATAGGTGTTCAGGAACAAAATGGCAGGGGCAACGGTGCAGGTGATATCGGCATCTTCCAGAATCAGCTCCACGACTGCGTCGGGGTCGTCGTAGGCGTCATCCCCCAGGTCTATGCGGATCTGGCCTGCGGAAAGCGTGCCGCTGACGCGGTAAGCGCCGGGAGCGGTGATGTTGACTACCGTGTGGGCAGCGGCTTCTTCGGCGCTGTGGCGCTGGTTTTCCTCGCCCTCGCCGTAGGGGTTGCCGCTTTCGTAGGTATCCCTGTCCTCGTAATAGATGATGTCATGGGAGGTGTAAACGGTGTCCGTTTCTTCGCCGCCGTTGACGGTGATGCCTTCGTCGGAAAGAACGATGACGGTTTCCGAATCAAAGCGGGAAACATGCTCGGAAGATGACAGGGTTTCCGCGGGGGCCGCTTCGGTAGAGGCGGTGGTTTCCACGGTGGTGGCTTCCGCCACGGTATTGGCTGCGCAGCCGGTGAGCATTAGTGCGGCCAGCAGCAGGGCAAGCATTTTCTTCATAGGATGCCTTCTTTCATTATGGATTTGCTTTGTGCAGGATCAGTATACAATAAAATGCTTAACAGAAACTGAAAAGGGAAGGCAGTTCAGTATATTTTTTCGGATGAACAAAAGAAAAGAGGAGCAGATGCTTCCGCTCCTCTTCTGGGGATTGCCTTATTCCAGCTCAAAAGCGCCGGTGTAAAGCTGATAGTACGTTCCCTTCTGGGCGATCAGGTCGTCATGGGTGCCGCGTTCGATGATGCGCCCGTGATCCAGCACCATGATGCAGTCGGAATTCATGACGGTGCTCAGGCGGTGGGCAATGACAAAGACTGTTCTGCCCTTCATCAGGGCGTCCATGCCGTCCTGTACCAGCTTTTCGGTACGGGTGTCGATGGAGGAGGTCGCCTCGTCCAGAATCATGACGGGAGGATCGGCTACGGCCGCCCGGGCGATGGCGATCAGCTGGCGCTGGCCCTGGGAAAGGCTGGCGCCGTTGCCCGTCAGAACGGTGTTGTAGCCCTGGGGCAGGCGGGTGATGAAGTCATGGGCGTTGGCCAGCTTCGCGGCGTAGATGCAGTCCTCGTCGGTGGCGTCCAGCTTGCCGTAGCGGATATTGTCCATGACGGTGCCGGTGAACAGGTTGGTATCCTGCAGAACTACGCCCAGAGAGCGCCGCAGGTCCGGCTTGCGGATTTTGTTGATGTTGATATTGTCGTAGCGGATCTTGCCGTCGGCGATGTCATAGAAGCGGTTGATCAGGTTGGTGATGGTGGTCTTGCCCGCGCCGGTGGCGCCCACAAAGGCGATCTTCTGGCCGGGATTGGCATAGAGGGTCACATCGTGCAGCACCGTCTTTTCGGGCACATAGCCGAAATCCACATTGAACATGGTGATGTCGCCCTTCAGTTCGGTGTAGGTGACGGTGCCTTCGGCCTTGTGGGGATGCTTCCAAGCCCAGTGGCCGGTACGTTCGGAGGTCTCGGTGATGCTGCCGTTTTCGTCTATCTTAGCGTTGACCAGGGTGACATAGCCGTGGTCTTCTTCCGGCTCCTCGTCCATCAGCTCGAAGATGCGCTCCGCGCCAGCCAGGGCCATGACGATGGAATTGATCTGGTTGCTGACCTGGGAAATGGGCTGGTTGAAGGAGCGGGACAGGGTCAGGAAGGAAATCAGCTTGCCCAGGGAAAGCAGGCTGCCGCCGGAGTACACCGCCAGCAGGCCGCCGACAATGGCCAGGATGGCATACTGGACATAGCCTAAGTTGTTGTTCACAGGCCCCATGATGTTGGAATAGGCACCGGCGCGAAAGGCGTCCTCCCGGAGCTTGTCATTGAGAGCGTCAAATTCTTCTTTGCAGGTCTCCTCGTGGCAGAAAACCTTGACCACGCGCTGACCGTTGATCATTTCCTCCACATAGCCGTTGACAGCGCCCAAGGCCCGCTGCTGGCCGATGAAGAAGCCGGCGGATTTACCGGCAACGGTCTTGGTGGCGAAGATAATCACCGACACGGTAAGCAGCAGGACAACGGTCAGAATGGGGGAGGTCACCAGCATGGCCACAAACACCACGATCAATGTGGCGATGGAGGAGATGCACTGGGGGATAGATTGGGACAGCATCTGGCGCAGGGTGTCGATGTCGCTGGTGTAGCGGCTCATGACATCGCCTGCGGGATGGGTGTCGAAATAGCGGATGGGCAGGGTCTGCATGTGGGTGAACATTTCGTCACGGATGGTTTTCTGGGTGCCCTGGCCAACCTTTACCATCAGAAAATTGTATAAGAAGGCGGACAGCATGCCCACAAGATAAATGCAGGCCATCATGCAGAGAAATTTGACCAGGGGCGCGTAATCAGGGTTGGACTGGGCCAGCATAGGGGTGATATACCGGTCAACCAGCGTACCCAGAGAAGCAGAGCTGGCCGCCTGGGCAATGGCGCTGAGAATAATGCAGATTACAACGATGGCCATGGTCAGCTTGTATTTGCCCATATAGGACAAAAGCCGGGTAATGGTCTGCTTGGGGTTCTTGGCCATGCGGCCGTCGCCGCTCATTTTGACAGGGGGCATTATTCTTCCCCTCCTTTCGTCTGAGAGTGGTAGACCTCCTGATAAATGATGGATGTCTTGAGCAGCTGCTCATGGGTGCCCTGGGCGACGATTTTGCCGCCGTCCAGCACCAGAATCAGGTCCGCGTCCTCAATGGAGGAAATACGCTGGGCGATGATAAGCTTGGTGGTGCCGGGGATCTCTTCCCGGAAGGCCTGCCGGATCTGGGCGTCGGTCCGGGTATCCACGGCGGAGGTGGAGTCGTCCAGAATCAGAATCTGGGGCTTTTTCAGCAGTGCCCGGGCAATGCAGAGCCGCTGCTTCTGGCCGCCGGAGACATTGGTGCCGCCCTGCTCGATGTGCGTATCGTATTTGTCGGGGAAGGTCTGGATGAAATCGTCGGCACAGGCAAGTTTACAGGCGTGGATCATTTCCTCGTCCGTGGCGTCGGGATTGCCCCAGCGCAGATTGTCCTTGATGGTGCCGGAGAACAGCACGTTCTTTTGCAGCACCATGGAGACGGCGTTGCGCAGCGTGGTGATATCGTAATCCCGGACGTCGATGCCGCCGACCCGGACAGTCCCTTCCGTGGCGTCATACAGTCTCGGGATCAGCTGCACCAGGGTGGACTTGCTGGAGCCGGTGCCGCCCAGAATGCCTACGGTCATGCCGGAGGCAATATGGAGGTCAATGCTTTCCAGGGCGTTGCGGTCAGCGGTCTTGGAGTAACGGAAGGACACATTCTCGAAGTCGATGGAGCCATCAGGAACAGCCGTAACGGGGACCTTGGGGTTGTCCAGATCGGGGGTTTCCATCAGGATCTCGGTGGTACGGCGCATAGGCGCGCGGCTCATGGTCAGCATGACAATGACCATGGACAGCATCATAAGGCTGCTCAAGATCTGGGTGGTGTAGGTAAACATGGAGGTCAGCTGGCCCGTGGTCAGCCCGATGGCGGCGTCGTTGCCGGACTGGACCACCATGGTGGCGCCTAAGTAGGAGATGACGATGATGCAGGTGTAGACGGCAAACTGCATCAGGGGGTTGGCAAAGGCCATGGTGCGCTCAGCCTTGCAGAAATCCTTGTAGATTTCGCCGGAAACCGTGGTAAATTTCTCCGTTTCCCGGTCCTCCCGGACAAAGGATTTGACAACCCGGATGCCGTGGAGGTTCTCCTGGACCACGTTGTTCATTTTGTCGTAGGTCTTAAACACCCGGTCGAAAATGGGGAACACGGTCCGGATAAATATGTACAGGCCTACGCCCAGCAGGGGCAGCACCACGCAGTAGACCACGCACAGCCTGGGGCTGATGGAATAGGCGTTGCTGGTGGCCAGAATCAGCATCATAGGGCAGCGGATGGCCATGCGGATCATCATCTGGAAGGCCATCTGGATGTTTGCCACGTCCGAGGTCAGGCGGGTGACGATACTGGATGTGGAGAATTTGTCGATGTTGGAGAAGTCGAAGGTCTGCACCTTATAGTACATATCATGGCGCAGGTTCCGGGAAAAGCCGGTGGCGGCTTTGGACGCATAGACAGCCGATGCCGAGCCGAAGGCCAGCGAGAACAGGGCGTACAGCACCAGGAGCAGGCCGTATTTTACTACGGCGCCCATGTCGCTCATTTCCACGCCAAGGTCTACGATCTTTGCCAGCACCAGCGGAATTTTGACTTCCATGTAGACCTCGCCGGCCATACATAGGGGGCTGATAATGGCTGCCCATTTGTATTCCCGGATGCACCGGGCAAGACGTTTTATCATTCTTTTGGTTCCTCCTTGTGATGGTGATGCCATGGGCTTCCGCCCATGTTCGTGATAGCCCGCTCCAGAAAGGCGATGAATTGTGCCTGTTCCTCCGGTGTAAAGTCTTTCACGAGACGCTCTTCTGTTTCCCGGATGTTCCGGTGCATTTCTTCGTGGCATTTCCGCCCTTTGGGCAGGACGTAGATCCGTTTGCAGCGGTGGTCATTCTCGTCGGTACGGAATTCAATAAAGCCCTTTTTTTCCAGGCGGGACAGAAGGCCCGAGACGGTAGGGTGGCTTAAGTGAAAGGTTTCTTCGATGTCCCGGGAGCAGGGCGGCTCCGCACGGTGGGCCAGAAATCCCATAATATGCCCTTGGGCAGAGGTCAGCTCCATTTTTTCCAATGCCACGGTCATGGCCTGGTCGGTGCAGCAGTGGAGTGTGCGCAGAAGGGGGCCGTAGTGCATTTGCAGTGGGATCACCTCCAAAATAAAATGTAGCAAGCTACGCAATATTCTAGCATAGCCCTTTGGGATATGCAAGGGGTTTCCAAAAAATTTACAATTTTTCTGCGGAGCGGAACCAAATACCGGAATTCCGCCGCGTGCATTGCAAATTGCGTCCTCCTATGGTAAAATGTATCCCAAAACAGGAGGTGCATGGTATGAAGCGAAACAAGCTGCGTCTGGCCGCGCTGCTGCTGGCCCTGGCAATGCTGCTGTGCGGCTGCGTGGCGGGGGACGGCCTGGTACATTATAAGCTGATGAAATATGAGCGCCCGGACATGACCGCAGTCCGGCAGACCCTGGAGGATGCCTGTTCGGCAGCGGAGGGGGAGGATGTGGATGCCATATTGGAGGCGGTCTACCATTTTTATGACGCCTATGATTGGTTTTATACCTGCAGCGCCCTGGCGGACATCCGCTACTGTAGCGACCTGACGGACAGCTACTGGGAGCAGGAGTCCAATTTCTGTGCCCAGAACAGCGCCGATGTGGACGCAGCACTGGAGGAGCTTTACTACGCCCTGGCCCAATCCCCGTGCCGGCAGGAGCTGGAAGCGGAATTCTTTGGAGAGGGCTTCTTCGAAAGCTACGACGGGGAGAACCTGTGGGACGCGGAATTTACGGACATGCTCGTCCGGGAGGCCCAGCTTCAAAGCAGGTACTATGCCCTTTCGGAGCAGTCCCTGGCCTATGAATACGGTACGGAGGATTATTACGATGCCTGCGCCGGTGATATGGCCCAGCTGCTGGTGGAGATGATCGCCCTGCGGCAGGAAATCGCCGCCTATTGGGGCTACAGCGACTATCTCCAGTTTGCCTGGGATTTCTACTATTACCGGGACTATACCCCCAGCCAGGCCGGCGCCCTCCTGGAGCAGATCCGGCAGGAGCTGGTGCCATTGTACCGGCAGATGAGCGGCAGCGGCGTATGGGATGCCTCCTACGAACCGTGCCCGGAAAAGGAAACCCTTGGCTATGTCCGCCGGGCCGCGAAGAATATGGGAGGCACCGTAGCGGAAGCCTTCAAGGTGCTGGAAGCGGCGGGGCTTTATGACATCGCTTACGGTGAGAACAAATACAATTCTTCCTTTGAGATCTATCTGACCAGCTACTGGGAGCCGTTCATCTTCATGAATTCCACGCTGACCGCCTACGACCAGTTGACTTTGGCCCACGAATTCGGCCATTTCTGCAACGATTACGCCAGCTACGGCAGCTATGTGGGGGTGGATGTGTCGGAGGTTTTCTCCCAGGGCATGGAGTACCTGAGCCTGTGCTATGGGCAGAACACCCAGGCCCTGACCCGGGTAAAGATGGCGGACAGCCTGAATACCTATGTGGAGCAGGCGGCCTTTGCCAGCTTTGAGCAGCAGATGTACGGCCTGAGCGGGGAGGCGCTGACGGTGGAAAACCTCTATAGCCTGTATGACACGGTGGCCCGGAGCTACGGCTTTGACAGCGTGGGCTATGACCGGAGGGAATTTGTGGACATCACCCATTATTATACGAACCCGCTGTACATCATCAGCTATGTGGTCAGCAACGACGCGGCCATGCAGCTCTACCAGCTGGAGCAGGAGGAAAGCGGCGCGGGCCTGCGGCTGTATGAAGACAATCTGACGACCCAGGAATCCTACTTTTTGTCCTTCCTGGACAGCGCGGGGCTGGAAAGCCCCTTTGCGCCGGGAAGAATCCAGAAGGTGAAAAAGACGCTGACGGACATACTGCAATAAAAAAACGTGGCAGCAACGCAACAGTTGCTGCCACACAGACTGTCAATAAACCCTCTGGCGCGGGAGCGCCCAAGGCTCCCTTGTGTAAAGGCGACCGAAG